>DVFN01000024.1 GCA_018713205.1 Candidatus Avoscillospira stercorigallinarum | reverse complement strand
CGCCACGCTGTGCGTATTTTTAAACTTTCTAAAAAGTTTAAAAATACGTGTCGATTGAACGCGAAGGGGGCTTTTTGCCCCCTTCACACTTCCCCCGCTGCTCTGTCACAGACATCTTCAGCGAGGTTTTTCGACAGTCTGCGGCGGCATGTGGGCATGCCGCCCTACGGCGTTCGGCGAGGGTGCGCCGCTACATGCGTAGGGGCGGCTATCAGCCGCCCGAAACCGGGTGGGGGGCAATCACGACGCAGCCCGGCGGGGGGATTGCTGTGGGGAATCAATCCCAGGGCATGTCCCGGAGCTTGAGATCTGGCTGGAAGACCCGCCGGATTCGGTAGTCCAGGTAGTCCGGGTCCGGAGCGCCCACCAGGGCCGCGGCCACGGCCCGGAAGGCGGGACTGTCGGCGAAGAGGGCCGTCATTCCGGTGACGAAGTCCGCGCCAGGGGTCTCGTCCTGCTGGAGCCGGGGACCGGCGGGGGTCAGGATCAGCTTCAGCACCCGGGTGGAGGGCGTTTCGAGAAAATCGATCTGGAGGCGGAGCGCCGGGTTCTCGTCGGCGTCATGGGTAAAGCGGCCCTGGACTGCCGTCAGGAACTGGCTGCCCTGGTGCCGGATCACCTGCCGGATCGGGGCCTCCAGTCCCACTCGCAGCCGGTGTACGGCGTCGCGCTCCTCGTAGAAGAGCTCCGGCGCCTGGGCCGTGCCGCCGATGGAGATGGCCTCCAGCCCGTGGGTATAGGCGTTCTCCAGGGCTTGCACCAGCAGCGGGACCAGGCCCGTGGAGGCCGCGGCGGGGTCGTCGGCCACAAACCGGCGGCCCAGGAAGGGCTCTGCCTCGCCCCGGCGGGGGAGACGGCCCGGCGCGGCGGCCAGGGCTGCCAGGGTCTTTTGCAGCAGCCGGGGACCGCCGGCGTCCCGGCCGGGGGCGGGGAGCTCGCCGGCGAAGTAGTCCCGGGCCAGATCGAAGTACCGGCTCTGCTGGAAGTTCTCGTCGTTCCCGGCGTGGGAGACAAGAATTACGCCGCTGTCCCGGCAGCCCAGGACGTTTTGGCCCAGCATGCCGTTGAAAAGGAAGCTCCGCTCCTTCCGGCCCACCCAGAATTGCCAGCCGTAGTCGTAGTCGCCCAGCTCCGGCGGCGGGGAGACCTGGGCGGTGGTGGCCCGGGTGAGAAATGCCTCGGACAGGAGCTGCCGCCCCTGCCAAAGGCCGCCCTGGAGCACCAGCAGCCCCAGCTTGGCCAGACTCTCCGGCGAGAGGTAGAGGCCCCAGCCGCCCTTTTCGATGCCCTCGGGACTTGTTTCCCAGAAGTGGTCGGCGATGCCCAGGGGGCGGAAGATCCGCTCGTCCAGGTAGTCCGAGAGGGTCCGGCCGGTGCGGCGGCAGACCAGGGCCGCCAGCAGATAGGTGTTGAGACTGTTGTATTGAAAGCGCTTGCCCTGGTCGCCCAGGCCCGGCAGGGCAAAAAAGCCCCGGACCCAGTCGGGCCGGGTCATGGAACCGGCCTCGTTGAAGAGGGTGCTGGAGCGCATGGACAGCAGATGCTCCACGGTCAGGTCCTTGAACAGGCGGCGGCTCACCGGCCCGCACTCGTCGGGGAAGAAGTCGGCCACGGGGTCCTCGGGGGCCAGCAGGCCGTCGTCCATGGCGCAGCCCACGGCCAGCGCGGTGACGCTCTTGCAGGCAGAGAAGGTATGCCGGGGCGTGACCGTATCCCGGGGACCGAAGGCGGCCTCGCAGAAGATCTTCCCGTCCCGGACCAGCAGCAGGCTGTGCATCCGCAGGGTGGGGTCGTCCTGCAGGGCCTGGAGAAAGGCGGCCACGCGCCGGGAGGAGACGCCGCATTCCTCCGGCGTGGCCCGGGGCAGGGGACAGGCGTCGGCCAGGGCCGGGAGGCCGGGCTTGGCGGGCGGAAAAACGCAGACCGGTTCCGTGGGGGAATCGGCCTGGAGAATACGAGAGAGAAGCTGGGCGGCGTGGTTGACGGAGGAAAGGCTCATGGTGTGTCTCCCTTCTGCCACCCGGCGGCCAGGGCCTCCTTGCGGACCTTGGGCAGCTTTTTCAGCGCGGCCTCCTGCCTCAGCGCGTCGGAGCGGCCTTCGCAGGGGCTGGCGTAGGCCAAGGTCACGGGGCGGCGGGCTCGGGTGTATTTGGCGCCGGTACCGGCGTTGTGGGCGGCGATGCGGCGGTCGAGATCGGTGGTGCAGCCGGCGTAGAGGCTGCCGTCGCGGCAGCGGACCAGATAGACGGACCAGCCCATGTCAGTACCGCAGCAGCGCTTCCCGCTGGCGGTAGTCCGGCAGCACCGAGGCCACCAGCCGGTAGAAGGCCGGGCCGTGGTTCTGGTGGACCAGGTGGGCCAGCTCATGGACCACCACATAGTCGATGGCCTCCCGGGGATACTGCATCAGCAGCCACGAGAAGGAGATCCGTCCCCGGGACGAGCAGGAGCCGAAGCGGGTCTTGGCGCCGGTGATGGTGAGGCTGACGGGCTGGAGGCCCATGCGGCTTCCGTAGTAGCGGACCCGCTCGGGGAGGACCTCCAGCGCCTTGGCGCGGAGCGCCTGGGTCTGCGCCGCGTCGGGGGTGGGGTGGGCGGCCAGATGGTCCCGGACCCGCTGGAGCCGGGAGCTGAGCCACTCCCGGCGGGCGGTCACGAATTCGTCGATCTGGTCCTGGGTAGCCTGATGGGGGGCCCGGACCAGAACCTGGCCCTCCCGGGTGATCTCCAGGGCCAGGGTCCGCCGGTCGGAACGGATGAGCTTATAGTCCATGGGGGTCCTCCTCAAAGCCGTCAAAGGTTACGGAAAAAATCTGCCGGGCGGCGGACTCCAGCCGGGCGCAGTAGGCCCGGTAGCGGCCCAACAGGTCCCGGGCCTCGGGGGTCAGCGTCGCG
This sequence comes from Candidatus Avoscillospira stercorigallinarum, assembly GCA_018713205.1. GTDB lineage: Bacteria > Bacillota > Clostridia > Oscillospirales > Oscillospiraceae > Avoscillospira > Avoscillospira stercorigallinarum. The sequence continues at coordinate 515 of DVFN01000024.1, read as the reverse complement.
CCGCCGCCGCCGGAGCCGCCGGTGACGAAGTGCAGCAGCCGGAACCCCAGGGCGGTCTCACACCGCCGCACCACGGTCCAGGCCTTGGAGTAGGCCATGCCCATGGATTGGGCGGCGGCGCGCAGAGAACGGTGCTCCTCCACACGTTCCAGCAATTGCGCGATGCCGGGGCCAAAGCATTTCTCATCCTTGAACAGCCGAATGCTTAATACAGGGTGTAGCTTCATATCCATGGGGTTAGTGTACCACCAAAGTTCCCGATGTGCAAGGGAGAGAGAAGAGGGAAGCGGGAAGAAGTGCGCGGGGGGGTAGGGGATGGCTGCGATTCTCCGCAAGCCTGCGGCATACCGGCGGCGCGGCACGGGCGCATATATAATGCGCCCCCAGCGTGTCGAAAAAGTCTTTTCGCCACGCTGGGCGGATTTTCAAACTTTTAAAAAAGTTTGAAAATCCGTATTGATTGAACGCGCAAGGGGTCTTAACCCCTTGCACACATTCCCCGCTGCTCTGTCACA
>DVFN01000023.1 GCA_018713205.1 Candidatus Avoscillospira stercorigallinarum | reverse complement strand
GCGTATTTTTAAACTTTCTAAAAAGTTTAAAAATACGTGTCGATTGAACGCGAAGGGGGCTTTTTGCCCCCTTCACACTTCCCCCGCTGCTCTGTCACAGACATCTTCAGCGAGGTTTTTCGACAGTCTGTGGGCGCATATACAATGCGCCCCTACGGCGGTCAAACCCATCGAACCTTGGCGGGAATCGGAACCAATTTCCGGGCGGCCATAAAGGCCGCCCCTACGAGAAGGCCGGAGGCGGGTCTGTAGGGGCGGCCTTTATGGCCGCCCGGGCTGCGCCGACAGGTTCGCCGCAAGGCTGCAAAACGCGGGCGCGCTGTGGACAATGCCGCAGCGCGCCCGTTTTCATTATGGGAGAAACTCAGTAGGTCAGCACCCGGTGGAGGATGCAGGCCATTTCGGCCCGGGTGATATTGCTCTTGGGGGTGATCTTGCCGTTGTTGCCCAGGATCACGCCGTGGCTCACCAGCTCGGTGATGGCGTCCTTGGCGTAGCTGCTGACGGAGCCGTAGTCGGAGAAGGACGAGGCCCGGGCGTAGCTCTCATAGGAGAGGGTCCAGTCGATTTCGTCCATGGTCCGGTAGATCAGGGTCATGGCCTCCTCGCGGGTGATGGGGCTATTGGGGTTGAATTTCCCGCCGGAGCCCTTGGCAATGCCCAGGTACTTGGCCACGCCCACGGCCTGGTAGGTCTCCTTGGAGTAGGAGGTGCTGCCCTTGGTCACGTCGGAGAAGTTGGAGGTGACCTTGTAGTCCTCATAGTCGCTCTGGAGGAAGGCCCGGTAGAGCATCAGCATAAAGTCGCCGCGGGTGATGCTGGAGCCGGGGTTATACTTGCCGCCCGACCCCTTGGCGATATCCTCATAGTAGAGGAAGTCCACCGAGTCGGCCGCCCAGCTGTAGGACTTGGCGGTGATATCCGAGAAGGCGGCGGAGGCGTCCTTCTGGTTGACGGTCAGGGTCAGCGCGCCGCTGTAGCTGATGTCGCCGGTCTTGTCGAAGCCCTTATAGTAGAGGGTGATCTTGCCATAGGTCCCGGCGGCGGGGACAAAGGCCACCAGATCCAGGCTGTACTGACTCTTATCGTTCTTGTCCGGGTCCACATAGTACTGCCGGTCGCTGCGGACCAGGTTCTTGTCCAGCGCGGAGGTGAAGTTGTAATAGAGCGTACCTTCCTCGGCCTCGGGCAGATAGAAGGTCACGTAGGCCAGATCGGCGTCGCGGTTCTGGAGGAAGGTCTCCTGCAGCACCTTGGTCAGGTTGGCCTTGCCGAAGACAACGCCGCGGGAGGTGATGGAGGTGCCGGCATTGCTGTTGAGGTAGATCACCACCTGTCCCTCCACAGTGGTGCCGTCCAGGCCATAGGCCGTGAAGTCCACGGTATCGCTGTAGGAGGTGAGCTTATTCTTGTACGGCACATAGGTCACGGCGTCCAGGTCATAATTTCTGGAAGAAACCCGGTAGTTGGGCTCGAACATCATGCGCTCCGTGACCTTGTCGCCGTTCAGCTTGGTGTAGAGAGTGCCCCAGTCGCTGCTGGAGGGGGAGAAGGTGACGTAGGACAGAGAGGATTTGCTCTTTCCGGTGGCCTCGGCCCAGAATTCCTCGAACTTTTCCTCTTCCAGGGTGATGGCCGTCTCATAGTCGGTGGAATAGATGATATCGCCGGCCAAGAGGGTGCTCCGGAGGGTCAGGGTGCCCTGACTCACCGGCAGCTCGGTGTCGGCGTCATAGACGGTGTAGTCGGCCTGGAATACGCCGCCCGCCGGGGTGAACTTCATCTCGCCCAGCCGGGACAGGGAAATATTGCGCAGATTCTTCGTCGGGCCGGTGAGCGTGCCCTTGCTGCTGGACGCGACAGAGAAGTCGATGTAGCAGTCCTGAAGCCGGGAGATGGTGGTCATATAATTGGCCAGGCTGTCAAAGCGGCTGGTGATGGTTTCACCGTTGTACTTGACGCGGGTGAACACGTCCTTGCTGCTGAAGGACACGGTCTTGGCGTCATTCTTGAGGGTGGCGTCCAGGGTGACGGTGTCATAGAAGCTGACGGTGACGTCGGTGGAGGCCAGCTCCGTGTTGCCGGAGTAGGCCGTGATTCGGATCTTGACCACGCCGGGCTTGGTGGCGGAGACATCGGCGGTGTTCGGGTTGAACCAGCTGCCGGCGTTATCCTCGATCTTGGCGCTGCCGGCGATGACCTGGTACTTGTAGGTGACATCCCGGAAGTAGGTACCGCTGGTCATGGACGGATGGAGGGTAATCACGCGATCCAGGGGCGCGGAGTTCCGGTCCACACTGCAGGTGAGCTCCCCGCTGGTGACCTTGACCTCGCAGGAAACGCGATAGGTCTTGCCGCCGACAGCGACCTCCGCCGTGATATCCACCGTGCCGGCCTGGTAACCGGTGACCCGGCAGTATGTGCCCGAGGCATAGACGTCGGCATACGAGCCGCCGTTGCTCCAGGTGATCTCATAGGCGCTGCTGGGCATGGGATTGCCTGTGGGGTCCAGGACCGTGACTTGGAGCTCTCTGGTGTCACCCACCGGCAGCACCAGCTCCGTGGGATCGATGGACACCCGGTAGTCGGCATCATAGACATGGATGGTGCAGCGCTCGGTCCGGGTGACGAAAGCGTCGGTGTAATGATCGGTAAAGACCGCCGTGACCTTGACCGTATAGTCGCCGGCCCGGGTGGCGCGGAATGCGCCGTTGTTGTCGATGCTGGCGTAGCGGCCGCCGTCGGTCACCTCCATGGTGATGTCCAGATCCGAGAGCGAATAGCCGTAGGGCGGCTGGACCCGTACGGTGGTGACGGCGGAACCGCGATCCAGAACCAGCTGGTCGGAATCCGCCTGGACGGTAATGGTATCGGAATAGCCGGGATAGCCCCACCAGTCGTCGCCCCAGTGACTGGGATCAAACCAATCGTTCCCGGTGGCCAGCGCGGTGGGCATTGCGCCCAGCAGCAGCACCAGAGCCAGAAGGACGGCGCTTGCGCGAATAAATTTGTGTTTCATAACTGCACCTCTTTCTGCTTTACGGCATAACATAAATAACATTTTGTAATTTTTGTAAAATTTTTCCGCGTTTTCCATGTGTTCTTCTGGAATAATAGACGGAATAGATTGGCGTTTCGTTCCCCTTGGCCGAATTATTTTTTGGATGCCCTATGATGACACGGGAAAGCATCCAATTTGCATCCGGGCAGAAAAATTCCCCCGCCCAGAGGCAGGGGGAATCACAGCGGGATGAAACAAGCTGTTCGCCGCACCAGAACCCGCGGGCCCGTTGGGGCGAGTGCGTTCGGCGAAGGTGCATGCGGTCCGGGCGGCCATTAAGGCCGCCCCTACAGACCCGCCTTCGGTTCTCTCGTAGGGGCGGCCTTTATGGCCGCCCGAACCGGGTTCCGATTTCCGTCGGGGATCGATGGTTCCACCGCCGTAGGGGCGCATTGTATATGCGCCCTTGCCGCACCGCCGGGATCACTGAGCCTGCGGCGGAAATCGCGGGCCTGCTAGGGCGGATATACAATCCGCCCCTACGGGGTGCGCTCGGCGAGGGTGCATGCGGCACGGGCGGCCTTTATGGCCGCCCCTACGACGTGGTTCGAGTTACAGGTTGGAATAGCCCAGCAGGTAGGCGTCCACGGCCTGGGCGGCGGCGCGGCCCTCGGCGATGGCCCAGACCACCAGGGACGGGCCCCGGCGCATATCGCCGGCCACGAACACCTGGGGGTTGGCCGTGGCGTAGTCCTCGGCGGCGGCGACGCCCCGCTTGGTGCGCTCCAGGCCGAAGGCGTCCAGCACGGACTTCTCGCAGCCGGAGAAGCCGCTGGCAATCAGCAGCAGGTCGGCGGGAATGAGCGTCTTATCCGCCTCCAGGACCTCCATCTTGGCCTTGCCGTTCTTGACGGTCCAGCGGGTTTTGGCGGTGACCACCCCCACCAGCTTGCCGGACTCGTTGGTCTCGATATGGTCCACCACGGTCTCATACTGCCGGGGACTGGCGCCGAATTTTGCCACGGCCTCGTCCTCGGCATAGTCGTGGAAGGGGATGGGGTTGCCCCAGAGATTGTCCCGGGGCTCCACCAGGGCCTGGGGCTTGCGGATCAGCTGGGTCACCGACGCCGCGCCCTGGCGGATGGCCGTGGCGATGCAGTCGGCGCTGGTGTCGCCGGCGCCCACCACCACCACGTGCTTCCCGGCGGCGGAGAGGACCGGATCGGCCTCCCCGCCCAGCAGGGCCCGGGTGGCGGCCTTCAGATAGGGCAGGGCATAGGACACGCCGGGGACCTCCCCGGCCTGGGGGAAGGCCCGGGGCTCCGTCGCGCCGCAGCACAGGAGCACGGCGTCGTAGTCCTCCAGCAGCGCCTGGGCGTTGGAAGCGTTGATCTCCGCATTGACCCGGAACCGGACGCCCTCCCGGGTCATCAGATCGATGCGCCGGAGAATCACCTGCTTGTCCAGCTTCATATTGGGGATACCGTACATCAGCAGGCCGCCCAGCCGGTCGTCCCGCTCGAAGACCGTGACGGTATGGCCCCGCCGGTTCAGCAGGTCCGCCGCCGCCAGACCCGCCGGGCCGGAGCCGATGACGGCCACGGTCTTGTCTGACCTCACCGCCGGGGTCCGGGGCTGCATCAGGCCCTGGGCAAAGGCGTTTTCGATGATCTGCAATTCATTCTCCCGGATGGTCACCGGCTGGCCGTGGAGGCCGCAGACGCAGGCCGTCTCGCAGAGGGCGGGACAGACCCGGCCGGTGAACTCGGGAAAGCAGTTGGTCTTTAAGAGCCGGGACAGGGCGTGGCCGCCGTTGCCCTGCCAGATCATATCGTTCCACTCGGGGATCAGGTTGTGGAGAGGGCAGCCGTAGACCACGCCCTCCAGCTCCATGCCCGACTGGCAGAAGGGCACGCCGCAGTTCATGCACCGGCCGCCCTGCTCCTGCCGCGCCTGGGGCGGCAGGACGCCGTGAAATTCTTCATAGTCCCCGACCCGCCGGGCCGGGTCCCGCACCGGGTCCTCCCGGCGGACATAGTCCAAAAATCCAGTGGTTTTTCCCACGTTACGCCCTCCTTTACCTGGCCGTCATGGAGTAAAAGGCCTCGATTTCGGCCTCTTCCCGCTCCATGCCCTTGGCCTCCATGGCGGAAATCCGCTCCAGCATCCGGCGGTAGTCCTTGGCGATGACCTTTTTGAAGCTGGGGAGCCAGCCGTCCAGATCCTGCAAAATCTCCCGGCCCACCTGGGAGCCGGTGGCGGCCACATGCTCGGAAATCAGCGTCTTGAGGAGCTGCACATCGTGCTTGTCCTTCACCGGGCCCATCTCCACCAGCTCCTTGTTGAGCCGGAGATAGAGGTCGTGGCGGCGGTCCAGCACGTAGGCCACGCCGCCGGACATGCCCGCGGCGAAGTTGTCGCCCACCTCGCCCAGGATGACCACGGTGCCGCCGGTCATATACTCGCAGCCGTGGTTGCCCACGCCCTCCACCACGGCCATGGCCCCGGAATTGCGGACGCAGAACCGCTCCCCGGCCACGCCGCAGACAAAGGCCTTGCCCGAGGTGGCGCCATAGAGGGCCACGTTGCCGATGATGACGTTTTCACTGGCGGCGAAGGCCGCCTCCTTCGGGGGATACACCGCCAGCTTGCCGCCGGAGAGGCCCTTTCCGAAGTAGTCGTTGCTGTCGCCCTCCAGCTCCAGGGTCAGGCCCTGGGGGATAAACGCGCCGAAGGACTGGCCGCCGCCGCCCACAGCCTTGACATGGTAGGTGTCCTCGGCCAGGGTATTGCCCCAGCGGCGGGTGATTTCCGCGCCGAAGAGGGTGCCGAAGGCCCGGTCGGTGGAGGTGACGTCCACCCGGAGCGACGCGGGCGCGCCGGTCTCCAGGGCCTGTCCCATCTCCCGCAGCAGGACCCGGCGGTCCAATGTCTGCTCCAGGCGGAAGTCATAGGCCAGCTCCGGATGGAACCGCTGGGCCTCGCCCAGGTGGGGATCTCCCAGCACCGGCGTCAGGTCCACGGCCTCGGCCCGGGCGCTGACGGACTTCTCCCGCTTGCGCAGGAAGTCGGTCCGGCCCACCAGCTCGTCCACGGTGCGGACGCCCAGCCGGGCCATCAGCTCCCGCAGCTCCTGGGCCACGTATTTCATAAAGTTTTCCACATACTCCGGCTTGCCGGTGAAGTTCTTTCGGAGCTCCGGGTTCTGGGTGGCGATGCCCGCGGGACAGGTGTCCAGGTTGCAGACCCGCATCATCACGCAGCCCAGGGCGATCAGGGGCGTGGTGGCAAAGCCGAATTCCTCCGCGCCCAGCATGGCCGCAATGGCCACATCCCGGCCGGTCATCAGCTTGCCGTCCACCTCCAGCACCACCTGCTGCCGGAGGCCGTTGCCGATCAGGGCCTGGTGGGCCTCGGAGAGGCCCAGCTCCCAGGGCAGGCCCGCGTTGTGGATGGAGGTGGCGGGGGCCGCGCCGGTGCCACCGTCGTGGCCGGAAATCAGAACCACCTGGGCCCCGGCCTTGGCCACGCCCGCGGCGATGGTGCCGACGCCGGCCTCGGAGACCAGCTTCACCGAGATCCGGGCCCGGCAGTTGGCATTTTTCAGGTCGTAGATCAGCTGGGACAGATCCTCAATGGAATAGATATCGTGGTGGGGCGGGGGAGAGATCAGCCGGATTCCCGGGGTGGAGTGGCGGGTCTTGGCGATCCAGGGATAGACCTTCTTGCCGGGCAGATGGCCGCCCTCGCCGGGCTTCGCGCCCTGGGCCATTTTGATCTGGATTTCCTGGGCCGAGGTCAGATATTCCGAGGTGACGCCGAAGCGGCCCGAGGCCACCTGCTTGATGGCGCTGCACCGGTCGGTGTGGAGCCGCTCGGGGGCCTCGCCGCCCTCGCCGGAGTTGCTTTTGCCGCCCAAGTGGTTCATGGCCAGGGCCAGACACTCGTGGGCCTCCTGGGAGATGGAGCCGTAGGACATGGCCCCGGTCTTGAACCGCCGGACGATGGACTCCACCGGCTCCACCTCCGAGAGGGGCACGCCCTCGGCGGGGAAGACGAACTCCAAGAGGCCCCGGAGGGTGTGGGGCGTCTCGTTGTCCACCAGGGCCGAATACTGCTGGAAGAGCCTGTAGTCCCCCCGGCGCACGGCCCGCTGAAGCAGGCACACCACCTGGGGATTGTACATGTGGTCCTCTTTTTCCGGGCCGCACCGGAGCCGGTGATAGCCGGCGCTGTCCAGGGCGGAATCGGTCTCCAGCCCCAGGGGGTCGAAGGCCCGGCTGTGGTAATACTCCACGCCCTCGGCGATTTCCTCCAGACCCACGCCGCCTACGCGGCTGACGGTGTTGGTGAAATACTGGTCCACCACATCCTGGCGGATGCCGACGATTTCAAAGATCTGGGCGCTCTCATAGGACTGGATCGTGGAGACGCCCATTTTCGAGGCGATTTTGACGATGCCGTGGAGCACGGCCTTGTTGTAGTCATCCACCGCCACGGTGTAGTCCTTGTCCAGCAGGCCCTCGTGGATCAGCTGGCGGATGCTGGCGTAGGCCAGGTAGGGGTTGACGGCCCGGGCGCCGTAGCCCAGCAGCGTGGCGAAGTGGTGGACGTCCCGGGGCTCGGCGCTCTCGAGAATGACGGAGATGGCCGTGCGCTTCTTGGTGCGGACCAGGTACTGCTCCAGGGCCGACACGGCCAGCAGGGAGGGAATGGCCACGTGGTTCTCGTCCACGCCCCGGTCGGAGAGGATGATAATATTGGCCCCGTTGCGGTAGGCCCGGTCGCAGTTGACGAAGAGATGGTCCAGGGCCTTTTTCAGGGACGTATTTTTATAATAGAGAATGGAGATGGTCTCCACCCGGAAGCCCGGGGCATCCATGGACTTGATCTTCATCAGGTCCAGGTTGGTGAGGATGGGGTTGTTGATCTGGAGAACGCTGCAGTTCTCCGGGCTGTCCTGGAGCAGGTTGCCGTCGGAGCCCACATAGACCGTGGTATCGGTGACGCTCTCCTCGCGGATGGCGTCGATGGGCGGGTTGGTGACCTGGGCGAACATCTGCTTGAAGTAGCGGAACAGGGGCTGATGCTTCTCGGAGAGCACGGCCAGGGGGATATCCACGCCCATGGCGGAGGTGGGCTCCTGGCCGTCCCGGGCCATGGGGAGGATGACGCCGGTCAGATCCTCATAGGAATAGGCAAAGGCCCGCTGGAGCCGCTGGCGCTGGGCGTTGGAGAGGGGCTCCACCTTTTTATTGGGCACCGGCAGATCCTTGAGGTAGACCAGGTGCTGATCCAGCCACTCGCCGTAGGGCTGCCGGGCGGCATAGTAGGACTTGAGATCGTCGTCCTCGATGATCTTCCCGGCCTGGGTGTCCACCAGCAGCATCTTGCCCGGGCGGAGCCGGTCCTTCCTGACCACCATGGCCGGATCGATGTCCAGCACGCCCACCTCGGAGGAGAGAATCAGATAGTTGTCCCGGGTCACGTAGTACCGGGAGGGCCGGAGGCCGTTGCGGTCCAGCAGCGCGCCCACCAGGTCGCCGTCGGAGAAGACGATGGAGGCGGGACCGTCCCAGGGCTCCATCATCGTGGCGTAGTAGTGATAGAGATCCCGGCGCTGCCGGTCGATGTGCTTATTGTGCCGCCATGCCTCGGGAATTAAAATCATCATGGCCAGCGGCAGATCCATGCCGTTCATCACCATAAACTCCAGGGTGTTGTCCAGCATGGCCGAGTCGGAGCCGGAGCCGTTGATGACCGGCAGAATCCGGTCGGCGGCCTCGGCCATCAGGGGCGAGGTCATGGTCTCCTCCCGGGAGAGCATCCGGTCGGCATTGCCGCGGATGGTGTTGATCTCGCCGTTGTGGAGGATAAAGCGGTTGGGATGAGCCCGCTCCCAGCTGGGGTTGGTGTTGGTGGAGAACCGGGAGTGGACCAGGGCGATGGCGGATTCATAGTCCTCGTCCTGGAGGTCCAGGTAGAAATTCCGCAGCTGCCCCACCAGGAACATGCCCTTATAGACAATGGTCCGGCTGGAGAAGGAGGCCACATAGGTGTTTTCGTTGCTCTGCTCAAACTCCCGGCGGACCAGGTAGAGGCGCTTGTCGAACTCCAGCCCCCGGGCCACCCCGGCGGGACGGCGGACGAAGCACTGGGCGATATAGGGCATGCAGTTCAGAGCCTTCTGGCCGAGAATCTCCGGCCGGGTGGGCACATCCCGCCAGCCCAGGAACTCCATGCCCTCCTTGCGGGCGATGACCTCCAGCCGCTTCTGGGCCTGCCGCCGGGGCAGAGTCTCCCCGGGGAGAAAGAACATGCCCACGCCGTAGTCCCGGGGCCCGCCCAGGTCGATCCCCATGGCCGCGGCGGCCTTGGAGAAAAACGGATGGGAAATCTGGAGTAAAATACCCACGCCGTCGCCGGTCTCTCCGGCGGCGTCCTTGCCGGCCCGGTGCTCCAGCTTTTCGACGATTTTCAGCGCGTCGTCCACAGTCTTGTGGGTCGCCTTTCCCTCGATGGAGACCACCGCGCCAATGCCGCAGGCGTCGTGCTCCTGCAGCAGGGGAGAGAGCCCTTTCTGGTCAAACATTCCAATCACCTCTGAAGCTTCGCCGCTAAAACGAGACGAAAAGTCGATATAGTGCATATTATAATGCCGTTTCCCTGGAGAATCAAAGTATTATTCCTGCAAAATGAAAGGTTTGTAGCTAAACTACTAAAGTACTCTGTTCCGTTCAAGTATTTTTGTCACATTGACAAACGTCCGCACAGTGAAGACACCCGGTGTTTTTCTCTCTTTCGGGCCGCGTCTTCTCCGGCGGACGCAATTTTTCTCTTTTGCCCGGCCCGAAAATATGATACACTATTGCATATTGATATTCCCACATGAGGAGGTTGTTCCCATGGAATTTACGCCACGGATGACCCAGAACATGCGTACGGCCCAGGCGGCGGCCGTTGGGAGCATGGTTCTTTTGAAAAATATTCACGACACCCTGCCTCTCCGGCCCCAGGGCTCGGAGAAGCTGCCGGTAGCCGTGTTCGGCATGGGCCAGGTGCGGACGGTCTTCGCCTGCCCGGAGTTTGTGCCCTACCACAGCGTCAATGTGCTCGACGGTCTCTGCGCCTCGGAGCTGGTGAAGCCCGACGGCCTGCTGGCCCACAAGTACCGGGCCTGGGCCCTGAGCCATCCCACCGGCGATCTGCCCTGGCGGAGCCTGTCCATGGAGGAGCTGGCCGAGAACAACGCCGCCGCCGTGGTGGTCCTCTCCCGGGACGAGGACGCCTATGACCCCATTATCAACAACGATGAGCTGGCCATGATCGAGGCCGTGACGAAGGTCTTCCCCCGGACGGTGCTGGTGCTCAACACGCCGGGCTATATGGAGGCCGCGGCGGCGGCTTCCCTCTGCGGCGCGGTGGTCTACATGGGCATTCCGGGCCAGGAGGGCGGCGCGGCTCTGGCCGAGCTGCTCACCGGCCAGTCGGTATTCCTGGGCCATTTGAACCAGAGCTGGCCCCGGCGGCGGGCCGAGTTTATCCAGGCCAATCAGGTCCAGGATATCTATTGCGGCTACCGCTATTTTGACTCCTTCGGCTCGGAGCTGCTCTACGACTTCGGCTACGGCCTGACCTACGGCACGGCGGAAATCGCCGCCATCGGCGTGGCCGTGGACCGGACCGAGCTGGTGGTCACGGCAGAGGTGGTCAACACCGGCGAAGTCTGGCCCGTGTCCCAGGTGGTGCAGGTCTACGTCTCCCGGCCCGCGGGCAAGCTGCCCCAGCCCAAGTATGTGCTGGCGGGCTTTGCCCGGACGGCCATGCTGGACCCCGGGCAGAGTCAGCAGGTGGAGATCCGCCTGGAGCTCTCGGACCTGGCCAGCTATTCCGAGGCCTCGGCGGCCTTCCTGCTGGAGGCGGGCTATTACGACGTCCGCGTGGGCTTCTCGGCCCGCAGCGCCATGGTGGCCGGGTCTCTGCTGCTCAAGTCCGACGCCCTGCTGGCTCCGGTGCTGCCCCTGCCCATGGCGCACACCGTCAACCGTCCCATACGCCTGCCCTACACCTATCCCGGCGAGGCCGAGGAAATTGCCCAGGCGCGGAAGCGGGCCATCCGCCTCTCCGGCTGGAACCTGAAAAAAACGCCCCTCAAGCGGCCGCCTCAGCCCGCCCTCTGCCGGGGCGCCGACCATCCCGTGCGGCTGGAGGACGTCAAGGCCGGCACGGCCTCGGTCTATGAGCTGGCGGCTGCCATGGACGACGTGGCCCTGCGGCATCTGGTGCTGGACTTCGGCCTCTGTCCCGGCGGCCCCGAGGGCGCGCTGGGAGCCTCGGCGGATCTGAAGGAGGACTGGGGCATCCCGTCCATGTCTCTGGCGGCGGGGGCCGACGGCCTGCTGCTGACCCGGGAGATCGTGGACCCCGAGACCGGCGAGATCACCGCCCGGCAGAACTGCACCGCCTTCCCGGCGGCGGGCCTGCTGGGGTGCAGCTGGGATCTGTCTCTGATCTCCGCCGTGGGCGCGGCCGTGGGCCGGGAGATGCGGGAGTACGGCGTGGACCTGTGGCTGGCCCCCGGGGCCGACGTGCTGCGCGGACCCAGCCAGCGCCACAACAGCCGCTGTTGGTCCGAGGACCCCATGATGGCGGGCCGCTATACGGCGGCTCTGGCCGCGGGCGTCCGGCCCTACGGCGGCGCGGTGCTCCGGCCCGTGTCCATGGAGTACCAGACCAACGTCACCCTCCGGGCCTACCTGGAGATCTACAGCCGGAGCTTCGCCCTGGCAGCTCCCACGGCGGCGGCGCTGCTGATCCCCACCGAGCGCATCAACGGTCAGGTCTGCGGCGAGGATACGCCTCTCTCCGACCTGTTCCGCCAGCAGTGGAAATTCAAGGGCTTCTTCCTGGCCGACGACGAGCGCTTCACCCACGAGCCCACCCGCCTGGAGCTGGAGCAGTCCGCCCTGCGGATTCTCCGCTTTGCTGTGACCAGAATTTAACGGCCATCCCAATATGGTCTGAAACCGCACCGCGGCTGCCCTGTGAAAGGCAGCCGCGGTGCGTTATTTTGAAAAGTCAGTGTTTTCTCGACGAAATATATTTGAAAAGTCATGTTTTATGTGCTATCCTAGATTTGAAAAGTCATAGAATAGGACGTCAAATAATATTGAAAAGTCAGGAGGAGGGAAATATATGCTGTATCGGAAAATTGAACCGCTGATTGAGGCCCATCTGCGTTCCGGCTCCGACAAGATTCTCCTGGTGGACGGAGCCCGTCAGGTGGGCAAGACCTATATCATCCGTCATGTGGGAAAAAAGCTGTTTTCCAACGTGATTGAAGTCAACCTGGTGGAGGATTCCCTGGGAGACCGGCTGTTTGCCAACACCAGAACGGTGGAGGATTTCTATCTGCGGCTCAGTATGACGGACGGGGATAAGATGGGAACGAAGGAGGACACGCTGGTGTTCCTCGATGAGATCCAAGCCTATCCCCATCTGCTGACCATGCTGAAATTTCTCGCCCGGGACGGCCGGTTTACCTATATCGCCAGCGGTTCCCTGCTGGGCGTCACCCTTGCCCAGACGACCTCCATTCCCATGGGCAGCATCCGGAAGGTGCGGATGTTCCCCCTGGATTTCGAGGAATTTCTGTATGCCAACGGTATGAACGCCCCGGCCATAGCGGCTCTGCGGACCAGCTTCCAGCGCCGCATTTCCCTGGAGGACGCCATGCACCGCAAGCTGATGGATCTCTTTCGTAAATATCTGCTGGTGGGCGGACTGCCGGACGCGGTCAACGCCTTTTTAGAGAGCCGCAATATTCAGCAAATTCGGGAGATTCAGGGGGAAATCTACGACTACTATGCCGCCGACGCCTCCAAATACGGGGAGGAGCGGAAGCTGAAAATCCGGCGGATCTATGACCTGATTCCCTCCAATATGGAGAACAAGAAAAAGCGAGTGGTGGCCCAGCACATCGAGCATAAAAAGGGCAAAACCTTTGGCGACTATCAGGATGAATTTGAATATCTCATCAGCGCCGGAATCGCGCTGAATGTCCAGGCGATTTCCAATCCCCGCTTCCCGCTGGCGGAGTCCCAGGGGAAAAACCTGCTGAAGCTGTATCTCAACGATGTGGGACTTCTCTCCGGCATTCTCTACGGTCACAACATCCAGGCCATTCTGGAGGACGTCCGTTCCATCAACCTGGGCTCCGTCTATGAAACCGTCGTGGCCAGCGAGCTGATTGCCCACGGCTATACGCTTTTTTACTACGACAACCGCAGCAAGGGCGAGGTGGATTTTCTGATCGATGACTACGAAGGTCTGTCCGTCGTCCCCATCGAGGTAAAATCCGGCAAGGATTACATGGTGCACAGCGCCCTCAATACCTTTGTCAGTCAGGACGAATACCATATTCAGAACGCGTTTGTTCTGTCCAATCAGCGAGAAATCACCCAGAAAGGGAAAATCACCTATCTTCCCATCTATTTTATCATGTTCTTCCAGAATGGGACCGGTTTCTCCGGACCGGCGCTGATTCCCTAGCCGGTCCCGGCAGAGGAAAAAAAAACGCCGCAAGCTGACGCTTGCGGCGAAAAACTGGAGCGGGTGACGAGGCTCGAACTCGCTACCTCCACCTTGGCAAGGTGGCGCTCTACCGGATGAGCTACACCCGCATCTCAAATGCTCCATTATTATATCAGATAATCTCGAAATGTCAAGAGATTTTTCTCGAAAGATTTCCGAAATATTTTCGTCAATTTGGGTAGAAAAATTCACAATTTCATGGTAGGATAGAGGCAAATTTCACAAAAAGAAAGGATGCTTTGCCATGGCAGAGAGCTACGCGGGAAAAATCCGCCGCAAAAGTCTGAAAAAGCAGCACATCGTCGATGTGGCCGCCGGCCGCAGCCCCGCCGACCTGGTGCTGAAAAACGCCGTCTATCTCAACGTCTTTTCCAACGAGCTGTGCCGGGGCGATATTGCCGTGGCCGAGGGTCTGATCGTCGGCATGGGCTCCTATTCCGGCCATCTGGAGTATGACATGGCCGGGCATATCGTCCTGCCGGGCTTTATTGACAGCCATATCCATCTGGAGAGCGCCCTGGTCTCTCCGGCGGAGCTCTGCCGGGCCCTGCTGCCCCACGGCACCACCACCGTGGTCACCGACCCCCATGAGATTGCCAACGTCATGGGCACCGACGGCATCGACTATATGCTCCAGGCCACCGAGGATCTGCCCATGGATGTGCGGTTTATGCTGCCCTCCTGCGTCCCCGCCACGCCGCTGGACGAGGCCGGCGCCGTACTGGACTACCGGGCCATTGATCCGTTCTATGACCATCCCCGGGTCCAGGGTCTGGCCGAGATGATGAACTATGTGGGCGCTGTGGCCGCTGACAATCAGGTGCTGGAAAAGATCACCGCCGCCCAGGCCCATCACAAGAAGATCGACGGCCATGCCCCGGGCCTGGCCGGGATGGACCTCAACGCCTATGTGGCCGCAGGCGTCTATTCCGACCACGAGTGCTACGACATGGAGGACGCCCTGAACAAGCTGCGGCTGGGCCAGTACATCATGATCCGCGAGGGCACCGCCGCCCGGAACCTGGACGCCCTGGTGCCGCTGCTGACGCCCCAGTACGCCGACCGGTGCATGTTCTGCTCCGACGACAAGCACCCCAGCGACCTCCTCGAAAAGGGTCATATCGACTACAACTGCCGCCGGGCCATTGCCCTGGGCGTGGACCCCATCATCGCCGTCAAGGCCGCCACCCACAACGCCGCCCGGTACTACCAGCTCAACAACCGCGGCGCCATCGCCCCGGGCTATCTGGCCGACTTTGCCATCATCGACAGCTTCGAGTCCTTCCAGGTGCAGATGGTCTTCAAAAAGGGGAAGCTGTGGTATGACGGCGCGGTGAAGCCCTTCGACGCCCCGGTCATCGACCAGACCCTGGTAAACCGGGCCCACGACACCTTCCACCTGCCGAAGCTCAAGCTGGAGGACTTCCGGGACCCGCGGCCCCGGGCGGTCATCGGCCTGGTGGACGGCGAAATCGTCACCACCGACAACGGCTACGCCACCAAGGTGGATCTGGAGCAGGACATTCTGAAAATCGCCGTGGTGGAGCGCCACAAGTCCACCGGCCATATCGGCGTGGGCTATATCCAAGGCTACGGCCTCAAGCGGGGCGCGGTAGCCACGTCCATCTCCCATGACAGTCACAATATCATCCTCGTGGGCACCAATTCCAGGGATATGGCCTTCGCGGCCAACCGGGTGGTGGAGAACCACGGCGGCATCGTGGTAGCCGAAAACGAGACCGTCACCGCCGAGCTGCCCCTGGAGATCGCGGGCATTATGACCGACCAGCCCCTGGAGCAGGTCAACGAGGCCCTGGAGCAGGCCAAGGCCGCCGCCCGGGCCCAGGGCGCGAACCCCGGCATCGATCCGTTCATGACCCTGAGCTTTATGGCCCTGCCGGTAATCCCCACCCTGCGTCTGACCACCCGCGGCGTCATCGACGTAGTGACACAGCGATACGTGTAAGAAACAACAATCCGGCCCCCGAACAGGGGCCGGAAATTTTTTCACGGGCGGCCATACCGACTCGCCTCAGGTTTTTCCGTCAGAGAAAAGCCTCCCCTTGGTGACCAAGGGGAGGTCAGACTGTCAAAAAACCTCGCTGAAAGCTGATGTGACAGAGCAGCGGGGAATGTGTGCAAGGGGTTAAGACCCCTTGCGCGTTCAATCAACACGTATTTTTAAACTTTTTCCAAAAGTTTAAAAATACGC
>DVFN01000022.1 GCA_018713205.1 Candidatus Avoscillospira stercorigallinarum | reverse complement strand
CACCTCTCCAGCGGAGCTGGATGGAGAATTCTACGGGGCTTCGCCCCTAGGAATCTCGGCTTGCGCCGACATTCCAAGAATTCTTCAATCAGTCAGCCTACGGCTGACAGCTCCCCTCAAGGGGAGCCTTTGTCTCAGGCGACGGGCGTCTTACTCCACGGCCTCGCCGATGAAGGTCAGGGTCAGCGTGACGAAGATAAAGGCCTGAATCAGCGGGTGGAATACATTAAAATAGAGGCCCACCACGCTGGGCAGCGCCACGGCGTAGTTGCCCATGGCGAAGTACAAGAGGTCCATGACGATCAGGCCGCCGAGCATGTTGCCGAAGAGACGGCAGGCCAGAGACACCGGCACGGCCAGATCACTGACGATATTCATGGGGTTGCGGTACCGCTTGAGCCGGCCGCCGAAGCCCTTGACCTTGAGTCCGTAGTAGTTGATGAGCACGAAGGTCATCAGGGCCATGGAGAAGGTCATGGTGATGTCGGAGGTGGGGGCGCGGATGCCGAAGAGCTCCAGAATGGCGCTGCCCACCATGAACATCGCGATCATAAAGAGGTAGGCCGGGAGATTATCTCCCAGGTCGCCCACATTGGATTTTGTGTACTTGCAGAGGTTTTCCACGCAGATCTCCAGGACGTTCTGCGCCCCCTTGGGGACCTGGGTCATGCGTCGGATGACCGTGAGCCGCAGCACCAGGGCCAGAAGAATCAGCGCGGCCATGATGATCCAGGTGTAGACCACGGTCATGCTCAGGCTGAAGCCGCCCAGATCGATGCGGTCGGCCCAGATGTCCACGGCGAAGCTCTCCCGGGGCTTGACGCCGAAGGCCAGCTCCAGCACCTTGACTACAGCCAGCCAGATACCCAGCAGCATCACCACCGTGGGGAGCCGGGGTTTTTTCTTTTTGGCGTTTTCTCCGGCGGCCTGCCATTGGGCCAGGGCGGACCTGCGCCACATCCAGCCGGCCAGGGCCACAATGGCGCCCACGGCGGCCAGAATGATTCTCGTTGTCATGTTGTTCCATCCCCTTTGCCTTTCTTGGACCTGCGGCGGATGGCTGTCAGCTCACCCACGGCGCCGCAAATCAGCGCCGCTGCCATGGCGATTCCACAGGCAGCCAGCCCCTCCGGCAGTACTGCCGCGCACAGCAGCAGCCCCGCCATGGGGCAGAAGAACTGCACCACGAAGGCCCAGACTTTCAGCCGCTCGCTGCCCAGGCTTCGGACGCCCAGGATCAGCAGCCAGCACTGTCCCGCGCCGAAGACCAGCCCCAGCAGGGCGGCCCATACCATGTTCAAAGCATCCACTCCTCTCATCCGCGGCACGGTGATCCCAAACAAAAAACGGGTCGCCGAAGCAGACCCGTTGGCGCACGGCAGCCGGCGGGACCGCCCCGGGCGGAGCCGGGGATTCGCGTGCTCTCCAGAGTTTCCCCCTCCGGCCATGGCCGGAGAAGGACTATCATTTCAGTATCATTATAGGAGGGCCCATTTCTGTTGTCAAGTTGCCCAGATTTATTTGGCATGTTTGGTAAAAGTCACAAGAGCCATCGGCGCGATTTCTGGATAGTATTGCTTAAAATATCCAGTGAATTGTGAATAAATCGGGCGTTTCACTGGGAAATGCGTCGGAAGTTGACACATTTTGAAGAATGAGTCAGGTTTCGACATGAGATGGAAATAAAATCCACCCATGCGGACCCGTCTGAGGGCGTTCCGCAGGGGCGGCGTGATTGAAATTCAGTTTTTGAGGCTCTGCATAGGGGCGGGGATGCGGCCGCCGCGGGCGATGAAATCCGCCGCGCTCTGGGGATGGACCGGCATCACCGGGGCCTCGCCCAGGAGGCCGCCGAAGGAGACCATGTCGCCTACGTTCTTGCCCAAAGCGGGGATCAGCCGGACGGCGGTGGTCTTGGTGTTGACCATGCCGATGGCGGCCTCGTCGGCGATGATGGCCGAGAGGGTTTCGGCGGAGGTGTCGCCGGGGACGGCGATCATATCCAGGCCCACGGAGCAGACGCAGGTCATGGCCTCCAGCTTGTCCAGGGTCAGGACGCCGGAGGAGGCCGCGGCGATCATGCCCTCGTCCTCGGAGACCGGGATAAACGCGCCGGACAGGCCGCCGACGCTGCTGGAGGCCATGACGCCGCCCTTCTTCACGGCGTCGTTGAGCAGGGCCAGGGCGGCGGTGGTGCCGTGGCCGCCGCAGGTCTCCAGGCCCATCTCCTCGAGAATCCGGGCCACGCTGTCGCCGATGGCCGGGGTGGGCGCCAGGGACAGGTCCACCACGCCGAAGGGCACGTTGAGGCGCTTGGAGGCCTCCTGGGCCACCAGCTGGCCCATGCGGGTGATATGGAAGGCGGTCTTCTTGACGGTCTCGGCCACCACGTCCAGGGGCTTGCCCTTGACCTGCTGGATGGCGTGGTGGACCACGCCGGGGCCGGAGACGCCCACGTTGATGACGGTTTCCGGCTCGCCCACGCCGTGGAAGGCGCCGGCCATAAAGGGGTTGTCCTCCACGGCGTTGCAGAAGACCACCAGCTTGGCGCAGCCCATGCCGCCCTGGTCGGCGGTGAGGGCTGCGGTCCGGCGGATCACCCGGCCCATCAGGGCCACGGCGTCCATATTGATGCCGGCCTTGGTGGAGCCCACGTTGACGCTGGAGCAGACGATATTGGTCCGGGCCAGCGCCTCGGGGATGGACTGGATCAGACGCTTGTCTCCCACGGTCATGCCCTTCTGGACCAGGGCGGAGAAGCCGCCGATAAAGTCCACGCCGCACTCCCGGGCGGCCCGGTCCATGGCGATGGCGAAGGGAACGTAGTCCTCGGTCTCGCTGGCCCCGGCGACCAGGGCCATGGGCGTGACGGAGATGCGCTTGTTGACGATGGGAATGCCCAATTCCTTTTCAATGCGCTGGCCCGTGGGCACCAGGTTCTGGGCGCAGCGGCAGATCTTGTCATAGATCTTCCCGGCGGCGGCCTGGGGATTGGGGTCGGCGCAGTCCAGGAGTGTGATACCCATGGTGATGGTGCGGATGTCCAGGTGCTGCTGGGAGATCATATTGACGGTCTCCATGATATCAGCGTGATTGAGAAGCATGGCGGTACCTCCTGTCTGCCGCGTCAGATGCGGTGCATGGCCTGGAAGATATCCTCCCGCTGGATGCGGATGGACAGGTGCATCTCCTCTTCCTTCTGATGGAGCACGTCGCCGATCTCATCGAGGGTCATGCTGGCGCTGCCGGTGTCCACCAGCATAATCATGGTGAAAAAGTCGTGCATAACAGTCTGACTGATGTCCACAATGTTGATCTGCATGCCGGCGAGTACGGTGCACAGCTCGCCGATGATGCCTACTCGGTCCAGGCCGACAACGGTGACAATGGCTTTCATGGAGGTTCCTCCTTAAATATAGAATGTTGGGGCGGCAGCGCCGGGAGCGGGTATGTAGGGGCGGCCTTCATGGCCGCCCGTGGGGCAGCAGCGATTCCCGCAAGACTTCCGCCGAACGATACCCGGCACGGGCGGCCATACAGGCCGCCCCTACGGCGGGAACATGGGTGGATGCTTAAGGCATCACCGCACAATTGTGTCTGCGGCCTTCGCCCAATCTTTTGCCCCATCCGTGCAGTTATAAAAGGGGGAAATACATACAGTATTCCCGCCCTTTTATAACTTTCGTATGAGGCAAAATCTTTG
>DVFN01000021.1 GCA_018713205.1 Candidatus Avoscillospira stercorigallinarum | reverse complement strand
GATTTTGCCTCATACGAAAGTTATAAAAGGGCGGGAATACTGTATGTATTTCCCCCTTTTATAACTGCACGGATGGGGCAAAAGATTGGGCGAAGGCCGCAGACACAATTGTGCGGTGATGCCGTAGACTTCGCGAAAAGAATTGTCAACGCGCCGTTGTATTTCCGCCGGGGCTGTGGTACCATGGTACCATTCCAATGGACAAGGAGGGCCCGGGCATGAAGGCGCTGTACAGCCTCTTTCCCCTGAGCGAGCTGGTGGCTTCCGGCGATATGCGGAGCCTGGCCGTCACCCTGGTGATCTACGTGCTGGGCGCGGCGATTATGGCCATTTTAAATGTCGTGCTGGGGTGGATTCCCATCCTGGGACTGCTGACCCAGGCGGCGTCGGTATTGATGACGATTTACTGTGTGACCGGCGCGGTGTTGGCGGTCATGCGGTTCTGGCGGGAGGCGTAGACGGCAAAAAAATATTTTTCCTGCTAGTGAATGACAGTACCGGCCTATGATACAATAGAAACTGGAAAAGCTGGCGGCGGGCCCGCCGCCGGCTTGCAAACGGCTGCCCGAAAGGGGCGGCCGTTTTCTTTTGCCCCGCCGCGGCGACACAATCCGAAACAGGAAAGGAAGATGTATTTATGAGTGAATCCATGAACCTTGCCAGCAAGTATGCCAAGCGGGTAGACGAGCGGTTTACCCGGGAATCCCAGGCCATGCTGGCCCTC
Source organism: Candidatus Avoscillospira stercorigallinarum (assembly GCA_018713205.1). Taxonomy (GTDB): domain Bacteria; phylum Bacillota; class Clostridia; order Oscillospirales; family Oscillospiraceae; genus Avoscillospira; species Avoscillospira stercorigallinarum. The sequence continues at coordinate 25,856 of DVFN01000021.1, read as the reverse complement.
AACAACGACTACAACTTCACCGGCGTCCGGACCGTCAACGTCTACTCCATCCCCACGGTGGCCATGACCGACTACAGCCGCTCCGGCAGCAACCGCTACGGCACTCCCAACGATCTGACCCGCAATATCCAGACCCTCACCGTATCCCAGGACCGGGCCTTCACCTTTATCATCGACCGGGGCGACCGGGTCCAGTCCCAGATGGTCATGGACGCCGGCAAGGCCCTGGCCCGGCAGCTCAAGGAGGTCTGGGTGCCCGAGTTCGACGCCTACGTCTTCCGCAAGCTGGCCGCCGAGGCCACGGCCCGGGGCAACTACGGCACCACCGCCGTCACCAAGGACAATGCCTACGGCCTCTTCCTGGACGCCATGGAGGCCCTGGGCAACAAGAACGTCCCCGACAAGGGCCGCGTGGCCTTCTGCTCCTACCGCTTCGCCAACCTGCTCAAGCAGGACCCCGCCTTTATGAAATACGGCGATTCCTCCCAGGAAATGCTGATTAAGGGCGTCATCGGCGAGGTGGACGGCTGCAAGATCGTCAAGGTCCCCTCGGCCCGGCTGCCCAGCGGTTGCGCCTTCCTGCTGACCCATCCCATGGCCGCCACCGCGCCCCGGCAGCTGGAGGAGTACAAAACCCACTCCGATCCCCCCGGCATCAGCGGCTTCCTGGTGGAGGGGCGCGTGGTCTACGACTGCTTCGTCCTGGAGGAGAAAGCCGACGCCATCTACTACCACGGCAGCCAGGCCGTCCTGCGGCAGCTGAACGTCACCGTCGCCCAGACGGGAGAGAACCAGATCACCGTGTTCCTGAACCCCGGCACCCCCGAGGAGGGCTGCAACTGGTGCTATAAGCTGGGCTCTGCCGCCGAGACCGTGACCTACAACACCGCCGTCAGCGGCTTCACCGATCTGACCGGCTCCGGCGCCGCCATCACCACCAGCGGCCAGAAGTACCTGACCGTCGCCGAGGTGGACAGCAGCGACAGGGCCCGTGCCGTGGGCGTAGTCAAGCTGAGCTAAAGGAAACAGGGAAGCGGGCGGCTGCTAGCCGCCCCTACGGGTGCGGAGGAATGGGCTGTAGCGTGTAGGGGCGCATTGCATATGCGCCCTTGCCAGCCCCGGACAACCACTGGGGCCCGGTTCGCGGGTTCCTCCCATCGTAGGGGCCGATGCCCACATCGGCCCGCCAGCCCCCGTGTGCAGGGCAGTTCGCCGAACGTACGCCTCCCCTTGGCGACCAAGGGGCCCGCAAGGGAGCGCTGCCAGTGGCAGATACAGCGACCGCAGCGGTCAGGCCGGAGGCCTGACGGAGGGGATCGGAGCTGGCGGAGACCGGGGGCTGACAATCCCTCAGTCTCGCTGCGCGAGCCAGCTCCCTTTGCACAAGGGAGCCTGCCCTCTCAGGCGTCGGGACCTACGCCGTTCGGCGAAGGCACAGTGGGAATCGGGGGCCTTTTCGGGCGGCTGCTAGCCGCCCCTACGCTGTGGGTTTGACCTGGTTCGTAGGGCGCGGCCCGGTCGTGGCGGCATGTGGGCATGCCGCCCTACGCCGTAGGGGGGAATTGGGGGCGGGGATATGAAAAACGGCGCTTTGCGCGGGAGGAAAGGAGAAGATGCGCGATGACCTATGGCGCGCTGAAGGACTATGTGCTTCAGCTGATGAATCAATATTCGGTGGCGGGAACCAGAATCCCGATGACCTACAATGAGCAGGCCGATCTGGTGACGCGGATTCCGGCGCTGACGCGGGATGGGCTGCAATATGTGGCCACCACCGCCCGGCGGCTTCGGACCGTGGCGGAGCTGGGGACTCCGGCGGAGCAGGGCGGCATGCTGCTCTATGACCTGCCCGACGACTTCTATCAGATGGCGGCCGGGCTGCTGCGGCTGGAAGGGGGACAGTACGTCCGCTACCAGGGCTACCGGCTTCTGGGCGGACGGCAGGTGGCGGTGCCCAAACAGGATCGGGGCGAGTTTCAGGTGGAATACTTCCGCTACCCCCACGTCCCCCAGGGGACGCCGCGGGATGAGGAGATCCTGGACTGCCCGCCCGAGGTCGGGGCGGTTGTCGCCTTTTATGTGGCCGCTCATCTGGCCATCGAGGACAACAGCTTCCTCTATGCCGGCCTTTACAACGAATTTGAGCGCCGGCTGGCCCGGCTGGAGGAGGGTCCCGCCGCCGAGGTGGGCCTGGTTGCCGATGCCTACGGCTGGTAAGGAGGGATCGTCCCATGGCCAATTCCAATATCCTGGGCGGCTCCGGCCTCCCCGATCCGCCCGAGGAGCGGATGCTCACCTTTGAAAACCTCTCCGGCGGCCTCAACCTCTTTGAGCTGGACTACCGGATGGATTCCAGTCAGAGTCCCGAGATGGAAAACCTCTGGTGGCGCGACGGCCTCCTCAGTTGCCGCGACGGCCAGGAGGCCGTGACCGAGCCCCTGGATACGGGGATCTGCTGCGCCGAACGGCTCTTCTGGGGGCAGGCCGTGCTCCACATCGGCGACGGACTCTATGCCGGGCGCCCCGGCGAGACCATGACCCTGACCAAGCTCTGCGGCGGCCTCCCCGAGATCCGGGGTACCTTTATCCGCTACCGCGACGCCCTGCTCTACAAGACCCAGGGCGCGTTCAAAACCATCCAATGGGAGGACGGGGCGCTGACTGCCGCCGATGTGACGCCCTATGTGCCGGTCATCGCCGTCAATTGCAGTCCCGCCGACGGGGCCGGGGACCTCTATCAGCCGGAAAACCGCCTCAGTCCCCGGAAAACCCTCTGGTACACCGCCGCCCGGGAGAGCCGCGGTGTGGCCTTCAGCGCCAACGGCACCGCCAAGGAATTCCGCTTTGAAACCGAGGACGGCGAGCCCGTGGCCGCGGTGGAGCAGGTCTACATCGGAACCACCCTGGTCCCCGAGACCGAGTACACCGTGTCCCTGGGAGCCCAGAATTCCATCACCTTCCTCACGGCCCCGGAAAACGGCGAGACCGTCAGCGCCCTCTATACCGTGGGCGTCCGGGTCTACCACCTGCCCCTGACCGATGCCGACGGCATCGTCTCGGTGACCGTGGACGGGACCGAGACCACCGACTACACCGCCGACCTGGAGGAGGGGACCATCACCTTCGACACCGCGCCGCCGGTCCAGGACCCGCCGGTCAACAATACCGTGGTCATCACCTACGAAAAGGCCAACCCTGACGCCGAGGCCAGCATCATGGACTGCCGCTACGGCTGCGCCTACGGCGGCACCGGCGGGGCCGTGCTGATCCTGGCCGGGTCCGAGGCCCAGCCCAACGCCTACTTCTGGAACGGCAGCCACATCGCCATGGACCCGGGCTACTTCCCCATGGAGTACTACAACCTGGCCGGGGACAGCCTGGAGCCGGTCACCGGCTTCGGACTCCAGGCGGGCTATCTGATGGTCTTCAAGTCCCACGCCGTGGGCCGCTGCCTCCTGGGCGCGGAGACCATCGGCGACCGGGCCTACCTGACCTTGGACTACACCCCGGTCAACGCGGCCATCGGCTGCGACCTGCCCTTCACCATCCGGCTGGTGGAGAACAACCTGGTCTGGTGCAGCACCTATGGCGGCGTCTACCGGCTGGAGGACACCACCGCCGCCCTGGAAAATCAGGTCCGGTGCATCTCCGGCAACGTCAACGGCTGCGCCGGGCGGCCCGGACTCCTGGAGGCCGTCAAGACCGCCGGCTCCGTCTGCGCCCTGGATGACGGCGAGCGCTACTGGGTGGCCGCCGGAGGGCAGGTCTACCTCTGGGACTACCGGCTCTCCACGGCAGGCAAGCCCAGCTGGTTCTATTTCACGAATATCCCGGCGGTGAGCTTCTTCCGGGGCGACAGCCGGGACGACGACGGCGGTCTGGCCTTCACCGGCCCCCTGCGGATCTACCATCTGGACGCCGAGGGCCGGGTCAGCCGCTTCGTCCGCAGCTTCCGGGACTACGGGCAGGGCATCCCCAAGGTGTTCCGCTTTCCCACCCAGGACTTCGGCGGCCATCTGGCCTGCAAGACCGTTCGCCGGGTCATTCTCTCCACCCGGTCCGACACCGACACCGTCCTCGACCTCACCTACGAGACCGACTACGGCAGCCGCCGGGACCTGACCCCGGTGGAGTGCTACGCCTGGCGGCTCTGTCCCCGGGACCTCCGGCGGCGGATGCTGGCCGTGCGCCAGTTCGCCCATGTGGCCGTCCGGAAGCCCGGCTGCCGCCATATCCGCCACTTCACCATGCGCCTGACCAACGACGTCGCCGGGTGCGATATGTCCCTGGTATCCGCCCAGATCGTCTTTACGGTCCAGCGGAGAAATCGATAAGGAGGAATATCCATGCTGTTGGCCATAACCGGCGCGGCGCTGCTGGCTCTGGGGTTTGCTCTGGGCTGGCGCCTCGCGCCCCGCACCAAGACCGCCGCTGCCCCGCCGCCGGAGGAGCAGGAGGTCAAAACCCTCCAGGAGGACCGGGCGGCCTTCGCCCAGCTCATGGGCTACAACGCCCGCCGGGCCTACGGGGGAGAAGATTAAGGAGGAATGCGAAATGGCGTTTACGCCGCTCACCTTTACGAAATCCTGGGAAAACGCCGAGGATTTTCCCACCTATGAGCCGGACGAGACCCAGGTCCGGGCGGATCTCCAGTACCTCTACGACGAGATCCGCGACGCCTTCAACGGCCTGGTCGCCGCCCTCAATGACACCTCCGCCGCGTCCAATCTGCCGGTATCGGTGGAGGGACTGACCGCCGGGACGCTCCAGGAGGCCCTGGAGGAGACCCTGGCCGAGATCCAGAACGCTGCCGCGGGTCAGATTGTCAACGGCTCCATCACCAAGGAGAAGCTCCACGCCGCGCTGCTGCAGCGGGTCTACGGCGGCCGGACGCTGGTCTGCTGGGACACCCCCGGCAGCGGCGACAATGAGGCGGCCGACTATCCCGTGGGCCAGCTGTGGCTTCGGCCGGCGCTGACCGTGGAAAACCGCGCCGGGACTGCCTGGACCTGCAGCGGCTGCACGGCTGCGGCCCGGCCCGGCGGCGGCTGGACCTTCACCGCCGACCACACCATGGCGGCCGCCAGCGCCTCCCAGCGGCTGACCGGCCTGGGCCAGGCGGGCCAGACGGTTCTGGTCCATCTGACGCTGCCGGGCGAGGACGCCAGCCTGACGGATCTGACGGTCTACCTGGGCGGCGAGACGGTGACGCTGCCCCCGGACGGCTGGCTGGAGGCGGAGCTGGACAGCAGCGGCGGGCTGGAGCTCCAGCTCAGCGCCCAGTGGCCCTCGGCCCAGGCCGCGGGCTATTTCCAGGTGGGAGATCTGACCGTGGCCGCCGTGGGGGCCCTGGAGGCCGCCTTTCCCCAGTGTGCGCCGCCCGCCAGCTGGACGGAGCTCCTGGACGGGCAGCTGCCCTTCACCGCCTTCACCCAGCCCCGGGCCCTGTTTCTGGAGGTGGCCGACGGCGTCTGGGAGACCGTGGACTATGAGGTCCTGCCGGTGAGCCGGGGCGGCACCGGCCGCGCCGCCGTCACGGCGGGGCAGCTGCTCTACGGCGGCAGCGGGGGCCTGGAAGCCCTGGACCCGCCCGACACGGCCGGGTCTCTGCTCCGCTTCACCGGCGGTGCGCCCCAGTGGTCCGCCCCCGAGGAGACCGTGGCCGACCTGGGCGTCATCCGCACCGCCCAGGGGACCTATTCCGGCAACGCCGCCGCCCGCTCGATCACCCTGAGCGTGACGCCCAAGGTGCTGGTGGTTCTGGGCGGCGGCGAAAGCTGCTGCGTCCTGCTCCAGGACCAGCGGATGGGCCGGACCATCCAGTGCTCCCAGGCTACCTCCTCCGGCGGCTATCCCAACTATACGGCGGGCCTGGAGCTCCAGGGCAACAAGCTGACGGCCTGGATGAACGCGTCGTCCACGGCCATCCAGTGCGGCGCGTCGCCCAGGGCCTGGAACGCCGCCGGTACCGCCTACACCTATCTGGCGCTCTACTGAGGCGGGCCATGGAACAGATGATTGCGGCGTTTCTCGGCGGCAGCGCCGCCTCGGCGCTGATCTCCGGCCTGTTCTCCCTGCTCCAGGACCGGCTGCGGCGGGGGAAACGGCGCTCGGATACGGAGCAGGCCTTGGTGGACGGGATGCAGTTTATCCTGCTGGACGTCATCGCCCAGCGGGCCCTGCGCTATATCCAGGCCGGGGAGGCGGAACTGCACGACAAGCAGCTGTTACGGCGGATGCACCAGGTCTATCACGACGGCCTGGGCGGCAACGGCAATCTGGACGCCCTGATGGAGCAGGTGGACCGGCTGCCGGTGCGGCTGGAGTCCTGGTGCGCCGCGGAAAGGGGAGAAGACTGATTTGAGACGGGAATTTATGGTCCGGGACCGGCGGCTGACCTATCGGGGGCTGGAGCCTCTGACGGCCGGCTCCGCCGGGACCGACACCTTTACCATCGACTTTGACGCCGAGTGGACCGGCCTTACCAAGCTGGTGGTGCTGCGAAACGGCAGCGCCACGGCCCAGCTGGTCTACAGCGGCGAGATGACTTTGCCGGCCAACGTGCTCCAGCCCGGCGAGCTGTACGTGGCCTGTCACGGCTACCGGAAGCTGGAGGACACCGTGGCCGTAGTGCGGACCATGACCATGGTGCGGCCGGTCCTGATTGTGGAGAGCCTGCCCGGCCCGGAGAACGACCCGGCGGTCTATACGCCGACGCTCTTCGAGCAGATCGTGGCCGGGACGGGGGCGGCCCAGGAGGCGGCCGCGGCGGCCGAGGCCCTCTGCCGACAGCTTCAGGCCGGGCTGGCCGACGGCAGCTTTATCGGCCCCGCCGGTCCCGCCGGAGAGAGCGCCACGGTGACCATCGACGGCGCGGAGGAGGGCGAGAGTCCGGCGGTGTACAACCTGGGCACGGCCCGCAATGCGCGGCTGCGGTTTGTGCTGCCCCGGGGCCGGGGGCTGCAAAGTCTGGCCTACAGCGCCGAGAGCAACCTGTGGACCGTTACCTACTCCGACGGCCAGTCGGCCGCCTTTGCCGGGCCGGTGCTGCCGGGCAGCGTCTCGGGCAGCGTCACCAGCACCAGCAACGAGACCGCGGCCTCCTCCGGCGCGGTGAAAAAGGCCTATGATCTGGCCGCGGCGGCCATGCCCAAGTCCGGCGGGACCTTTACAGGCCCGGTCTCGGCCCAGCCCGCCGGACAGGCGCCGGCCTCCTCGCTGCTGCGCAACAGCAAACTGGCGGCAGAAGACACCTCCCCGAGCTACAACGGGGAGATCTGCTGGACCTACGGGTGACGCCATGGGCCATGGAACGAAGATCGGCGGCACGGCCTACGGCGTCACCGGCGGCCGGTGCCTGGTGGGCGGCACGGCCTACGGCCTCCGGGGCGGAACGGTCCTGACCGGCGGGACGGCCCATCCCATCGCCTTCAGCAAGTACGCCCCCGTCTTTGCCGACAACACCTGGGCGGATATCATCGAGGCCTGTCAGACCGGCGCGGTGCCGGATACCTGGGTGGCCGACGGCAGCTGCAGCAAAACCATGACCATCGGCGGCCAGGACTATCAAATCGACATCATCGGCAAGAACCACGACGTGTACTTTGACGACGAGAGCACGGCGCCGCTGACCTTCCAGCTGCATCAGGTCTATAACGACAGCTACACGGCGGAGAACGTGCTGCCGTATTTTAGCTACATTGCCTACCAGAACAGTACCATTCGCCTGGAGATCCTGCCGGCCATTCTGGCGCTGATGCCCGAGGAGGTCCAAGCGGCCGTCCGGAACACACGGCACTCCAATCCGGATTTCAAGGAGGAGATCACCCAGTATGTGCTGTCAGACGGGCTGTTTCTTCCCACGGAGTACGAAATCCTCGGGGAACAAGTCTGCGGCGCCTCGGGCGTATTTGACAAACAGTACGCCTATTATCAAACGCCGGCGCATCGAATCAAGTACAATCTGCTGGGCCAGCCGGCTGCCTGGCTCACCGCTTCCTCGGCCTACGCCTATGAGGATGTGGCGCTCGACCTGGCCAACACCTGGAGCGAGATCACCGAGACGGGCGGCGCAGCTGCGGCGGATGTGCGGCAGCCCCGCTGCATTGCGCCGGCATTCTGCTTTTAGAAAGGATGAGAAAGATGGTACAAGTGAAAATCGGCCAGCAGCTCTATCCGGCGGCGGTCCGGGGCACGGTCCGCGACGGCGACTGGGACGGCCGGGAGAGCAAGGCGATCACTCTCGCCATGGCTGCCGCCGACGCGGCGGCGCTTTTTTCCGACAATACCGCCTGGAGCATCCGGGTGGACCAGCCGTCCTATCCGGACCCGGACACCGGCGAGACCGTGACGCCTGATCCGGCGGAATTCGACAACAGCGACTTCTGCGTGGCGGGGGACGTCACCGACCACCGGGACGGCACCGTCACCGTGAAGATGGGCAAGCTCACGGCCCTGGAGGAGACGCTTTTGATGATCTACGGAGGTGAGGAGGAATGAGTCTCAGAGCCAGCGCCATGCTGCTGCTGTACCGCATGGGCCGCATCACCGAGGCGGCGGTGCAGCAGGCTGAGGAGGACGGAATTTTGACCGCAGCGGAGGCCGAGCTGATCCTCGGCCTGGAGTAAAGGAGGAAACGCCATGCAGACGAGAACCATCTGGGAGAAGCTCAAATCCACCAAGCTCTGGTGCGCGCTGGCGGGACTGGTCCTGGGCGCTGCCCTGGCCCTGGGAGCCGACGGCGAGAGCCTGGGGCAGGTCCTGGGCGCGGTGACGGCCATCGTGTCCTCGGTGACTTACATCGTCACCGAGGGAAAGGTGGACGCCGCCGGGGCCAAGAACCTGGGCGAGGGGCTGGCGGCGCTGCTGGCCCTCTTCGCCGGGGAGGACGAACCCGATGACGGTTAATTCCATCCCCTGCCGCCGGGAGAACTACGGCGGGCTCAGGACCGGACCGGTGGAATATCTGGTGGTCCACTACACCGCCGGGGACGGCGACACCGCCCGGGACAACGGCCTCTATTTCGCCCGGGAGCGGGTGGAGGCCTCGGCCCACTACTTTGTGGACCGGACCGGCGTGGTGGCCTCGGTGCCGGAGAACCATGTGGCCTGGCACTGCGGCGCGGCGGTCTACCGCCATCCCTGCTGCCGCAACGCCAATTCCCTGGGCGTGGAGCTGTGCAGCGTGATGGACGAGGACGGCTACCGCTTCGAGGCGGCCACGGTGGACAACGCCGCGGCCCTGCTGGCGGAGCTGATGGAGCGGTATGCCATTCCGGTGGAGCGGGTGCTGCGGCACTACGATGTCACCGGCAAGTGCTGCCCGGCCCCCTTTGTCACCGACGGGGCGGCCTGGCGGGCATTTTTATCGAGATTGGAGGAGCCTATGACACAGGAACAGTTCGCGGGTCTGATGGAGCAATATCACCGGGACCAGGGGCAGCAGCCCCCGGCCGCCTGGTCGGAGGAGGCCAGAGCCTGGGCCGAGGGCCGGGGACTGCTGGTGGGCGACAGCGCCGGGATGCGCTATCAGAACCCGGTGACCCGGGAGGAGCTGGTGGAGATTCTCTACCGTGTGATGGGAGGTGCGGACCATGGCGACGCTCAGTAAGGCCGATCAGACCTATCTCTCCGCGTCCCAGCAGCAGGAGATCCTCGCGCTGAAAAAGGCCTGGGAGCAGGCCAACGCCATCGGCGATGAGGCCGGGAAAAAGGCCGCCAACCAGCAGGCCGAGGCCATCCGGGCCTCTGCGGGCTACCAGGGCGGCGCCGACGGTACCGGCTACACCAAGATCGACACCCAGGCCGGCGGCAAGTCGGCCCAAGAGGTCCGGCAATGGGTGGACAACTACGAGTATACCAACTACGACGCCAAAAACGGCTGGGTCAACGGCTACTCCAGTGAGATGAACCTCCGGAGCATGGCCAACTATATCCGCCAGCAGATGCAGGCCAACTCCGACGCCTGGGCCGCGGCAGACGAGGCCACCCGGGACTATCTCCACGACCAGAACGTGCAGCTGGCCGAAATTCTCCGGGAGGCCACCGGCGGCGCGACCAGTACCTACAACGCCGAGACCGGCCGCTGGGAGACCGACAACGCCAATCTGGGCTACGGCTACAACGTGGGCCAGTACAACGATCTGGACTGGTACAAGAACTTCTACCGGATGACCGACGAGCAGATCGACGCCTACCGCAGCGATACCAGCCGGTACCGCAACTATGTGGACCAGAGCCTGATCCGCAACTGGGTGGACGAGAGCAGCGGCTATACGGGCATCTACAGCCAGTTCGTCAACGGGCCCTATGGGCAGCTGCTCTCGGGGTCCAAGGCCACCATCGTCAATCCCACGGTCTACAAGGACGTCATCGGCGACGGCTTCAACGAGGTGGACTACACCCCCCAGACCGACGCCCAGGGCAATATCGTGCCCCGGACGCCGGCGCTGAAGAACAACAATTCCATGACCGACTACACCCGGCAATTTGCCTCCTATGTGGATGAAAACGGCGTGATCCAGCCGGGCACGCTGCTCCAGGCCAACCCGGCCGGAGCCCGGCGGCGGGTCCAGACCACCGGCAGCGGCAGCGTGGGGACCGGGTCCGGCGGCAGTACCGGGGGCTCCCTGGACGCCTGGCGGCAGGCGGCGGAGCAGCAGGCGGTCAATGCCCGGGACTACGCGGTGGACCAGGCCGTAGCCCAGCTGCTCCAGGCTGAGGCCGAGGCCATGGCCCGGTTCCAGACCCAGCGGGACCAGATCGAGGGGGAGACCCTGAACGCCCTGGACAACTCGGCCCTCTACGCCGAGACCCGGGGCGACCGGGGCGGCATCGGCCAGGCCCAGTATAATACCATCCAGGCGACGGCGGCCCAGAACCGGCAGGCCGTCAATCTGGCCCAGAGCCAGCTCACCGCCGAGACGGCCCAGCAGGCCGCCCAGCTCCGGGCCCAGGGCGAATTTGAAAAGGCCGACGATCTCCTGGAGATCGCCCAGACGTATCTCCTGAAGCTGCTGGAGATGGAGCAGTGGGCGGCGGAGTACCAGTTGGACACCGCCAAGTTCCAGGCCAGCCTCTACCAGTGGCAGCAGGAGTTCCAGCTCAGCGCCGCCAAGGCCCTGGCCCAGAAGGAGGCGTGACCGAAAGCGCCGGAACTCCCAAGGCCCGCGGTCCTGTTCGGGCGGCCATACAGGCCGCCCCTACGGCGCGCCATCGACCCGGTCCGTAGGGCGGGATGCCCACACCCCGCCAAACCGGGCCCGCAATCATCGCACCCCGCCGCCGGTCCTCACGTAGGGGCGGCCTTTATGGCCGCCCGGACCGCACCCCCGCAACCACCATGGCCTGCAATCAACGCAGCCCGGTCATGGCGGCATGTGGGCATGCCGCCCTACGAGACTCGGCGGTGGTGCGGCGGGAATCGCGGGCCTGGTCGGGCGGCTGATAGCCGCCCCTACGGGTGCACCCGCTTCTGTTTCCCGTCGTAGGGGCGGCTAGCAGCCGCCCGGACCGCACCGCCGGAACCACCATGACCCGCAATCCATGCGGCCCGGTCAGGGCGGCATGTGGGCATGCCGCCCTACGAGGCTCGGCGGGGGTGCGGTGGGAATCGGGGGCGTGTTCGGGCGGCCATAAAGGCCGCCCCTACGCCGTGTTTTCGGCCCGGTCCGTAGGGCGGGGTGCCCACACCCCGCCAAACCGCACCGCCGGGAAATGCTGTTTGGGCAGCCTGCCCAAAGGACGGCCTGGATGGGCCCGGAGGAACTGTGATTTTGAAAATGCCAAGATATTGACTTTTACGCTCGGTGGATATACTATATGTAGTGTTTGCAACTGGACTGTGACATAGGAGGAAACGCTATGAACGTACGCAAGCGCAGCGGCAAGGTGGTGCCCTTTGACGCGGGCTTTATCCATCGGGCCATCTCTCTGGCCGCGGCGGCGGCCGGGGAGCGGGATGAGGCTGCCATCGACGCCATGACCCAGGCCGTCACCGACAAGCTGGCCGCCATGGGCAAGGAAATCATCGACATCGAAAAAATCCAGGACACCGTGGAGGAGACCCTCTTCCAGCAGATGCACTACCAGACCGCCAAGGCCTATATCCTCTACCGCATGGAGAAGGAGAAGGAACGGACCAGCGGCACCTGGAAGGAGGGCCTGCTGAGCCGGGAGTTCCTGAGTCCCTATAAACACGCCCCCAACCCCATGGGGCAGCTGGGCGCCTTCGTCTATACCCGGACCTATTCCCGGTTCCTGCCCCGGCTGGGCCGCCGGGAGTTCTGGTGGGAGACCGTCCGCCGGGCCGTGGAGTACAACTGCTCTCTGGCCCCCACCTCCCGGAGCGAGGCCGAAAAGCTCTTCGACAATATCTATCATCTGCGGCAGTTCCTCTCCGGCCGGACCCTCTGGGTCGGCGGTACGCCGGTGGCCGATCAGTACCCCATGGCCAACTACAACTGCGCCTTTACGGTCATCGACGACTTCTCGGCCTATCACGACCTCTTCTACCTGCTGATGGTGGGCAGCGGCGTGGGCGTCCGGGTGCTCCAGAGCGACGCCGACCAGCTGCCCGCCGTGCGGACTGACCTGGAGATCCTCCACAAGTCGTACGACGCCAAGGCTCCGGCCGAACGGCTGGAGTTCACCGACCTGACCTTCACCCGGGACACGGTCACCATGGCCATCGGCGACTCCAAGGAGGGCTGGGCCCAGGCGCTGCAGCACTACTTTGATATCCTGACCAACCGGGAGTACGCGGCCCTGAAAAAGATCATCGTGGTCTACGACTCCATCCGGCCCAAGGGCGAGCGGCTGAAAAACTTCGGCGGCACCGCCAGCGGCTACGGCTCCATGATGGCCATGCTGGACAAGATCCACAAGGTCATCCAGGCCGCCGGACAGCGGAGTCAGGAGGTCTGGACCAACCTCAAGCCCATCGACCTGCTGGATATCGCCAATATCATCGGCGAGAACGTGGTCTCCGGCGGCGTCCGGCGGACCTCGGAAATCGGCCTCATCGACGCCGAGGACGAGACCTGCATCCAGGCCAAGAGCCAGCTCTACCGCAATGTGGCGGGCCGCTGGGAGATCGACAAGTCCATCGCCCACCGGCAGATGAGCAATAACTCCATCTACTACCAGAAGAAGCCCACCCGGGAGAAGCTCCATTGGCATTTGCAGCAGATGCGCTATTCCGGCGAGCCCGGCTGGATCAACGAGGAGGCTGGCAAAAAGCGCCGGAAGAATTTCAACGGCTGCAACCCCTGCGGCGAGATTCTGCTGGACAGCCACGGCCTGTGCAACCTGACCACGGTCAACGTCATGGCCTTCGTCCAGGACGGGAAGCTGGACAAGGCGGGCCTTCTGGAGGCCCAGCGGCTCTCGGCCCGGGCGGGCTACCGGATGACCTGCCGGAAGCTGGAGATGCACCGGTGGAACCTGGTCCAGCAGCGGGACCGGCTGATCGGCTGCTCCCTGACCGGCTGGCAGGACATGGTCAACGCCACCAATATGAGCCGGGAGGACCAGGCACAGCTCCTGGACGAGATGCGGGAGACGGTCCACCGGGCGGCGGCCAAAATCGCGGCCCGGCTGGGCGGACCGGAGCCCCTGCTGGCCACGACGCTGAAGCCCGAGGGCACCCTGTCCCTGCTGCCCACGGTGTCCAGCGGCGTCCACTACTCCCACGCGCCCTATTATATCCGCCGGGTGCGGATCACCGCCACGGACCCCCTCTGCCGGGTCTGCGAGGAGCTGGGCTACCCGGTGCTGCCCGAGGTGGGGCAGGACCCCGACGACCCCACCACCAAGGTCATCGAGTTCCCGGTGAAGGCCCCCGCCGGCCGTGTCAAGGCCGACGTCTCGGCCATCGAGCAGCTGGAGAACTACAAGCTGTTTATGACCCACTATGTGGACCACAACTGCTCCATCACGGTCCACGTCCGGGACCACGAGTGGGACGAGGTCGAGCAGTGGGTCTGGGACAACTGGGACGATATCGTGGCCCTGTCCTTCCTGAGCTTCGACGACAGCTTCTACGAGCTGCTGCCCTACGAGGCCATCGACGAGGCCGAGTACGAGCGCCGCAAGGCGGCCATGCGGCCCTTCAACCCGTCGCTCCTATCCCGCTACGAGCAGGAGGAGAGCGAACTGGACCTGGGCCTCTCCGACTGCGCCAGCGGCGTCTGCCCCATCCGATAAGGAATTACGGCGAGGTGTCATGCACCTCGCCGTTTTTTTGCTGTGGGGGAACCAGGCCGGTGCGCCGAAGGTGCGGCGGGAATCGCGGCCCTGCCCGGGCGGCTGATAGCCGCCCCTACGGCGTGCTTTTGATCCGGTCCGTCAACATCGCACCGCGGGGCCGGCGGGTATAAAAATAGGGCGCGCTGCGGCTTTTGCCGTGCAGCGCGCTCTTGTTTGTTATCTTGCCGGGCTCCGCGGACCGGAGCCGGTATTATGCGTGGGGTCTCAGGTACTTCTTCGCCGGAGTCTTAACCAGCAGGAAGCCGATCACCATAATGGCGGCCCAGTCGATGACCATGTAGAAGCCATTATACAGGGCGGAATAGAACCAGGGGGTGGTCATGGTCATGCCGAAGAACTCCTCGGGCATAGAGGAGGCCCAGATGGTGGCGCCGACCACATAGTGGACCAGGAACCGCAGGACGCAGCCCACGGTGGCGCCGATGAAGAAGCCGCCCTTCATCTTCCAGAAGAGACCGGCGAAGCCCAGGACCACATAGGCCACCAGGAAGTCGCCGATGATGCTCTCCCAGCCGATGGCGATGCCGCCCTCCATGAGGGTCTGCAGCACGGCGTGGGCCAGGCTGGCGATCATGCCGGGTCCGAAGCCCCAGCGGACGCAGTAGATGAAGATCGGCAGCATGGCCAGATCGATGGAACCGCCCCAGGGCATCTTATAAAGGGGATACATGCTGAGAATTTCCGCCAGGGCAATCAGCAGCGCCCCTTCGCACAGGGCCAGAACAGCCGGGCGGCGGGTGAGGGTTTGGGTGTTCATAGAACGACCTCCAGAAAAAAAGATACCGCACAACCTGAGCGGCAGTGCGGTACGAAGCGAATCATAAAGTAATCCAAAACAGCTTCCTACGCCGGCATTACCCGGATCAGGTTAAGGGACCCGGAAGGACGTTTCCTTCCAATCTCAGCCGGAGAAGTCTCCAGCGCCCCTGTGTTCGGTTGTAGCGGTTCGGCCATATTATACGGGATCGGCGCAAAAATGTCAATGGTCTAGCCGAAGAAGCCGCTGTCGGCCAGGGAGATAAAATCGTTGTCAGCCACGATGATATGATCGGCCAGCAGGATATCCAGCGGCGTGAGGATATCGCGGACACAGCGGGTCGCCTCATAGTCCGCCTGGGAGGGCAGCGCGACGCCGCTGGTGTGGTTATGGGCCAGGACAACCGAGTTGGCATTGCAGCCGATGGCTGCCTCCACCACGCTGCGGACGGAGAAGGAGGCGCTGTTGAGTCCGCCCCGCTGGATCAGCCGGCAGCCCAGCACCTCGCACCGGGCGTTGAGGCACAGCACATAGACCAGTTCTTCCTTTGCGCCGAAAAAGTAAGGGAGCAGATATTCGCCGCAGGCCTGGGTGGTGGTCAGCGCCGCGCCCCGAACGGAGCGGGAGAGCAGATACCGCCTGGCCAGCGGGTTGATGAGATAGAGCAGCGCCGCAGCGGCGTCTCCAATCCCGGCTACTGCCTTGAGGTCGCTGCGGGAGGCGTCCAATACGGCGGCGATGGTTCCGAAATGGTCCAGCAGCGCTTCGGCAATGGGATAGGTGTCCTGCCGCGGCAAGGCGTAAAAGAGCAGCAGCTCCAGAATTTCCGCATCCTGCAGGGATTCGGGTCCGCGCTCCAGAAATCTGGTCCGAAGTCGTTTCCGGTGGCCGTCATGCTCGCCCATGGGTTGGATCGCTCCCTTCTTGAGAATTAAATGCCGAAGAGCTTGGCAAAGTTTTGGAAGAGAATCTGGTTCTCCAGGTCCGGGGGCAGGCCCAGATCCCGGAACCGCTGCAGCTCCTCTGCCGGGGTCCACATGGGGAAGTCCGTGCCGTAGAGGAAGCGATGGGCCCCCAGCCGGTCCAAATACTCCAGGGCCCGGTCCCGGCCCAGGAACCGCAGAGAGCTGGAGGTGTCGTAATAGACGTTTTCCGGCTGGACATGGGCGTAGGACTTCTCCCAGCACTGCCAGCCGCCGAAATGGGCCGCAATGGCCACGAGGTCCGGCACCTGGCGGATCAGGTTGGTGAGCCGCTGCGGAGAAGAGTAGTCCAGATGGGCGTCGCCCATGTGGAAGAGCACCGGCAGACCGGCCTTGGCCACGGCCCGGTACATGGGGATCGCTTCCGGCAGATCGATGGGCACCTGCTGGAAGTCAGGGTGGATCTTGAGCCCCTTGAGCCCCAGGGCCACGATCCGCTCCACCTCCGCCTCCCAGCCCTCCATGGCCGGGAACAGCGTGCCCAGGCCGATGAGGTTGGGATGGACCCGGACCTCCGAGGCGATAAAGTCGTTGATATGCTGGACCTGGTGGGGCGAGGTGGCCGAGCTGGAGACGGCGCAGCAGTCGATCCCGGCCGCCTGCTCCAGGGGCAGCAGCGTCTCGACAGACGCCAGATGGGCAGTGTGGGTGCCATAAAAGGAGCCGATGGAGGCCGAAGCCTTCTCAGCCAGCTTGTGGGGGAAAATATGAACGTGGATGTCTGCAATCTTCATGAATGTGCCTTCTTTATGGGAATATGCATCTCGGATTTCCGCGGTCCTATTGTATATCCGGGATGACGCGCTAGTCAAATGGGCCGGCGTCTTGTCAGCAGCTCCACCATACCGCATACCACCGCTGCCTCTTCGTCGCTCAGGGCGGAGATGTCCAGCATGCGCCGGGTCTCCCGGCCCAGGAGATAGTCTACCGTGACGCCGAACAGGTCCGCCAGCCGTACCATTACCTCGAAGGAGGGCAGCCGGATGTCCGTCTCATAGCTCGATATCATCGAAGCCGTGACGCCTACCCGTCCCGCAACCTGGGCCTGGGTGAGATGCTTGTCCAGCCGCAGCTGCTTCAGTCTCTGAGAAAAGTCAACCATAAGCCGTGATCCTCCTTGCTTATAGTGTACACAGCTTATCATTTCCGATAGAAAAGAAAACTCTATATTTTGGTTGAGTCCGACGGCGGGGAAACTGCCTCTTGACAACGGGACTTTACCGGAGTATAATGCGAAGCAAATAAACCGATGAGCAAAGCGAGTACCCTTTGAACGACATCTTCAGAGAGCCGCCGGTGGTGGAAGCGCGGCGATGGTCCCAGAGGCGAATGGGTTTGCGAGGGCGAGCTGAACGGCAACCAGTAAGCGAGACGGAGAGGCGCTCCGTTAACAAGGGCGGCGCATGGATGTGCGCAGAAAAGTGGGTATCGTATGATATCAAGCCGGGTGGCACCGCAGGAGATGTATGCTCTTGTCCCAGCAACAGGTTGGGAGAAGGGCGATTTTTTTGTCCTTCTCCGAAAAAAATCGAAAGGAGAACCTACTATGAAACAGCACAATGAAGTCCCCTACAAGATTTACCTCAGCGAAGACGAGCTGCCTCAGGCCTGGTACAACGTCCGCGCGGATATGAAGAACAAGCCCGCGCCGCTGCTGAACCCCGGCACGCTCCAGCCCATGACCTTTGAGGATCTGCGGCCCGTCTTCTGCGACGAGCTGATCCGCCAGGAGCTGGACAACGACACGGCCTATATCCCGATCCCCCAGCCGATCCGGGACTTTTATAAGATGTACCGTCCCTCTCCGCTGGTCCGGGCCTATTTCCTGGAGGAGAAGCTGGGCACCCCGGCCAAGATCTACTATAAGTTCGAGGGCAACAACACCTCCGGCAGCCATAAGCTGAACTCCGCCATCGCCCAGGCCTACTATGCCAAGATGCAGGGCCTCAAGGGCGTCACCACCGAGACCGGCGCCGGCCAGTGGGGCACGGCCCTCTCCATGGCCTGCTCCTTCTTTGATCTGGACTGCCAGGTCTACATGGTCAAGGTCAGCTATGAGCAGAAGCCCTTCCGCCGGGAGGTCATGCGGACCTACGGCGCGGCTGTGACCCCGTCGCCCTCTGAGACCACCGAGGTCGGCCGGAAGATTCTGGCCGCCCATCCCGGCACCACCGGTTCCCTGGGCTGCGCCATCTCCGAGGCCGTGGAGGCTGCCTCCAAGCAGGAGGGCTACCGCTACGTCCTGGGCAGCGTCCTGAACCAGGTTCTGCTGCACCAGTCCATCATCGGTCTGGAGACCAAGGCGGCGCTGGATAAGTACAACATCGTGCCCGATATCATCATCGGCTGCGCCGGCGGCGGCTCCAACCTGGGCGGCCTGATCTCTCCCTTCATGGGCGAGAAGCTCCGGGGCGAGCGGGACTACCGCATCATCGCCGTGGAGCCCGCCTCCTGCCCCAGCCTCACCCGCGGCAAGTTCGCCTATGACTTCTGCGACACCGGCATGGTCTGCCCCCTGGCGAAGATGTACACCCTGGGCAGCGACTTCATCCCCTCGGCCAACCACGCCGGCGGCCTGCGGTACCACGGCATGAGCAGCATCCTGAGCCAGCTGTACCACGACGGCCTGATGGAGGCCGTCTCCGTGGAGCAGACCGAGGTCTTCAAGGCCGCCGAGCTCTTCGCCCGGTGCGAGGGCACCCTGCCCGCCCCCGAGAGCAGCCACGCCATCCGCGCCGCCATCGACGAGGCGCTGAAGTGCAAGGAGACCGGCGAGGAGAAGACCATCGTCTTCGGCCTGACCGGCACCGGCTACTTTGATATGGTCGCCTACGGCAAGTTCAACGACGGCAACATGAGCGACTACGTCCCCACCGACGAGGAACTGGCCGCCTCCTTCGCCAAGCTTCCCAAGGTTGACGGCTAATTTCCCCCATACAAAAACCAGCTCCCCACCCCAGGGAGCTGGTTTTTCGATTCCCGCCGCACCTCCGCCGAACCTCGTAGGGCGGCATGCCCACATGCCGCCATGACCGGGTCCGTTGACCGCAAGCCCGGCAATTCCGGCGGTGCGGCACGGGCGGCCATAAAGGCCGCCCCTACGAGAGGATCGACGGCGGGGCGGCGTTGATTGCGGGCCCGTTGATTCCGGCGGTGCGGTTTGGCGGGGTGTGGGCACCCCGCCCTACGGACCAGGCCGAAAACACGGCGTAGGGGCGGCCTGTATGGCCGCCCGGACGGCCCGCGATTCCCGCCGCGCCCCCGCCGAACGCCGTAGGGCCCTACAGCGGGAGGAACAGGGAGAATATCACGGCCAGCAGACCGCAGATTCCGATGGAGATGCTGCTCATGGCGCCCTGGAGTTCGCCGATTTCCCGGGCCTTGGTGGTGCCCAGGGCGTGACTGCACGCGCCGATGGCCAGTCCCTGGGCCACGGGGTCGGTGACATGGAACCACTTGATAAAGGCCGGTGCGCCCACCGCGCCCACGGTGCCCGCGATAATCACACAGGCCACGGCAATGGCCACCACGCCGCCCTTGGCCTCGGCGATGCCCACGGCGATGGCCGTGGTGCAGCTCTTGGGCAGCATGGCCGCGGTGACCGCCTGGTCCGGACCGAAGAGCCGGCACAGCAGCAGTACGCTGCCCATACTGACGGCGCAGCCCACGGTGCAGCCCACCAGCACCGGAATAAAGTTCTTTTTGAGGATGTCCCGCTGGTTGTAAATGCCCAAGGCCAGAATGGCCGTCACCGGTGAGAGCATCAGGTTCACAAAGTCGCCGCCCCGGGCATAGTCGTCATAGGGGATATCCAGCAGGAGCAGCAGGGCGATAATCATGGCGGCCGAGACCACCGTGGGATTGGCCAGAACCCAGCCGGTCTTTTTCTGGAACCACCGGGCCAGGGCAAAGGCAGCCGCCGTCAGGATCAGGCCCAGCAGCGGCGTGGAGGTCAGCGCTTCCATCATTGTGCATCGCCTCCCCGTTTTTGCAGCAGCCGGATGGTCAGCTGGACCGCGTGGCCGGTGACGCAGAAGACCAGCGGCGTGGTCAGAATCGTAATCAGCAGAATCGGCAGCAGATTGGCCGCCATAACGTCCCAGTATTTGATGAGGGACACGCAGCCCGGCACAAAG
This sequence comes from Candidatus Avoscillospira stercorigallinarum, assembly GCA_018713205.1. Lineage (GTDB taxonomy): Bacteria > Bacillota > Clostridia > Oscillospirales > Oscillospiraceae > Avoscillospira > Avoscillospira stercorigallinarum. The sequence continues at coordinate 5,712 of DVFN01000021.1, read as the reverse complement.
AACATGGCCATATGGTCCAGCAGGAAGCCGGAGCTCTCCCGGAGCTGCCGGGGCTTCAGCGCCCGCACTGCCAGAAGAACCAGCAGAATCACCATGGCCAGCACCGTGGCCGGGAAGGCAAAGGGCAGCAGGGCCGCCAAGCCCTCCGCCGCCAGACAGATGGCGAAAATCACCGCCAGCTGGGCAAGAACAGACATGATACTCGCTCCTTTTTCAAATTCCACACCAGTATAGCACAGCCGTCCCCCGGCCGCAAACCGAGAATACATCCAAATCACCGGCAGATTTTGTCCAATTCAGCAAAAACCAGCGTGGCGAAAAAGTCTTTTCGCCACGCTGGGGGCGGCCTGTATGGCCGCCCGGACAGGCCCGCGATTCCCGCCGCGCCACCGCCGAACGTGGTAAAGGCCCTACATCAGCGGCGAGAACACCCGGAGGAAGGCCCGGAACAGGCGCTGGAACAGGGACGTATTGCGGCACTTGCGCCAGGTGATTTCCTCCGAAATCTCGAAGGTATCCCGGAAGTCCTCGGAGATGGACTCCACACAGCCGGCGTCGAAGAGATACACCGCGTTTTCAAAGTGGAGGTAGAGGCTCCGGAAGTCCAGGTTCACGGTGCCGGTGACGGCGTAGCGGCCGTCCACCAGGTAGACCTTGGAGTGGATAAAGCCCGGCGTATACTCATAGACCCGGACGCCTGCCTCGGTGAGCATTTCGTAGTGGGCCCGGGTGACGGCATGGACATACCACTTGTCTGGGATATGGGGCGTGATGATCCGCACGTCCAGGCCGGTCTTGGCGGCGGTGAGCAGGGCGGCGGTGATCTTGTCGTCCAGGATCAGATAGGGGGTCATAATATAGATGGACCGGACTGCCCGCTGGAACAGGGTCAGCAGCGTACTCTCGCAGACGTCCTCGTTGTCCAGCGGCGTATCGCAGAAGGGCTGGACGAAGCCCTCGCCGCCGGCCAGACTGTAGGGATAGGCGGGCCGGAGGGCGGCGATATCCTCCAGGGCCCCGGTGTTGGTGTCCCACATGGAGAGGAACATCACGGTCATGGCCCAGACGGCCTCGCCTCGGAGAAGGATGCCGCAGTCCTTCCAGTGGCCGAAGCGCTCATGGCGGTTGATGTACTCGTCGGCCAGATTGACGCCGCCGGTGAAGCCCACCTGTCCGTCAATTATCATCAGCTTCCGGTGGTCCCGGTTGTTGAGCCGTCCGGAGAGCACCGGCACGAAGGGGTTGAAGACCTTGGCCCGAATGCCCATCTCCCGGAGCCGCTTGTCGTAGCCCGAGGGCAGGGTGGTAATGCAGCCGAAGTCGTCATAGAGCACCCGGACATCGACGCCCTGGGCGGCCTTCCGCCGCAGAATATCGAGAATTCCCTGCCACATGACGCCCTCGCCGATGATAAAGAACTCCAGGAAGATATACTTCTCGGCCTTGCTGAGCTCCTCGAGCATCCGGGGATAGACCAGATCGCCCAGGGGAAAATATTCCGTCTCGGTGTTGTCATAGACCGGGTAGCCGGACACATTATAGAGATAAGAGGCCACTGCCGAGGCCGGGTCGCTGAGATTGGCGAGATTGTCCGAAATCAGCCGCTCCTGCCAGAGATTTTCCCGGACCATATCCTCGGCCTGGTGCATGCCCCGGCGGGTCCGGGCGCTGAGCCGCCGTCCGCCGAAGGTCAGATAGAGGCTGATGCCCGCCACCGGGAAGGCCAAAATCAGGATAATCCAGGCGATTTTATAGGAGGAATTGGTGCGGTCGTAGAGCAGGTATACGATGGTCAGCACGGACAGGGCTGTCATAAACACCTGAATCCACCGCCGGTACTCGGAAAGCCAGATCACCGTGCTCAGCAGCGCCCCCAGCTGCAATAGAATGAAAAACGCCACCACGATTACCCGCTGAAACACCAGCTTGCCCAATCGACTCATCCAGCCGCCTCCCTTCCGTGGTTTCCTCCATTGTACCACATTTTCCAAAAGTGGCAAGAGCCTTCCCATAGACTTTGCGAACATTTGGTTGAGAATTGATCTGGGCTGTAGTATAATAAGGAAAATCAATGTGGTGCATGCACCCCAAAGCCTCCCCTCAAGGGGAGCCTTTGCCCTCTCACGCAACGCACCCCAAAGCCTCCCCTTGAGGGGAGGTGGCACGCGAAGCGTGACGGAGAGGTGTGCCGCCGCACAGCGGCGGCGGCGCGGAAGCGCCCTCTGCACACGGCGAGACCCTGCGGGAAGCCTTCGGTGCGGTAACACCTCTCAGGCGCTCCGCGCCAGCTCCCCTCAAGGGGAGCCTTTGCCCTCTCACGCGACACCCCCTAAAGCCTCCCCTTGGTGACCAAGGGGAGGTGGCACGGCGAAGCCGTGACGGAGGGGATCAGAGCTTCCGATCATCGCCGGCTTACAACCCCTCAGTCAGCCTACGGCTGACAGCTCCCCTTACACAGGGGAGCCTTCCCTCTCAGGCGACGGGGCCCAAAGCCTCTCCTTGAGGAGAGGTGGCACGGCGAAGCCGTGACGGAGAGGTGTGCCGCCCGCAGGGCGGCGGCGCGTCAGCGCCCTTTGCACAGGCCGATACCCTGCGGGAAGCCTTCGGTGCGGTAACACCTCTCAGTCAGCCTTCGGCTGACAGCTCCCCTCAAGGGGAGCCTGCCCTCTCAGGCAACGGGCCCGCCAGCGGCTCCTCGCTTCTCCTGATTTTGTAATACCATTCCCGAAAGAGGATTTTTGAATATGCAAGAAACAATTTCCATCCGGGGCGCCCGGGAAAACAACCTTAAAAATGTGGACCTGGAGATCCCCCGGGACAAGCTGGTGGTGCTCACCGGCCTCTCGGGCTCGGGCAAGTCCTCTCTGGCCTTCGACACCATCTACGCCGAGGGCCAGCGGCGGTACGTGGAATCCCTGAGCTCCTACGCCCGGCAATTCCTGGGCCAGATGGACAAGCCCGACGTGGACCAGATCGACGGTCTCTCCCCGGCCATCTCCATCGACCAGAAGACCACCTCCAAAAACCCCCGCTCCACCGTGGGGACGGTGACGGAGATCTACGACTATCTCCGGCTCCTCTGGGCCCGGGTGGGCGTGCCCCACTGCCCCAAGTGCGGCAAGGAGATCCGCCGCCAGACCATCGACCAGATCGTCGATCAAATTCTGGCCTTGCCCGAGGGGACCCGGTTCCAGCTGCTGTCGCCGGTGATTCGCGGCAAGAAGGGCGAGCACGCCAAGGTCCTGGAGGACGCCCGGAAAAACGGCTACTCCCGGGTCCGCATCGACGGCGAGATCCACGACCTCATCGAGGACTTCGCCCTGGACAAGAAGAAAAAGCACAACATCGAAATCGTCGTGGACCGGCTGGTCCTCAAGCCCGACCTGGGGCGGCGGCTCACCGACTCCATCGAGACGGCCTGCAAGCTCTCCGGCGGCCTGGTGCTTTTGCAGCGGATGGACGACAATTCCCTGACCCTCTTCTCCCAGAACTACGCCTGCGACGACTGCGGCGTGTCCATGCCGGAGCTCTCGCCCCGGATGTTCTCCTTCAATAACCCCTACGGCGCCTGTCCCGAGTGCACGGGCCTGGGCATGCAGCTGGTGGCCGACGCCGACCTCATCATCCCCGACAAGAGCAAGAGCCTCCGGGATGGGGCCGTGCAGATCATGGGCTGGGGCAGCATGAAGGCCGACTCCGTGGCCCGGATGTATTTTGAAGCCTTGGCCCGGAAATACGACTTCTCCCTGGACACCCCCTGGCAGGACCTGCCCGACAAGGTCAAGGACGCGATTCTCCTGGGCACCGGCAGCGAAAAGCTGGAGCTCCGGTACGACCGGGGCAACGGTCACGGCACCTATTACCAGGCCTTCGAGGGCCTGCTGCCCAACGTCACCCGCCGCTATCGGGAGACCCAGTCCGACTACGCCAAAAAGGAATATGAGGAGTATATGGCCACGCGGCCCTGTCCCCGCTGCCACGGCCAGCGGCTCTCCGACGTCAGCCGGGCGGTCACCGTCGGCGGCAAGGGCCTCTGGGACTTCTGCTGCCTCAATGTGGACGAGGCCTTGGACTTCCTCGACCGGCTCCGGCTCTCCGGCAGCGACGCCGTCATCGCCGCCCGGATTCTCAAGGAGATCCGCGCCCGGCTGGGCTTCCTCAAGAGCGTGGGCCTGCCCTACCTGACCCTGAGCCGGGCGGCGGCCACCCTATCCGGCGGCGAGGCCCAGCGAATCCGGCTGGCGACCCAGATCGGCTCCAGCCTGATGGGCGTCCTCTATATCCTGGACGAGCCCTCCATCGGCCTGCACCAGCGGGACAACGACAAGCTCATCGCCACCCTCAAGCGGCTGCGGGATCTGGGCAACACCCTGCTGGTGGTGGAGCACGACGAGGACACCATGCGGGCCGCCGACTATATCGTGGACGTGGGTCCCGGCGCGGGCATCCACGGCGGCGAGATCGTGGCCGCCGGGTCTCTGGAGGACATCATGGCCGAGCCCCGGAGCCTGACGGGCCAGTATCTCTCCGGCGTCAAGCGGATTCCGGTCCCCGCCGCCCGCCGCCCGGGCAGCGGCAAGAGCCTGGTGATTCGCGGCGCGGCGGAGAACAATCTGAAGCATATCGACGTGGAGATCCCCCTGGGGACCTTCACCTGTGTCACCGGCGTCTCTGGCTCCGGCAAGTCCTCCCTGGTCAATGAAATTCTCTATAAGACGCTGGCGGCCCAGCTGAACCGGGCCCGGACCCATCCGGGGAAATGCGACGGCATCGACGGTCTGGAGCACCTGGACAAGGTGGTGGGCATCGACCAGAGTCCCATCGGCCGGACGCCCCGGTCCAACCCGGCCACCTATACGGGCCTCTTCGGCGATATCCGGGACCTCTTCGCCTCCACCGCCGAGGCCAAGGCCCGGGGCTACGGACCCGGCCGGTTCTCCTTCAACGTCAAGGGGGGCCGCTGCGAGGCCTGCAGCGGCGACGGCCTGGTGAAGATCGAGATGCACTTCCTCCCCGACGTCTACGTCCCCTGCGAGGTCTGCCACGGCCAGCGCTATAACCGGGAGACCCTGGAGGTCCGCTACAAGGGCAAATCCATCTCCGACGTGCTGGAGATGACCGCCGACGAGGCATTGACCTTCTTTGAGAACCTGCCCAAGCTCAAGAACAAGGTCCAGACCCTGGTGGATGTGGGCCTGGGCTATGTGAAGCTGGGCCAGAGCTCCACCACGCTCTCCGGCGGCGAGGCCCAGCGGGTGAAGCTGGCCACGGAGCTCAGCCGCCGCGCCACAGGCCGCACAATCTATATCCTGGACGAGCCCACCACCGGCCTCCATATGGCCGACGTCCACAAGCTGATCGAGGTGCTGCAGACCCTGGTGGACGCCGGGAATACGGTGCTGGTCATCGAGCACAACCTGGACGTCATCAAGGTAGCCGACCATATCATCGACCTGGGCCCCGAGGGCGGCTCCGGCGGCGGCACCCTGGTGGCCCAGGGCGCCCCCGAGGAAGTGGCCGCCAACCCCCAGAGCTACACCGGCCAGTACCTGAAGCGAATGCTGTGAGCGCGTCTCAAAGGCTCCCCTTGAGGGGCAATGTCATCAACTTAAGAGAAGCGTCAAAACGCACAAAACAGCAGCAATATAATTGGTAAAAACGCCAATTGACAAATGGAAAACGTCTCCAAAATCAAGATGATATTTTGATTTT
>DVFN01000020.1 GCA_018713205.1 Candidatus Avoscillospira stercorigallinarum | reverse complement strand
GGCTTAGAAGTGCGTCGCCTGAGAGGGCAGGCTCCCCTCGAGGGGAGCTGGCATGGCGTAGGCTGACTGATTGAAGAATTCTTGGAATGTCGGCGCAAGCCGAGATTCCTAGGGGCGAAGCCCCGTAGAATTCTCCATCCAGCTCCGCTGGAGAGGTGTTACCGCACCGAAGGCTTCCCGCAGGGTTTCGGCGTGTGCAGAGGGCGCTGACGCGCCGCCGCCGCTGTGCGGCGGCACACCTCTCCGTCACGGCTCCGCCGTGCCACCTCTCCTCAAGGAGAGGCTTTGGGGTGCGGTGCGTGAGAGGGCAGGCTCGCCTCAAGGGGAGCCTTTGGATGGGGGTCCTTTGCTTGCGGAGGCTGGCGGGCGGCTGATAGCCGCCCCTACGGCGGGATTATGGCGCGTGCGGCCAGTGAGGGCGCGGTGTACGCGGCAGGCTGCGGGCCGATGTGGGCATCGGCCCCTACGAAAGGACCCGTGGGGCGGGTCTGCACAGGAGGGATACCTTTGATTCTATATCACACGGCGCAGCGCGCCGGGAAGGTTTTGACCTTTCTCCGGGGAGAGCTGGGGCTCTCCTCGTCGCTGGTGAAGCGGCTGAAATGGCAGAACGCCCTGCTGCTCGACGGCGCGCCGGTCCACACGGACCGGCAGGTCCTGCCGGGGCAGACGCTGACCGTGCTGCTGGACGAGGCCGCGCCGGACTATCCCGCCGAGGACGGGCCGCTCTCTATTTTATATGAGGACGAGGCTCTGCTGGCTCTGGACAAGCCTCCGGGGCTGCTGATGCACCCGTCGTTCCACCGCAATACCGGCACTCTGGCCAATTTTGTAGCCGGGTACTATGCCCGCACCGGCCAGCGCTGCGCGGTGCATCCGGTGAGCCGGTTGGACCGGGACACCTTCGGCGTGGTGCTGCTGGCCAAAAACGCCCATATCCACGCCGCGCTCATGGCCATGCAGCGGGCCGGACAGCTCCAAAAAACCTATGAGGCGCTGACCTTTGGCCATCCGGAGCCCCCGGCGGGGCTGTGGGATTTTTCCATCGGCCGCCGGGAAGGCGTCAGCCTCCTCCGCGAAATCCGCCCGGACGGGAAGCCGGCCCGGACGGCCTACGAGACCCTGGAGACCGGGAACGGCTGGGCGCGGCTGCGGCTCCATCCGCTGACGGGCCGGACCCATCAGCTGCGGCTCCACTGCGCCCATGCCGGCTGCCCCATCCTCGGCGATTCCCAGTACGGCACCGCCCATTCCCAGGCCATGTCCGCCGCCTTGGATATTTTCTGGCAGCAGCTCTGGGCCGCGTCCCTGGTTCTGCCCCATCCGGCGGACGGGAGAAAATTGGTCCTGAAAAGCCGCTTGGCGCTCCCCGCTCTGCCCTAGGGAAACTCCTGGAAGTTTTTTGCGAAATTACCAAATAAACTGTTTGCAATCAGCTTGGAATGTGTTATATTATTAAATTGAAGACGGCATCTTTTGAAATTGAAACGCAAATTTCAATCGAAGCGTTTTGAAACAGAAAGGGGAACAAACATGTCTAAAAAATTCGTCTATCTGTTCTCGGAGGGGAACGGCAAAATGCGCGAGCTCCTGGGCGGCAAGGGCGCCAACCTGGCTGAGATGACCAGCCTGGGTATGCCGGTGCCCCGCGGTTTTACCATCACCACCGAGGCCTGCACCCAGTACTATGCCGATGACCGCACCATCAACGATGAGATCCAGGCCCAGGTCATGGAGTACATCGGCAAGCTGGAAGACATCACCGGCAAGAAGTTCGGCGATATGAGCAACCCCCTGCTGGTCTCCGTCCGGTCCGGCGCCCGGGCCTCTATGCCCGGCATGATGGACACCATCCTCAACCTGGGCCTCAACGACCAGGTGGTCGAGGCCTTTGCCAAGAAGACCAACAACCCCCGCTTCGCCTATGACTCCTACCGCCGGTTTATCCAGATGTATTCCGACGTCGTCATGGAGGTGGGCAAGAAGTATTTTGAGCAGCTCATCGACGAGATGAAGGAAAAGCGCGGCGTCAAGCTGGACACCGAGCTGACGGCCCAGGATCTCAAAGAGCTGGCCACCATGTTCAAGAAGGAATACCAGACCAAGCTGGGCGAGGACTTCCCCCAGGACCCCAAGGAGCAGCTGATGGGCGCCATCAAGGCCGTGTTCCGCAGCTGGGACAACCCCCGCGCCATCTACTATCGCCGGATGAACGACATCCCCTCCTCTTGGGGCACTGCCGTCAACGTCCAGGAGATGGTCTTCGGCAACATGGGCGAGACCTCCGGTACCGGCGTCGCCTTCACCCGGAACCCCGCCACCGGCGAGAAAAAGCTCTTCGGTGAGTTCCTGATGAACGCCCAGGGCGAAGACGTCGTCGCCGGCGTCCGTACCCCCCAGACCATCGATCAGCTGGCCCAGGTCATGCCCGAGGTCTACGATCAGTTCACCAAGATCTGCGCCACCTTGGAGTCCCACTACCGGGATATGCAGGACATGGAGTTCACCATCGAGAACCGGAAGCTCTTTATGCTCCAGACCCGCAACGGCAAGCGTACCGCCGCCGCCGCTCTGAAGATCGCCTGCGACCTGGTGGACGAGGGTATGATCTCCGAAAAGGAAGCCGTGCTGATGATCGAGCCCAAGAGCCTCGACAGCCTGCTCCATCCCCAGTTCGATGCCGCCGCGCTCAAGAACGCCAAGCCCGTTGGCCAGGGCCTCGCCGCTTCCCCCGGCGCTGCCTGCGGTCAGATCGTCTTCACGGCTGAGGACGCCACTGAGTGGGCGCAGAAGGGCCACAAGGTCGTTCTGGTTCGACTGGAAACCTCCCCCGAGGATATCGAAGGCATGCACTACGCCCAGGGCATCCTGACCGTCCGCGGCGGCATGACCTCCCACGCGGCCGTCGTGGCCCGCGGCATGGGCACCTGCTGCGTCTCCGGCTGCGGCGCCATCAAGATGGACGAGGCCAACAAGCAGTTCGAGCTGGCCGGCAAGGTCTATAAGGAAGGCGACTGGCTCTCCATCGACGGCTCCACCGGCAACATCTACGGCGAAGCCATCCCCACCGCCGAGGCTACCATCGCCGGCGAGTTCGGCCGGATCATGGGCTGGGCCGACAAGTACCGCGAGCTGCAGGTCCGCACCAACGCCGACACCCCGAAGGACGCCAAGCAGGCCGTCAACTTCGGCGCCGAAGGTATCGGCCTCTGCCGGACCGAGCATATGTTCTTCGATCCCGACCGGATCGCCGCCATCCGTGAGATGATCGTCTCCGAGACGCTGGAGCAGCGCGAGAAGGCTCTGGAGAAGCTGGAGCCCATGCAGCAGGGCGACTTCGAGGCCATCTACGAGGCCATGAAGGGCCAGCCGGTGACCATCCGTCTGCTGGACCCGCCGCTCCATGAGTTCCTGCCCACCGAGCCCGATGACATCCAGGCTCTGGCCGAGGAAATGAACATCACCGTGGAGCACCTGGAGAGCGTCATTGCCTCCCTGCACGAGTTCAACCCCATGATGGGCCATCGCGGCTGCCGTCTGGACGTGACCTACCCCGAGATCGCCAAGATGCAGACCACTGCCATCATCAAGGCCGCTCTGGCTGTCCGCAGCCGCCGTCCCGCCTGGAAGATCGAGCCCGAAATCATGGTTCCCCTGGTCGGCGAGGCCAAGGAGCTGGCCTACGTCAAGGGCGTCATCGACTCTGTGGCCCGCCGTCTGATCAGCGAGGCTGGCAGCGACATGCACTACAAGGTCGGCACCATGATCGAAATCCCGCGTGCGGCTCTGACTGCCGACGAGATTGCCAAGGAAGCCGAGTTCTTCTCCTTCGGCACCAACGACCTGACCCAGATGACCTTCGGCTTCAGCCGTGACGACGCCGGCAAGTTCCTGGCCAGCTACTATGACAACAAGATCTACGAGTCCGATCCCTTCTCCAAGCTGGATCAGGTGGGCGTAGGCCGCTTGGTCAAGATGGCTGCCGAGCTGGGCCGTAAGACCCGTCCCGACATCAAGCTGGGCATCTGCGGCGAGCAGGGCGGCGACCCCTCCACCGTGGAGTTCTGCCACAACGTGGGCCTGACCTACGTCTCCTGCTCTCCCTTCCGCGTCCCGATCGCCCGCCTCGCCGCCGCCCAGGCCGCGATTCGCAATCCCCGGGGCTGACATCTGCCCTATCCAGGGGTCTGGACGGGCCAAACGCCCTCCATCGCTCTATGGAACCGGCACGCCGCCGGAACATAATATGATGGGATCGTGAAGGTTCCCCACATAGTCAAGACCACCGGCATAGCCGGTGGCTTGAGTAGACCCTATAAGGGTCTTGTGCCAGCAACGCCTCAAGGCGCATGAAGGATTCGCCAATCGCAATTGTTTTTCTGGCTAGCCCCTCTCACGAGGGGCTTCCAGCGTGTCGAAAAAGTCTTCAGCGGGGTTTTTCGACAGCCTGTGTAGCCCCTCTCACGAGGGGCTTCTTTTATTTGCCTTTGTTTTCTGTCTCACCCGTAAACGGCTCCAGATATTCCTTTATGCTTATCTGATCTGCGGCGATATCCTCTTGTAGTTGGTTCTTTACGTACTCGTTTATCGCCTTTTCATTTCGTCCTGCCGTATCTGCATAATATCCTCTGCACCGGAAATGCCGGTTCCCATATTTATACTTGAGATTTGCGTGTCGATCGAATATCTTCAGACTGCTCTTCCCCTTTAGGGCAGCACCGCACAATTTGGCAAGAGCATTCGGCCAAAGATTTTGCCTCATACGAAAGTTATAAAAGGGCGGGAATACTGTATCAGACTGTCGAAAAACCTCGCTGAAGATGTCTGTGACAGAGCAGCGGGGGAAG
>DVFN01000001.1 GCA_018713205.1 Candidatus Avoscillospira stercorigallinarum | reverse complement strand
TTTTAAACTTTCTAAAAAGTTTAAAAATACGTGTCGATTGAACGCGAAGGGGGCTTTTTGCCCCCTTCACACTTCCCCCGCTGCTCTGTCACAGACATCTTCAGCGAGGTTTTTCGACAGTCTGCGGGCGGCTGATAGCCGCCCCTACGCCGCACGTTCGACTTGGTCCGTAGGGCGGGGTGCCTATACCCCGCCAAACCAGGCCGCCGGAATCACCGGGCTGGCGGTTATCGCGGCCCGGCCATGGCGGCATATGGGCATGCCGCCCTACAGTGTTCGGCGGTGGTGCGGTGGGAATCGTGGGCGAATTCGGGCGGATATACAATCCGCCCCTACAGACGCGCATGCTGCGTTCTCCGCTGTAGGGGCGGCCTTTATGGCCGCCCGTGGCGCACCGCCGGGATCATCAGGACTGCGGCTCGGTTACGTAATACTGGGCCTGGGCGTCCCAGAGCTGGCGGTAGAGGCCGGACGCGTCGTGGAGCAGGGCCTCGTGGGAGCCCTTCTGGATGATATTTCCCTGGTCAAAGACCGCGATCTCGTCGCAGAACTTGCAGGAGGACAGGCGGTGGCTGATGTAGATGGCCGTCCGGTCTCCGGCGATGTCGTTGAAGCGGCTGTAGATGTCGGCCTCGGCGATGGGGTCCAATGCGGCGGTGGGCTCGTCGAGGATGATAAACGGCGCGTCCTTGTAGAGCGCCCGGGCGATGGCCAGCTTCTGGGCCTCGCCGCCGGAGACGTCCACGCCGCTCTGATCCAGATCCTTGTAAAGGAAGGTGTCCAGGCCCTGGGGCATGGACGAGAGCCGCTCTCCCAGCCCTGCCTGACGGAGACAGGCCTCCGCCTGCTGCCGGTCATAGTCCTTTCGGCCGCCGATGTTTTCGCCGACGGGCAGGGAGAAGAGCTTGAAGTCCTGGAATACCACCGAGAAGATGCCGATGTAGTCGTCATACCTGTATTTGCGGATGTCGATGCCATTGAGAAGGATTTCTCCCTCGGTGGGGTCGTAGAGTCTACACAGGAGCTTGATGAAAGTGGTCTTGCCGGAGCCATTTTGGCCCACCACGGCCAGGCGGCTGCCCACCCGGAATTTGAGGTTGACATGACGCAGAGCCCACTGGTCCGTACCGGGGTAGCGGAAGGAGACGTCCCGGAACTCCACCTCGTACTGCCGGTCCGAGCGCTTTTCGGTGGTGAGGCTCCCCTGGTACATGGCGTTGGGGATGTCCAGGAAGCGGAAGCTGTCCTCCAGAAAGGCCGCGTTGGTGCGGATTTCACTCAAAGTGCTCAGGGTGTCGGAGAGACCCAGGAACAGCTTTGTGATGGCGCCTACATACTGCGTGACGCTGCCCACGCCGAAGGCCCCGCCCCATGCCTTGAGGCAGACGAAGCCGTAGATCAGGCCGGTGAGAACCACGTTGAGGCCCTGAGACAGGGCGGCGGACAGTCCCATGGGGCCTCTGGCCCAGCGGGCGATCTTGGAGCGGGGACCAAAGCCGAGATCCATATTCCGGCTCATATAGGGGCTGCAAACTTGCTCCTGCTGGCGGTAGAGCCGCATATCCAGCGCCCGGGACCGATCCTGACAGGTGTAGCCGAAAAAGCTGAAATAGCGGTTGCTGGCGCGGCCCTTTTCGGCATACCGGGCGAAGAAGGACTGACTGTAGCTGTTGCTGGCCGAAGCAGACAGAGTCAGAATCAGCAGTACCAGAAGCGTCAGCGGCGCGGCCAGCCAGTGGTTGAGGAAGGCCAGGGAACTGCCCGCCGGCACCGGCAGCAGAAACAGGCTTACCGAGAGGGCAATACCGCCGACTGTTTGGAAGACCGCCTTGAGGAGTGGGCTGAAATACTCCAGCGCGCCGCGCACACCCAAGCCGATAAAATTCTGCGACTGCATGATCTTGGAATAGAGCTCATAGACAGTCTGCCGGTCCAGATCGGCGTAGTCCAGCTCCAGCATTTTCTCCATATAGATGCGGTCGTTGCGCTGGTCGATGGCGCCCTCATGGTAAGCAGCCCAACGGGTGCAGAGGCCGCCTGCCAGGGTCAAAAACGCCAGCGTTCCCAGCTGCCAGCCCACCCACCAGAGGAGGGCCTGGGGGTCCCGACTGCCGGCCAGCTCGTTGATCAGCCGGGCCGAGAGGTAGATGGTCGCATAGGGCCCCAGGGCCTGGATGGCATCCCGCAGCATCACCGCCGCAAAATAACCCGGGCAGCGCTTCCACCAGATGCGCCAGGCCCGCAGCGTCAGCTGCCAAGTCCTGCGCCAGGTCAGCTTAGATTTCTCTTCCATCCTCGCTGCCTCCTTCCTGATAATACTGACTTTGCACCTCAAAGAGGTGGGCGTAGCCGCCGCCCCGGGCCAACAGCGCCTCGTGGGTTCCTTCCTCGGCGATGACGCCGTGGTCCAGGAAGAGAATCCGGTCGCAGAACCGGGTGGAGGCCAGCCGGTGGGAGATAAAGACCGAGGTTCGGCCCCGGGTCATCTCGTTGTACTTTAAGTAGATGTCGTTCTCCGCCAGGGGGTCCAGGGCGGCGGTGGGCTCGTCCAGGGCCAGGATGGGGCCGTCCTTGTAGAGGGCCCGGGCCAGCATCAGCCGCTGGGTCTGGCCGCCGGAGAGCTCTATGCCGTCCTCAAAGACCTGCCGCCCGATGTGGGTGTCTAGACCCTGGGGGAGAGACTGCACCTTTTCCGTCAGTCCGGCCCGGTCCAGGCAGCGCCAGACCTTCTCCTTGTCAATGCCCTCGACGCGCTGGGCCACGTTTTCGGCCACCGTGGCCTCCAGCACCGAAAAGTCCTGGAATACCGCCGAGAAGAGGTCGTAGTAGGCCCGGCGGTCATAGATGCGGATGTCTGTGCCGTTCAGGAGAACCCGGCCCTCGGTGGGGTCCAGAAAGCCGCAGAGGAGCTTGACCAGCGTCGTCTTGCCCGCGCCGTTGAGGCCCACGATGGCCAGCTTTTCGCCGGGGTGGATGGTCAGATTCATATGGGAGATGGTGTCGCGGTCCGCGCCGGGATAGCGGTAGGAGACGTTTTCCAATTTGAGCTCACAGGGGCCCTGGGGCCGGGGCAGCGGGGCGCCGTCCTCAAACCGGAAGGGCTCGGGCCATTGGAGAAATTCCCGCAGGGTGGAAAGCTCCAGGCTTTCCTTTTGCAGCGTGGAGACCTGCTGGAGAATGCCGGTGATCCACTGGGTGAAGCCGCTGACAGCAGTGAAGTAGAGCAGGAACTGCGAGGCGGAAAGGCCCTGCCGCAGCGTCAGAGCGATCAGATAGCCGTAGGCCACGCCGTTGCGCAGCAGGGCCAGCACCAGGTCTGCCGCCGTGGCCCAGAGGTAGACCCGTTCCCGCCGGGCCAGAAAGCCCCGATAGAGTCGGAAGGCGTCGCTCCAGACCTGGTCCAGCCAGGGTCGCAGGCCGAAGATGCGGATGTCCTTGGCGTGGGTGCGGCCGGTGATGGTTCTTTCCAGATATTCCATCGGCTTTAAATAGTCGGCTTCTTCCTCCCGGTGGCGGTAGCCCCACTGGTTGATCCGGTGGGTCACCGCATAGCCGGCGGCTGTGGTGGCGATGACCACGGCCAGCGGCAGGGGATGGAGGCCGGAGAGCAGCACCAAGTAGACCAAAAAGCCCAGCACGTTGGTCAGCAGATCGGTCCAGGTGGTCCAGATATGCTCGGTGGCCGTGCTGTTGCTGTGGGTGATGCTCTGAGACTTTTCCAGCATTTTGAGAAAGCGTGTGTCCAGCAAATTGGGGTAGGCGGTCCGGGCCGCCTTGCGGTTGAGCCGGTCAATGAGGCTGATGCGGACGTCGATGCGTCCAAACAGCGTGTTCTCATCCAGGTACCGGGCCAGGGCGGAGAAGAACAGCAGCGCCAGGGTAAAGAGGCCGATGGCCCAGAAGACCTCGGAAAGGGGCGCGGCGGCTTCCACCGTGCGCAGAATGCCCGGGGCGATCAGCAGCTCCGCCACGGTCTGCCCGACCCGGGCCACGGCCAGGGCGATGCACATCGGCACCACGCTTTTGCACCGGCCCCAGGCGGCCTGCACCATAAAGGCGGAGTTCTGCCAGAGATTGTACGGAGATTTCTTGGTTTCTTTCATGTTCTCACCTCTGGCAACAGCATAGCAGAAAAACTCCCCGGCGGCGCATTTCGGGGACGAATTGCACATACCGGGGGACGAATTGCAAAGAAGCGCCGCAGCGCCGCTACACCTGCGGGATCAGAATTTCCGTGGTAAACGCCCCGTCCTCGCTGTTGCGGCTCAGGTAGCCGTCCAGGCGCTCGATGATGGCATCGATGCGCACCAGGCCGAAGCCGTGGCCCTCGCCCTTGGTGGTGCGGAACAGGCCGCCGGTTTTGGCGCGCTTTTTCACCGCAGTAAAGTTGGTGAAGGAGATATAGAGCTGGGTCCCCTTCATATCCATATAGACCCGGATCATCCGCTGGTCCTGGGGCAGCGCCAGGCTGGCCTCCATGGCGTTGTCGAAGAGGTTGCCCAGGATGCAGCACAGATCCAGCTCCGACATGGTCAGCTTCACCGGAATGTGGGCGTCCACGTGGACCGGGATATCCCGGGACTTGGCCAGAGAAATTTTGCTGTTGAGAATGGCGTCGGCCATGGCGTTGCCGGTCTTGACCACGGTATCCACGGTGTTGAGGTCGGTGTCCAGCAGGTCCAGATAGCGGCGCAGCGCCTCCCAATCCTCCTGGGCGGCGTAGACCTTCATGGTCTGGATGTGGTTGCGGTAGTCGTGCCGCCAGCCGCGGATCTGCTTGTACATGGTCTCCACCTCGGCGTAGTGGGTCTCGATCAGCTCCCGCTGGTAGGCCGCGATGCGCTTGTCAATCAGTTTGGAGAAAAGGCCCACAGTTATCCCTCCTGGATGATGGCCCGGTTGAGGGGCTCGTAAGCGCCCCGGGGCAGCGGCAGCGCCGTACCGTCCGCGAGGACGATCTCCTGTTTCGTCACCCGGCGGATGCAGTGGAGATTGACGATCAGCGACCGGCCCACCTGAAAGAAGCGGCCGTCCAGCTCCGTGGCGATGTCCTTGAGGGTCCGTTTGACCGTGTAGTCCCTGGAGGCATGGACCGTCACATAGTTGTGCTGGACGTCCAGATAGCGGATCTCCGGCAGGGAGACCCGGGCCAGCGTTCCGCCGCAGTCCAGAGTCAGACACCGGGCGTTTTTCGCCCGGCGGGACAGGGCCTTGTCCAGCACCGCGAAGAACTTCTCCCGGTGGAGGGGCTTGACCAGGTAGTGGAGCGCCCCCACGTCGTAGCCCTCGGCGATGTAGTCGGTGTAGCCGGTGATAAAGACGATTTCCACGGTCTCGTTGGTCTTGCGGACCTCCTTGGCCATGGTGACGCCGTCCATGGCGGACATCTCCACGTCCAGGAGTAGCAGATCGTATTGGGGGAAGTCGGCATAGTGGAAGAGAAACTGCTCTGCCGAGGGGAAGCAGTCGGTCTGGAGGTCCACCTGCCGCGCCTGAGCCCAGGCGGACAGCATGGTTTGGACGGCCAGCCGGTCCGCGGGGGAATCGTCGCAGATGGCGGCGCAAAGGGTCATGGGATCACCTTCCTAAAAAAACAGCGCCGCCTGAAACGGCAAGCGCTGTGAACGCGTCAGAGAGAGTAGTCCTTCTCCTCGTATTTCGAGAAGTCCTGGGCCTTGGGCCGGGGCGGCACGCGCTTGAGAGGATCGTAGCGGAACCGGCGGCACTGGTGGGAGGCCGGGACCACGCCGCACTTCTGGCAGATCATCTGGTCCTCGCTGATCTTCCCGGCGAAGGCGCAGTAGGCGCAGTAGCGTTCTATCTTTTTCCGAAACAGCATGGAAGCACCTCCTTCGGGCCCATTATAGCCGATTTTCGCCGGGATTTCCAGAGGGTATTTTTTGCATGGGGCCGGAAAATCCAGGCCAGGACCAGCGCGGCGGCTCCGGCCGCCCAGGGAAGCCCCGCCGGGAGGGCCGCCGGACCGCCGGTCCAGCAGACGGCAGGCAGCGGCAGCAGCGGCGCAAGGATCAAGGCCAAGGCCGCGGAGAGCAGGCCCTGAAGGAGCTTGCCCCGGCGGAAGGTCCTGCCCGAGAGACCGAACCGGGAGAGAATGGCCTGGGTCTGCATCTGGACGCAGAGTCCGCCGAAGCCTAAGAGGCCCGCCGCCGCCGCGAAAACCCAGGGCCCGGGCCAGGAGAGGGCCGCCAGCCGCACCGTGCCGCCCGCCAGTTCCAACGCGCCCAGGGCCAGAGCAAAGAGGCTGCTCTGGGCCGTCGGAGCCGGGACCAGGGCGGTGAGCAGGGCCGAGACCACCGAGAAGAAGACCACAAAGAGGCAGACCGACAGGAAGCTGCTTCCGGCCTGCCGCACCGCCAGCGGCAGGGCCGTCTGAAAGGGGACCGGCGGGGCGTCGGACCGGGCCTGGCTGTTCCGGGGCCGGCCTTCGGGCCGCAGAAAAACGCCCAGGAGCACCGCGGAGCCCAGATGGATGGCCAGCAGCACCGCCCCCAGGCCGGGACTGCCGAAGAGGCCGCCGCCCACCACGCCCAGGACGAAGGCCGGACCGGCGTTGTTGCAGAAGAGCAGCGTCTGCTCGGCCTCGGTCCGCGTCAGCGCCCCCTGGTCGTAGAGCCGCCCCACGGCCTGGGCCCCCACCGGGTAGCCGCCGATGGCCCCCAGCAGCAGCGCCGGGGCGGCGGCCCCGGGCAGATGGAAGAGAGGTCCCATCCAGCGCCCGGCGCGGCGGCCCAGGGTCCCGGCCGCGCCCAGCAGGACCCAGAGCTCCGTCAGTACAAAATAGGGGAAGAGACTGGGCAGCAGCGTGGAAAGACAGAGCTCCACCGCCGTCCCCGCCGCCGCTGCCGCCGTTTCCGGCAGCAGCAACAGGGCTGCCGCCGCGCCCAGGAGCAGGCAAACCGTCAAACCCATCTGAACCCGCCGCATTCCACTACCTCCGTTTTCTCGTGATACCGTAGCCCGGCCCTGAAAGAATCTATGCGCCCTGGGACAATTCCTTTCCGGCGGCGCATAAAATCCTAGGGGCAGCACCGCACAATTTGGCAAGAGCATTCGGCCAAAGATTTTGCCTCATACGAAAGTTATAAAAGGGCGGGAATACTGTATGTATTTTCCCCTTTTATAACTGCACGGATGGGGCAAAAGATTGGGCGA
>DVFN01000019.1 GCA_018713205.1 Candidatus Avoscillospira stercorigallinarum | reverse complement strand
GAGGAGAGGCCCGCAAGGGAGCGCCGCCAGCGGCGGAAGAAGCGACCGCAGCGGTTGGGCAGCCACTTGCCTTGGCGGACCGCAACGCGGGCCGGGAAGGCTTAGTGGCAACCCGGGGGCACGCGAAGCGTGACGGAGAGGTGTGCCGCCGCGCAGCGGCGGCGGCGCGCAAGCGCCCTCTGCACACGCCGAAACCCTGCGGCAAGCCATCGGTGCGGTAACACCTCTCAGTCAGCCTTCGGCTGACAGCTCCCCTCAAGGGGAGCCTTTCCCTCAAGCGACGCACCCTTAAGCCTCCCCTCGAGGGGAGGTGGCACGCGTAGCGTGACGGAGAGGTGTGCCGCCTCAAAGAGGCGGCGGCACGCAAGCGCCCTCTGCACAGGCCGGGACCCTGCGGGAAGCCTTCGGCGCGGCAACACCTCTCCAGCGGAGCTGGATGGAGAATTCTACGGGGCTTCGCCCCTAGGAATCTCGGCTTACGCCGACATTCCAAGAATTCTTCAATCAGTCAGCCTACGGCTGACAGCTCCCCTCAAGGGGAGCCTTTGTCTCAGGCATTCGACATAAAAATTATCCCTGTCCCTGCAACCGGCGGGGATTTTTTTCGTCTATTTCAGAAGAGAAGTACCATTCGCAGAGAGAGGGGGCTGTACCGTGGAGGACTGCGACATCATCCGCCTATACTGGGCCAGGGAAGAGCGGGCGTTGGAGGAGACCCATCGGAAGTACGGCTCCTACTGCTGGACCATCGCCCACAACATTCTCCGCAACCGGGAGGACAGCGACGAGTGCGTCAATGACACCTATCTCCGGGCCTGGAACGCCATGCCCCCCCAGCGGCCGGCCATTCTCCCGGCGTTTCTGGGAAAAATCACCCGGAACCTCTCCCTGGACCGGTGCAAGGCCAAGGGCGCGGCCCGGCGGGGCGGCGGGCAGCTGCCGCTGGCCCTGGAGGAGCTGGGCGACTGCCTCTCCGGCGGCGACACGCCGGAGGACGCGCTGACCGCCGCCGAGCTGGGAAAGGCCATCGACCGCTTCCTCCGGACCCTGCCGGACAAGGACTGCTGCGTGTTTCTCCGGCGGTACTGGTATCTGGACAATGTGGGCGACATCGCCCGGCGGTATCATATGGCGGAGGGCTCGGTGAAATCCAGCCTCTTCCGCACCCGGAAAAAGCTCCGGGACTACTTACAGCAGGAAGGAGTGTGGGCCTGATGGACCGGCGCGAACGATTTTTAGACGCCATCGGCGAAGTGGGCAGCGACCTGATTTTTGACGCCGAGACAAAGCGCTTTGCCCCCGGACCTCTGCGGCGATGGGGCGGACTGGCGGCGGCGCTGGTGCTGGCGGCAGGGCTGACCGTCCTGGCGCTGCCCTGGCTCCAGACCGACAGCACCCCCCAGGAGGCCGCCAGCTCCGACACGGCCACCGAAGCCCCGCCGCCCTCGGAGCAGGACATCGTCTCGGAGACGGAAACCGTGGATACGGTTGAGCCGGAAGCCGAGCTCTCAGACACCCAGCCGGACTTCGCCGCCGACTCGGCCCAGGACGAAGACGAGCTGGTATCCACCGGCCCGGAGCAATATACCAGCTGGACGCTCAATCTGCCCAGCTACGACGACGCCAAGGAGCTGTGGGAGAGCGGCCGGGCCCAGCAGCTGCTGACCAATTTCGTCACCACCCTGGAGTCGGGCTGCGGCAACCCCTGGGATCCAATGCTGAACTTCACCGACGGCAGCGAGCTGGAGGATCTGGACCTGATCCGCTTCTTCCGCCTGATGCTCAATCAGCAGAAGGGCAACGGCTGGTACAGCGGCCCCAGCTACGAGGACCGCTGGTTTGAAGCCCAGACGGGTCTGGCGCCCGCCTCGCCCTACGCCGAGTTGGGCGGATGGTACGATGTGCCGGTCAGCGAGATCCAGTCGATCCTGAGCTACTGGCTCACCAGCTACGACCTGGACCCGGCCGAGCTGGAGGACGTCATGGCGGAGGAAAACACCGTCCGCTTCGACACGCTGGCGCCCCCGGAACAGGAGGTCCCGCTGCTGCTGGAGGACGCCACCTTCTTCGACGATATGCAGATGATGATTCTCCGCGTGGCCCGCTGCACCGACGACTCGCTGACCGTCACGGCCGCCGTGCGGTATTACTGCCTGATCTTCGACGGCGGCTTGGTCCGCTACGAGTCCATCTGGACCGAGTAGCACCCTCAAGAATACCCCAGTTCATGACAAAACCCGGTGGAGCGATCCACCGGGGTTTGCTATCATTCTCTATAATTCTCTGCGGCCCTCCAGGGCGCGGAGCAGGGTGACCTCGTCGGCATATTCCAGCTGACTGCCCACAGGGATGCCGTAGGCCAGCCGGGTGACCTTGACCTCCAAGGGTTTCAAAAGCCGCCCCACATACATGGCCGTGGCCTCGCCCTCGGTGTCGGGGTTGGTGGCCATGATGACCTCCCGGACGCCGCCCCGGGCCACGCGGCCCAGCAGCTCCCGGAGCTTGAGATCGTCGGGGCCCACGTGGTTCAGCGGCGAGATGACGCCGTGGAGCACATGGTACACGCCCCGGTACTCCCGGGACCGCTCCATGGCCACCACGTCCCGGGGCTCGGCCACCACGCAGATCAGGCCGTGGTCCCGCTCCTCGTCGGCGCAGATGGGACAGACCTCCCGGTCGGTGAGGTTCTGGCAGACGCTGCACTGGTGGACGGTCTTCTTCGCGTCCACAATGGCCTGGGCAAAGGCCTCGGCCTCCTCCTCGGGGAGGCTCAGCACGTGGAAGGCCAGCCGCTGGGCCGTCTTGCCGCCGATGCCGGGCAGCCGGGCAAATTGCTCGGTGAGCCGCTCCAGGGCGGCGGGAAACTGGCGCATCAGAGCAGGCCGCCCAGATTCAGGCCGCCGGTCAGCTTGCCCATGGTGGCGGCGGAGTCGGCCTGGGCCTTGCGGGTCGCCTCATTGACGGCGGCGATGACCATGTCCTGGAGCATCTCCACATCCTCGGGGTCCACGGCCTCGGGGTCGATGGTCAGCCGCAGAAGCTCGTGCTTGCCGTTGACCGCCGCGGTAATCATACCGCCGCCCGCCGTGGCCTCGTACTCCTTGGACTCCATCTCCTCCTGCATTTTCAGCATTTCCTGCTGCATCTTCTGGGCCTGCTTAATCATATTCATATTCATGCCGCCCATGGGCATACCGCCCCGGAATCCACCTTTTGCCATAGTTACAAACTCTCCTTATTTCTTGATGTTGATGAGATCGGGATGAGACCGGCCGAAATCCACCAGAGACCGCAGGGGGTCATCGGCGCCGGCCGGGCCGCGCTTCTGCCGCTGGACGCACCGGACCCGGATGGGGCGGCCCAACAGGGCCGTGGCGATTCGCGCCGCGGGCTCCAGGACCTCGGGCCGGTCCAGCACGCACTTGACATAGTTGCTCTCGGCCTCCAGGGTCAGCAGCTGGTCCTCCACCCGGAGCCGGGTGGGGCCGTCCGCCACCAGAAAGCCCTTATACTGATTGGACACCTCCCGCCGCAGCTGCTGGAGGAAGTCGGCCCCAAAGCCGTCCCGGGCCGGGGCCATCGGCGGGGCCTCGCCCTCGGCAGGGGGCGGCGCGTCGGCATCGTCCGGCGGCGGGGGCAGCTCCTCGTCCTCCGAAGCGGGCGGAGGCGGGGCCGCTGCCGCTGCCACAAACTGGCCGGACTGGAGCTGCGACTCCATCCGGGCCACCCGGGCCGTCAGCGTGGTGAGATTTTCGTCCAGCGCCGGCTGGCACAGCCGCAGAAGGCACAGCTCGGCGTCAATCCGGCGGTTGGCGCTCTTGGAAAAGCCCGCCGCCGTCTCCTGGAGCACCGTGGTGATCCGCAGCAGCTCCGCCGCCGTAAACCGGGGCATCAGCGCCTGAGCCTCGGCGTCGGTGGCGATGCCCGAGAGCAGCGGCAGCCCGGTCTTGGGCGCGGCCTGGAGAATCAGCAGGTCCCGGCTCAGGGACAAGAGCTCGTCCAGCATGGCGGCCAGATCCTTGCCGGCGGCGTAGAGGCCGGAGAAGAGCTCCAGCGCCCCCTTGGCGTCGCCGTTGGCCACGGCGGTCATCAGCTCCACGGTCCGCCGCTCTCCGGCCAGCCCCAGGGCATTGCAGACCAGGTCCGCCGTGACGGCCCCCTCGGCCGCCGAGGCGCACTGGTCCAGCAGGCTGACGCCGTCGCGCAAGGCGCCGTCGGCCAGCCGCGACAGGAGGCGGCAGGCGTCGGGTTCCAGATCGATGCCCTCCTGGTAGGCGATATAATTTAACCGCTTGGAGATATCCTCGGGCAGCAGCCGCCGGAAGGCGTAGCGCTGGCACCGGGAGAGTATGGTGGCCGGGACCTTCTGGAGCTCGGTGGTGGCGAGAATAAAGACCAGATGCTCCGGCGGCTCCTCGATGATTTTCAGCAGGGCGTTGAAGGCCGCCATGGAGAGCATATGGACCTCGTCGATGATATAGACCCGGCGGGAGACCTCCGAGGGGGTATAGACCGCGTCGTCCCGGAGGGCCCGGACCTGGTCCACGCCGTTGTTGGAGGCGGCGTCGATCTCCAGCACGTCCATACAGCTGCCGGAGTCGATGGCCCGGCAGGCGGCGCAGCGGCCGCAGGGGCTGCCGTCCTGGAGGTCGGTGCAGTTGAGGGCCTTGGCCAGAATCTTGGCGCAGGAGGTCTTGCCGGTGCCCCGGGTCCCGGTGAACAGATAGGCGTGGCTGATGCGCCCGGTCTTCAGCTGGGTCCGCAGCGTCTGGGTCACGGCGTCCTGCCCCACCACATCGTCAAAGGTCTGGGGCCGGTATTTTCGATATAGGGCCTGGTACATGGCAAACCTCCGAAACTGTGGGAATGACGGTCCGATTCATCGAGGCCTGGGGAACCCGCCGCTGCCATAGGGCGGATATGCAATCCGCCCCTACAGCCGTTTCCCCGGCGGGAAGCGAGACCCGGTCCCGGGCGGGCATAAAGCCCGCCCCTACAAGGAAACCGAGGGCGGGACCGTAGGGGCGGATTTTATATCCGCCCGCGCCGCCGTGTCGCACGCGCTATCGCCGAACGCAGCCAGCCATGGCGTCTGAGAGGGCAGGCTCCCTTGTGCAAAGGGAGCTGTCACGCGTAGCGTGACTGAGGGATTGTAAGTCTCCGGTCACCGGCGGCTCTGATCCCCTCCGGCGCTTCGCGCCACCTCCCCTTGGTCACCAAGGGGAGGCTTCGGGCCCCTGCGGCGTTACCAGGTCTCCTCCACGGACTCGAAATGGTCGGTGGTTTCGGTGAAAAGGCTCTCCAGGTCGGAAAGGCTGTCCTGGAGGCGCTGGAGGTCGCTGCGCATATCCTCGGACAAGGCGGCAATCTCCTCGCCGGTCTCGGCATAGCGCTGGGAGATATGGGCCACGAACTCCTGCATCTGGCGGCTGAGCTGCTCGGCCCGGCGGGCTGCCAGGCGCTCGGTGGCCTCGGCGCGGCGGTAGGCCTCCAGCTCCAGGCTGGGATAGTCCGGCGCTTCCTCGGGCGCTTCCACCTCTTCGGGCTCCTCGGGCTCCTCCGGCTCCGGCTCGGGGGCCGTGGCGGCCTCCAGGGCGTCGTGGGCCTCCTGCAACTGGTCCCGGGCCTCCTGCAATTGGTCCTGGAGCCGGTCCCGGTCGGCCTCGGTCTCCCAGAGCTGGGCCCGGGTCTCCTCCAGCTGCGTCTGGAGCTCCTCGGCCCGGCGGCTGCGCTCCTTGAGCTCGGCGGCGTGGGTCAGGCAGAGCTTCTCGATATAGTCTGCCACATCCGTCCTGTTAAACCCGCCCAGTGACCCGCGAAATTTTGAAAAATCGGACATACTCCAGACCTCCAACAAAATTCGTCCCAATCAGTGTACCACAAAACCCCGGAAAACACAAGAAAATGTGTTCTCCGGGGCTGCAAGAAGCGCGGGGGGAAAGGAGGAATTACTTCCGGACCAGATACTTGCGCATATCCAGGGAGCAGGCGGCCAGGATGATAAGGCCCTTGATGATGTACTGCATATTGGGATCGATGGAGAGCATGTTCAGGGCCACGAAGATGATCCGCAGGACGAACACGCCGATGACGATGCCGCTGATCTTACCGGTGCCGCCGACGAAGGAGACGCCGCCGATGACGCAGGCTGCGATGGCGTCGCACTCGTAGTTGAGGCCGGTGGACTGGTTGATGGAGCTGATTCGGGCGGCCTCGACGAAGCCGGTGAGGCCGTACATCAGGCCGGCCAGGGTGTGGACCAGGACGGTGGTCTTGAAGACGTTGACGCCGGAGACGTTGGCGGCCTCGGCGTTGGAGCCCACGGCGAACATGTTCTTGCCGAAGGTGGTCTTGTTCCAGATAAACCACATGACAATGACCATCAGCACCGCGTAGAGCACATACCACGGCACGTTGACGTTGCCGTCGAACTTGAGCATGGAGCCGGTGACGAAGTCCTTATACTCCTGGGACAGGCCGGAGAGGGGCTGGCCGTTGTTGGTGCCGATCATAAAGAACAGCAGGATGACGCCGTAGGTGATGAGCTGGGTGGCCAGGGTGACGATGAAGGGGTGCAGGGAGAACTTGGCCACGAAGAAGCCGTTGATGAAGCCGACGATGGAGCCGACGATCATGACCGCGAAGATGGCGATGACGATATAGGCGGCCATGGGCAGGTCGGGCAGGAACTTGAAGATCTTATTGGTCCAATCGGGGGACTGGAGCAGAGCGGCGGAGACGGCGGCGGAGAGACCCACCACGCGGCCCGCGGACAGGTCGGTACCGGTGAGGACAATGCAGCCGCCGATGCCCAGGGCGATGGGCAGGTAGGCCGCGGCCTGGCTGATGATATTGACGATGGAGCCGGGCTTGACAAAGTTGTGGTTCCGGATGGCGGTATAGACGATGAAGATCACCATCAGGATGTACAGGGCATTGTTGAGAATGCCGTCCACCCAAAACCGGCGCTGGTCCTTGCTGTCCATCTGCCGGTACTCGGCGGCGGTGCGTTGCAGATTTTTAATGGGATTAGCCATGGTGCAGCCTCCTTAAACATATTTCGCAGCCAGGGTCATGATTTCTTCCTGGGTGGTCTTTCTGGCGTCCACTTCGCCGGCCAGACGGCCGCCGGACATGACCAGAATCCGGTCGCAGACGCCCAAGAGCTCGGGCATTTCCGACGAGACCATCAGCACGGTCTTGCCCTTGTTGGCCAGATCGATAATCAGCTGATAGATCTCGTACTTGGCGCCCACGTCGATGCCGCGGGTGGGCTCGTCCAGCAGCAGGACCTCCGGGTCGGTGAGGAGCCAGCGGCCGAGGATGACCTTCTGCTGGTTGCCGCCGGAGAGGCTGCGGATCTTGGTCTCCTGGGTGGGCGTCTTGGTGCGCATGGCGTCGATGGACCACTGGGTATCCTTCTTCATGGACGCCTCGCTGAGGTAGAGGCCCAGGCGCTTATGCTTCTTGAGGCTGGAGATGACAGTGTTCTCCCGAATATTCAAAATGGCGAAGATACCGGTGGCCCGGCGCTCCTCGGTGAGGAGGGCAAAGCCGTTCTTGATGGACTCCCGGCTGTTGCGGTTCTTACAGGGCTTGCCGCCCAGGGTGATAGTGCCAGCCTTGCGGGTGGCGACGCCGAAGATATTCTCCAGCGTCTCGGTCCGGCCGCTGCCGTCCAGGCCGGCCAGGCCCAGGATTTCGCCCCGGCGGGCGGTGAAGGAGACGTCCTTCAGGAGGGAATACTGGGCTGTCAGATTCTTGACCTCCAGATAGACCTCGCCGGGCTTGTTGGTCTTGGGCGGGAACTGGTTGCCCAGCTCACGGCCGACCATCAGGCGGATGATATCCTGCATCTCCAGTTCGGCGGCGGGACGGGTGGCGACCCAGGTGCCGTCGCGCATGATGGTGATTTCATCGGAGATGCGCTTGATTTCTGCCATCTTATGGGAGATATAGATGATGGCCACGCCCCGGGACCGGAGCATATTGATGATTTTGAAGAGGTGCTCCACTTCCTCTTCCGTCAGGGAGGAGGTAGGCTCGTCGAAGACGATGACCTTGGAGTTATAGGAGACAGCCTTGGCAATCTCCACCATCTGCCGCTGGGACACGGGCATGGTGCTCATGATCCGGTGGGGATCTACCTTAATGCCCAGCTCTTCGAACACCTTGACGGTGTCCTTGTACATCTTGCGCTCGTTGACCATCAGGCCGCCCACTCTGGGGTAGCGGCCCAGCCAGAGGTTGTCCATGACCGAGCGCTTCAGGGCCTGGTTCAGCTCCTGGTGCACCATGGCCACGCCGTTTTCCAGGGCTTCTTTACTGCTTTTGAAGTTGATCTCCTTGCCGTCCAAGAAGATCTGCCCGCCGTCCTTGGCATAGATGCCGAAGAGGCACTTCATCAGCGTGGATTTGCCGGCGCCGTTCTCGCCCATCAGGGCATGGACCGTGCCCCGTTTCACCGTCAGTGAGACGTGATCCAGGGCTTTGACGCCAGGGAAGGTTTTCGTAATGTCCTTCATTTCCAGCAGGACATTCTGCTCCATATCTTCCTGTCCTCCTTTTCAAAAAGGGCAGCTGCCGCCCTAGCGGCAGCTGCCCAAAATATTGCTTGGTTTGCAGCGGTTGATGATTATTCGCCGGTGTAAGGAGCGTAGGCAACAAAGAGCTTGTTGGCAATGCCGTCGGCGACGGTGTACATGTCGGCGTTCAGCGCGGCAGCGGCAGCGACGCCGTCGGTCAGGTTGGAGCCGGCGCCCACGGAAGCGGCGACCTCAGCAATGGCGTTGGCCATGCCCTCGGCATCCTGCTTGACGGTACCGGTCATCTTGCCGTCCTTGATCAGCTGCTGGGCGGAAGCGGTGGCGTCCACGCCGAAGACGGGGATGGTGGTGGTGCCCTCGCCGTTGTTGTAGCCGGCGGCGTTCAGAGCGGAGATGGCGCCCTCAGCCATGTTGTCGTTGTTGCAGATGATCAGCTCGATCATGTTGCCGTTGGCCTCGTTGTACTGGGACAGGTTGGTGTTCATGTAGTCCAGAGCAGCCTGCGCAGACCAGGCGCCGCCCAGGTCCACCTGATAGCCGGTGGTGTTGTTGGCGTCGAAGTACTGCAGCTCGGGCTTGCCGGCCTCGGTCAGGACGGCGTTGGCGTCCTCGACGCCGAACTGGGTGCGGTAGATGGCCTCGACGTTGGCCTCGTCGCCCTTGAACATGGCATAGGAGATCACGCCGTCGCCGTTGAGGTCAACGGTGTCGTAGTTGGCCAGCAGGTACTCGCCGACCATCTGGCCCTGCAGGTGACCGGCCTCGGGGGCGTCGGTACCGACGAAGCAGATGTTCTCATAGGCGCCCAGGACAGTGCCCTCGTTGCCGTCCTCTTCCACAGCGCGGTTGAAGAAGATGACCGGGACGTCGCCGGCCAGCTCCATGATCTGCTTGGCAGTGTCGGAGGAGCCGGAGGTGACCATGTTGACGATCAGCAGGTTGCAGCCGTTGGTGATGGCGGTCTGGATCTGCTCGTTCTGAGTGGCCTGGTTGTTGTTGCCGTCATAGTCGTTGTAGGCAATGCCCTTGGCTTCCAGGGCGGCATCCAGAGCGGAGCGGACGCTGGAGATATAGGTGTCGGAGTAGGCATAGTAGAACACGCCCACGTTCAGCGCGGAAGCGTCGGTGGTGGTGTCCTCGGTGGTGTCGGTATCCTCGGCGGTGTCGGTATCCTCGGCGGCGTCGGTCGAAGTATCGGTCGAGGTATCAGTCGAAGTGTCGGTGGAAGTATCGGTCGAGGTGTCGGTGCTGGTGTCACCGCTGGCACAGGCGGCCAGGCTGAAGACCAGCATCAGGGCAAGAAGCAGTGCGATAATCTTTTTCATTCTGATGTGTTCCTCCATTTTCGTGAAATTTCAACATGCCCGCCCCCCTGTGAGGGGCGTCTGTTTGATAATACTATCATAAAGGAATTGTCCAGAAAAAACAATGGTTTTTTTTATGATGAAGGTTAAATTTTTTACCGTCCGATTGGGGAGCCTCCAAAAATAGCGCGTGGAATTTGTGCAAACCGTCAGGGCGTGTCGAAGGGGAACAGGGCCTTCTGCCCCTCCAGAGAGAACATGTTCTCCCGGGTGACGATCTGGGTGGCGGTATCCAGCAGGGCCTCCGGGTCGAAGGTCTCGCCGCCGAGCAGGTCACAGGCGGCCTCCACGCCCAGGTAGCCCATGGCATAGGGGTTCTGGACGATCAGGGCCGAGACGACGCCGGTCTGCATCAGGTCCACGGTCTCCACGTTGGAGTCGAAGCCCACCACGTCCACCGTGCCGCCCAGGCCCAGCCGGTCCACGGCCTGGGCCGCGCCGACGGCAGTGGGCTCATTGAACCCCACCACCACGTTGATCTCCGGGTGGGCCCGCAGCAGCTCCATGGTCTTCTCCCGGGCGTCGCCCACCTCGGCCAGCACGTTGAGGGTATAGATCTCCCCCACCCGGTCCGACCGGGCCAGCTCCTCCCGGAGGCCCTGCTCCCGCTCCTGGCCGTTGCGGCTGCCCAGGTCGTAGTTGATGAGACCCAGCACCAGCCGGTCCTCCCGGGCCGCCAGGGCCGCCTGGGCCGTCATCCGGCCGGCCTCCACATTGTCGGTGCCGATGCGCACGCCCACGGCCTGGGAGTCCACGTCCGAGTCGATGACCGCGATTTTGACGCCCGCCTCGGCGGCGGCGTCGATGGCCGGGGCGTTCTCGGTGTAGCTGATGGCCGAGAACACCAGCGCCTCGGCGCCCTGGGCCACGGCGTCCTCGATCAAGGCATTCTGCGTCTCATAGTCCTCCTCGGTTTCGGGGCCGACGATATTCAGGTTGACATTGTACTCCGAGGCGGCGGCCCGGGCTCCGGCGAAGACCGATTTCCAGAACTCGGTCTCGGTGGACTTGGCCACCAGGGTGATATTCCGGGGCGTGGCCTGGACGCCCTGGCCGGTGCAGCCCGTCAGGAGCCCCAGGCACAGCAGCGCCGCGCCCAGCGTTTTAGCGATTTTCATAGTCGCCCTCCTCCCGGACCTGGGGCATCCGGATGGTCACCACGGCGCCCTCGTCGGGCTCGGAGCGGATGGTGATGCCGTAGCCCTCGCCAAAGTAGATTTTCAGCCGGTCATTGACATTTTTAATGCCGATGCCGGTGTGGTCGCTGCGCTCCTTGCGGAGAATGGCCTCGATCTGGGCCTGGTCCATGCCCACGCCGTTGTCGGCCACGGTGAACACCACGTCCGTCCCCTCAGCCCGGAGGGTGATGACGATTTCCCCCTCGTCCACCAGGCCGTTGATGCCGTGGTAGATGGCGTTTTCGATGATGGGCTGGAGGGTGATCTTATTGCAGAGGAAATCCAGGCAGCGCTCGTCCACATCGAAGCGGTAGGAGAACTGATTTTTATAGCGGTGCTGCTGGATTTTCAGATAGCTCTCGGCGTGGCGGAGCTCGGAGCGAATGGGGATCAGCTCATGGCCCTTGCTGATGCTGATGCGGAAGAGCTGGGCCAGGGCGTTGACCATCTGGACGGCCTCGGCGTTGCGGCCCTGCTCGCACATCCAGGAGATGGAGTCCAGGGTATTATAGAGGAAATGGGGGTTGATCTGGGCCTGGAGGGCCTTGAGCTCGGTTTTGCGGAGGTTGATCTCCTCCCGGCGGACCGTATCCATCAGCTGCTGAATCTTCACCACCATATGGCCGAAGGACTCGGACAGGGCCTGGACCTCCCGTGCGCCGCCGACGGGGGCGTAGGTGAAGCGGTCGGCGCTCTTTTCAAACTGGCGCATGGCCCCCGAGAGGCCCTTGAGGGGCCGGGACAGGGCCCGGGAGATGACGATGCTGCTCAGCAGGGCGGCCAGCAGCACAGCCAGGGCCGAGAGGACCAGGATTCGGGTGACCTCGCCCACGTTGGAGGTGACCAGCTCGTCCACATAGCTGACGCCCACCACCCGCCACGGACTGCCCTCGACGGTTTTGATGGCATAGATCACGTTGCTCTCGCTGTAGACGCCGTCGGACCGGACGGCCAGGGCGGCGGTGTCCTCCTCCTTGAGCCGGGAGTAGATCAGCTGCTGCTGGGGGTGATAGAGGATGCCGCTCTGGTCCATCAGGAAGCAATAGCCGTGCTGGCCGATGCCCACATTGTTGATATAGGAGGAGATGCTGCCGAATTTCAGATCCAGAGCCACCCAGGCCTCGGGGCCGCCGGCGTCCAGGGCCGCGGGCATGGTGACCACCCAGGGGTACCAGCCCTCGAAGATGGACTCCACATGAGGCTGAGAGATATAGCCCTCCGCATAGAGCGACAGGGCCGCGGCGTCGAAGGAGAGATTCTCGTAGATCTCCTCCCGGGGCTGGTGGTCCAGGGCCCAGCAGCTCAGGAGGTTCCCGGCGGCGTCGTAGGTGGTGACCGCCGCCACGTCGGCGCGGATTTTCAGGAGATTGTCGAAGAACTCCTCCCGCTCCTGGGAATCCTGGGGGGCGGTCTGGAGGGTGGACTTCACCAGGGCCATGACGCCGTCCATATCGGAGACGTAATTGGCCACGGTGTTGCTCACCTGGTCCACGGCCTGGCGGGAGGAGGTCTGGGCGCTGCGGAGGATCGACCGGCGGTAGGCGTTCAGAAACAGGGCCACGGTGCACAGCACCATGCCCAGCACCACCCCGGTGATTACCACCACCAGCACCGCGGTCATACTCAGAGGTTTTCGCTGTTTCATCCGTTGCCTCCGCTTCTGCGCAGCGCCATCGGCGAGACGCCGTAATACTTCTTAAAGCAGTAGCTGAAATAGTGCTGATCGGAATAGCCGCACCGCTTGGCCACCTCGTGGATTTTCAGGTTGGTGGTCTTCAGCAGGTCGCCGGCCACCTCCATGCGCTTTTTAATCAGCAGGTTGATAAAGGTGTCCCCGGCATACTTCTTCATATTGGCGCTGAGGTAGTTGGGGCTCACGTGGAGCCGCTCGCTGACGGAGCCCAGGGAGAGCAGCTCGTCCATATAGTGGAGGTTGATGTCCTCCAGGGCCTTGCCGCAGAGGAGGCTGACGCCGTCGCGCCGCTGTCCGGCCAGCAGCTCCTGGGCCCCCAGGCACAGCTGGATGGCCCGCCGCCAGCGCTCCACCTCGGGCACGGCGGCGAAGGCGCTCTCCTCCAGGCGGCAGCGGCGGCGCAAATCGCGAATCTGTTCTTCGGATGCCGTGGTGCTGAGAATCCGCAGGGCCGTGGCCAGCACCTGTAAGAGCGCCACGTCCTCCATGCCCTCCCGGAGCGTCAGCAGGAACCGCTGGAGCTCGGCGGGGGTGGCCGTGCGCAGCAGGCTCTCCAGCCGGTCGGGCAATGCCGCATAGTCCACCGGGCAGCGGACCGCCGTCTCCGGCTGGGGCAGCTGCCGCAGGCCCTGGGCCCCCGGCGCTGCGAAGCGCAGGGCGTCCACGGCCTCCCGGGCCGCGGCGTGGCACTGGGTCCAGTGTTCAAAGGGACGGCTGACGCCGGTGGCGCAGCTCAGGCCCCACACCCGCCCCACCGCCTGGACCAGCTCGTCCAACGCGATGGGCAGCCGGTCGAAGTCCCCGTCGCTGGCCAGCAGCGTCAGCACCTGCCGCCCCGCCGCCAGACTCCGGGCCGGGTAGTAGGACGAGAGAATCAAATCTACCGACCCGGCCAGCTCCGCCGTGGCGGCCTCCTCACCCATCCGGGAGGCCAGCACCAGCAGCCGCGGCTCCGGCAGGTCCGGGAACAGCGCCGCCGCCCGGGCCGCCGCCGCCAGCGACGCCTCGGAGAGCTCCCCGGCCTCGGTGAAGTCGTCCAGCAGCAGCGGCAGCAGGAAGGGCTCCCAGCCCGGCCGCTCCGTCTGGGGCGACTGGAGCGCCTGATACCGGAGCCGGATCTTCTTGTGCATCTCCCTCAAGGCCTCGGTCAGGTCGGCCATGCCGATGGGCTTCAGGAGATAGCTGATGACATTGTATTCGATGGCCTTCTGGGCGTACTCGAAGTCGTCGTAGCCGCTGAGAAAGGCGATGTGGGTCATGGGCCGCAGGGCCCGGACCTGCCGGGCCAGCTCCACGCCGGAGATAAAGGGCATGTGGATGTCGCTGAGCAGCAGGTCCGGCTGCAGCTGCTCCACCAGCTGCAAGGCGTCCAGGCCGTTGCCCGCGCTGCCCACCAGGGTAAAGCCGATGTCCTCCCAGCGGATCATCTGGCAGACGGCGTCCAGCAGCTCCGCCTCGTCGTCGGCCACCACCACCGTATAGCGCTCTTTTTCGTTCACTGTGGTTCCTCCAGCTTCCGGCAGGTGAAGAGCAGCACTTGCCGCCCGGCCTGCCTGAGTTGTGTCAAAGCCGCCGCCGTCCGGTCCGCGTCAAAGGTCAGCAGCGCGTCGTCCAGCAGCAGGGGCGTCTCCGGCGGCAGCAGCAGCGCCGACAGGGCCAGCCGCAGCGCCAGCCAGACCTGGTCCTGGGTGCCCCGGCTCATGGAGGAGAGGGGCCGGGTCAGCCCCGTGGCCGCCTCCCGCACCAGCAGCACCCTGCCCTCCTCCAGCACCAGCCCGTCCAGCTGGCCGCGGGTCAGGGTCCGGAGAATGGCCCCCGCCGGAGCCGTCAGCCGGGGGCCGTAGGCCGTCTCCAGCGTCCGCTGGGCCGCCTCCAATGCCTCCAGGGCCAAGGTCAGCGCCCGTTCCCGGTCCAGCAGCGTCTGCCGCCGGTCCTCCAGCTGCTGGACCCGGGCCTCCAGGGCGTCGCACCCGCCCAAGGCCTCCTCCCGGGCCGCCAGCGCCGCCGCCCGCTCCCGCAGGGCGGCGGTCTCCCCGCCGGTCTCCCAGCGGGCCCGCTCCAGGGTCCGTACCCGGTCCGCCGTCTGGGACGCCGTCTCCCGCCGCCGGAGCGCCGCGTCCACGGCCGCCCGGGCCTGGTCCGCGGTCTCCACATCCGGGGCGAAGGCGCGAACCTCCTCCAGCAGCACCTGCCGGTTCCAGGCCGCCGTCAGGCCGTCCCGGCAGGCCACGGCCCGGGCCATCAGCTCCTCCTCCCGCTCCACTTGCCAGGCCTCCAGAATCCGCCGACGCCGGGCCAGATGCTGCCGCCGCCGCCGGAACACCGACGCGGTCCAGGCCAGCGCCCCCAGCCCCAGGGCCAGAACACCGGCCCCCAGCCACGGATTCACCCACAGCAGCAGGCCCAGCCCCAGCAGCAACAGCAGGCCGGTCAGCGCCCCCTGGAGCCCCCACCGGGGCAGCGGCAGCGACAGCTGCTCCAGGGCCCGCTGGGCCGCCGGAAGAATCTCCCCGGGGGAGACGCTCTCCAGCGCCGGAGGCAGGGAGACCGGCTCCGCGCCGCCGTGGGAAAGGGCCCCCCGCAGCTGCAATAGCGTCTCCGACGGCGGATCTCCGGCCAAGGCCGCCTGGGCCGCCCGGTCCGCGGCCTGCGCCGCCTCCAAATCCGAATCCGGCGGCCCGTCCGCCGCCCGCTCCGCCAGCGCCGCCTGACAGGCCAGCCGCTCCCGACGCAGGCTCCGGGCCTGGGCCAGGGCCGCCCCGGTCTCCCGCAGCTGGGCCTCGGTCTGGGGCAGCAGGCCGGTCTTGTTATGGCGGCACCGGCGCTTCCAGGCGGCAAGCGTCTCCGCCGCCATCCGGGCGCTGTCGCTCTCCCGGCCCGTGGCCGCCAGATTGGAAAGCCGCCGCTCCAGCTGGGCCTCCGGCGTCACCGCCAGCGCCTCCCCGGCGATGCAGGCCGTCCGGAGAAAGACGGACTTCTCCACCCCCAGCAGCTGAAGGCCGCAGGTCTCGCCGGTGAGCTCCGGGATCGTGCGGCCTGTGGCCGGGTCGTAGGCCCGGAAGGTGTCCAGGGGCTTGCCGCCCTCGCTGGTCCGCTGGAGCACAATCTCCCGGCCCTGCCAGCGCAGCTGCACCGTCCCGGCCATGGGCTTGCCGCTCCAGGGCAGGTAGCGGGTCCGCACCGGCTCCCGGTCCCGGACCTTCCGCTC
The DNA here is from genome assembly GCA_018713205.1 of Candidatus Avoscillospira stercorigallinarum. Classification (GTDB taxonomy): domain Bacteria; phylum Bacillota; class Clostridia; order Oscillospirales; family Oscillospiraceae; genus Avoscillospira; species Avoscillospira stercorigallinarum. The sequence goes on along the minus strand of DVFN01000019.1, from coordinate 4,769 downwards.
GGCGCGGTCGATTCCGTAGAACATGGCCGTCAGAAAGGCCAGCCAGGTGCTCTTCCCCGCGCCGTTGGGCAGCGTCAGCACCGTGAGCCCCGGGCCCGGCTCCAGCACCGCCTCGTCCAGGCAGCCGAAGGTGGCTTGCAGGCGAATCAGCTCCATGGGGCGTCCCTCCCTTCCAGCGCCGCGATCAGATACCGGGCCGCCGCCGCGGCCGACGGGTCCCCGGCCGCATGGGCCGCCAGCAGCCGCTCCAGGGCCAGCCCCCGCAGGCTGCCGGTTCCGGCCTCGGCCCACAGGTCCGCCGGGGGCACGGTCCGGTCGATGACCCGCAGAGACCGGCAGCGCCCCGCCAGCGCCCGCTCCAGGGCCTCGCAGTCCGCCGGGCCGCCCTCGCCGGTGACCTCCAGCCGGATATAGTCGCCTTGACAGTCCTCCGGCAGGTCCGGCATGGTCCCGGCCCGGACGGAGCACAGATGGTAGCGGGGGCCGGGCAGCACCCGCAGCAGCCCGGTGCAGCCGGTCTCGTCCACGGTCACCACCAGGGCCCCGTGGTCCCCGGGCTCGTCAAAGCCCCGGCCCAGGGTCACGCCGGGCCAGCCCACCCAGGTCCCGCCCACGGCAGCGGGCAGCCGGGGCCGGTGGATGTGGCCCAGGGCCAGATAGGCAAGGCCGCTGTTCGCCACGTCCGCCTCGGTCATGGGGTTGTAGGGTCCGGCGGCGGCCAGCTCGCCGTGGAGCAGGCCGATTTCCAGATAGCCCTCCGCCCGCGGCGCGGTCCCCAGGAGCCCATGGGCCTCGCCGCCCCGGAAGGCCGCGCCCCAGATCCGGCAGCCCAGGTCCGGCAGGGCCACGCCGGTCCAGCCGCCGGTGAACAGACGCACGTTGCCCGGCCACGCCGCCTGGACCCAGGGCGACCCCGGGACATAGGGGTCGTGGTTCCCCGGCGCGATCAGCACCGGCAGGGCGGCCTCCTCGAAGGCGGTTTGCAGCGCCTCCACGGTCTCGGGCGTCACCCGGGCCCCGTCGAAGACGTCCCCGGCCAGCAGCAGCAGCGAACACCCTTCGGCCCGGGCCAGCCGGGCCAGCGCCAGCGGCAGCTCCCGCTGGAGCCGCCGCCGGGCCAGGGCCTCCTCCGGCTCCAGCCCCGCGAAGGGGGAATCCAAATGTAAATCGGCGGCATGCAGCAGCTTCACCATGGCGGAACCTCGCAACAATCAGGATACTCCATTATACTGCACCGGCCGGGATTTGACAAATGGGGATTGTCGCCCTTGCCCCGCCGGGACAGCCGTGATACAATGGGAAAAAAGGAGGTATGACCCATGATTCGTCATGTGATTATGTGGAAATTCAACGCCGGGGAAGAGGAAAATATGCGGAAATTTCTCGCCGGGCTCCAGGCCCTGGACGGGGTGATCCCGGAGATCCTGCGCATGGAGATCGGCGTCAACTGCAAGGAGGGCAACAACTTCGACGCCTGCCTCATCGCCGATTTCGCCGATTTCGACGCTCTGGAGCGCTATAAGCACGATCCGCGCCATGTGACCGTGTCAGCGCTGTGCAAGTCCATCCGTTCCGCCCGGGGTGCTGTGGATTTCGAGGTTTGATGCCCTTTGATTTCCTGTGATCTTGGTTATTTTTCTTTGGATTTGTGACGGTTCCTATTGATTTTAGACCGCAGTTGTATTATGCTATACATAAGCTGGCGGGACACGGGCTGTCCCGCGCCACGGACGGGAGCGGTCCGCTCCACAGAGAAGGAGATCACAGGTATGATTATTACGCAGAAAAAACCCATCGAAGAGCTGATGGCCATGTTGGGCGACGCCAAACGCATCGGCATCATCGGCTGCAGCAGCTGCGCCACGGCCTGCGCCACCGGCGGCGAGAAGGAGATCAAGGAGCTCAAGGCCTACCTGGAGTCCCAGGGCCGGACCGTGGTGGTCACCGGCGTGGCGGAGTACTGCTGCATGAACCTGGGCGTCAAGGGTACGCTGAAGCCCTTCCAGAACCAGAACCTGGACGCGGTGGTTGCCATGTCCTGCGGCGACGGCGTGCAGGTGGTGGCCAGCAACATCAACGTGCCGGTCTACCCCTCCAACAACACCATGTTCCTGGGCGAGGCCGTGCGGTTCGGCCTGTTTAAGGAGGCCTGCCACCTCTGCGGCAACTGCGTGCTGGGCACCACCGGCGGCATCTGCCCCATCTCCCGCTGCGCCAAGAGCCTGGTCAACGGCCCCTGCGGCGGCGCCAAGAACGGCAAGTGCGAAGTGAATCCGGAGAACGACTGCGCCTGGGTGCTGATCTACAACCGCCTGAAGGACCTGGGGCAGCTGGACAAGCTGTCTCAGACCCGGCCCGACAAGGGCTACGGCGACGTAAGCTATCCGCGCACCATCAACATTAGGGGGAAGAAATAATATGAGCCTGTTGGAAAAAGCACTGGAAAGCGGCAAATTCGGCGTCACCGCGGAAATGGCGCCCCCCAAGGGCTATGACTTCTCCGAGCAGCTGGAGGCGGCGGCCCTGCTCAACGGCAAGGTCCATGGCATCAACGTCACCGACATGCAGTCGGCCAGCCTCAAGGCCACGTCTCTGGGCCTGTGCATCAAGCTCAAGCTGGCGGGCTGCGAGCCCATCCTGCAAATGACCGGCCGGGACCGCAGCCGTATGGCCATTATGGGCGATATGCTCTCGGCGGCGGCCTTCGGCATCGACACCATGCTGGCCCTCACCGGCGACCATCCCACCGTCGGCGACGTCAAGGACTCCAAGCCGGTCTACGACCTGGACTCCGTGGGCATTCTGCGGATGCTCTCCAAAATGGAGGCCACCGGCCAGGACTGCGGCGGCAACGACCTGAAGGAGACCCCCCGGTTCTACAAGGGCGCGGCCGTCACCCCGGTCTATGAGCCCCTGTTCCTCCAGATCAACAAGCTCCGCCAGAAGGTGGACGCCGGCGCTAAGTACATCCAGACCCAGGGCATCTTCGACCTGGAGCAGTTCAAGCGCTTTATGGACGAGGTGGACAAGGCCGGAATCAAGGCCCATATCATGGCCGGCATCATCCCGCTGAAGGCCGCCGGTATGGCCAAGTACATGAATGAAAACGTCCCCGGCATCGCGGTGCCCCAGTCCATGATCGACCGGCTGGCCGCTGCCGCCGCCGAGGGCAAGGAAAAGGGCGTCAAGGGCCTGCCCATGGCCATGGGCATCGAAATGGCCGCCGAGATGATCGCCCAGATCAAGGACCAGAAGCTCTGCGACGGCGTCCACATCATGGCCATCGGCGCGGAGAAGAACGTGCCCGCCATCCTGGAAAAGGCCGGCATCGACATCAGCGCCCAATAAGCGCGGCGGAAAGACTTTTTCACCACAACAAAGGACGTGCTGCACACGGCGGCACGTCCTTTGTGCCCCCGGGCCGGGGAGGCCGGAAGAAAAAATTGGAACTGCTGTATAAGGTTTCCGAGGCCGGTCCATACTAGCCTCGGAGGTGCTTAACATGCAACACAACGAATCCAACAATCAGCCGGGCGGCTTTCGGAAGATGCTCAAGGAGAAGGGATACTACATCCTTCTGACGCTGTGCATCGTAGCCGTGGGCGTATCCGGCGCCGTCTTCGTCAGCAGCGCCCTGCGGCAGAGTCAGGAGGCCCAGGAGACGCTCTCCATCCCGGCCAAGGCCACAGACCCGGACCAGGATACGAAGACGCCCCAGCAAACGCCCGCATCCACCCAGACCAGCCCCGCCACGCCCCAGGGTGGGACCCAGAGCGGGACCCAGGGCGGAACCCAGTCCCAGCCGCAGACCGGCTCCAGTACCGCCATTGCGGAATCCGTGACGGTGGCTCCGGTGAGCGGGACCGTGATCGGCGATTATGCCATGGAGGCCCTGGCCTATAATGCCACCACCCAGGACTGGCGCGTCCACAACGGCGTGGATCTGGCCGCCGCCGAGGGCGAAACCGTCATGGCCGCCCGGGACGGCACCGTCACCGCCGTCTATGAGGACGAGGCCTACGGGACCACCGTGGTGATCCAGCACGACGACGGCTACACCACCCACTACTGCAATCTGGCCGAGGGTCCCGCCGTGTCCGCCGGACAGGCCGTCGCCGCCGGAGACGCCATCGGCGTCGTGGGCTGCACCGCCGTGCTGGAGCTGGGAGAAGACTCCCACCTGCACTTCGCCGTCTTCCTGGACGGCGCGCCGGTAGACCCCAACGAGTTCCTCACCTGACCGGCTCCCGCCGTAGGGGCGGCCTGTATGGCCGCCCGAAACTGGTTCCCGATTCCCGCCGGGGTGCGATGGTTCCACCGCCGTAGGGGCGGCCTTCATGGCCGCCCGAAACCGGGTTCCGATTCCCGCCGGGGCTCGATGGTTCCTCCGCCGTAGGGGCGCATTGCATATGCGCCCTTACCGCACTGCCGGGACCGCCGGGCCTGCGGCGGAAATCGCAGGCCGCCCCTACAGACCCGCCCCTGCCTTCTCGTAGGGGCGGGCTTTATGCCCGCCCGCAACCAGTCCCCGATTCCCACCGGGGTTCGATGGTTCCTCCGCCGTAGAGGCGCATTGTATATGCACCCTTACCGCACTGCCGGAACCGCCGGGCCTGCGGCGGAAATCGCAGGCCTGCTAGGGCGGATATATAATCCGCCCCCAGCGTGTCGAAAAAGTCTTTTCGCCACGCTGGGCGTATTTTTAAACTTTCTAAAAAGTTTAAAAATACGTGTCGATTGAACGCGAAGGGGGCTTTTTGCCCCCTTCA
>DVFN01000138.1 GCA_018713205.1 Candidatus Avoscillospira stercorigallinarum | reverse complement strand
TTTTAAAGTTTAAAAATACGCACAGCGTGGCGAAAAGACTTTTTCGACACGCTGGGGGCCGATGCCCACATCGGGCCGCTCGGTACCGACATCGTAAGCACCATCGCCGAACGCGCCCCTACGGCGAACGGAACCATCGAACCCCGGCGTAAACCACCTGCTTCCGGGCGGCCAAGTTTTTGTACATCGTTCCAGGCTGCCTCTATTTTGAGACAGCCCCTTCATCGTCCGGCTGATAAGTCACGATATCGTCCAGAGTACAATCCAAGATCTGGCACAGCGCATCCAGCGTGTTGGTTGAAACGGATTCATTCGCGTTCAGACGCCGGATCGTAGAGCTGCTGATCCCGCCCTTGTATTGCAGCGTATATGTGGCCGCTCCACGCTTTTCCATCGTTTCCCAGAATGTGGCGTATGAGATCATCCCGGTTCCGCCCTCCATTTCACGCTTTGTTAAGAGAAAGATACTATTGGCAGCGCCGCTTACCGCAACAGCATTGGCTTTTATCACCTATATAACAGCGCTTGCAATCAATGAATGGCGAGGGTTCTGTGTTTACTGGGATTGCCTATTCCGCGGCATATATAATCAAGCAAAACAAAAGTGAACCGCCTATATCACTTTCATATACAAGGACAGGGAGAAAGCAGAGATTACCAGATCTCAACTTTCTCCCTGTCCTGTTGCATCGCACATGAAATTATTTGTTGGATGCCAGCTCTTTTACAATGGCCGCTAAATGCTCCAGCGAAGCGGAATCCAGTTTCTTCATATCCGCTACCAGCCCGGCAATCTGGGCGGGATGGGAATTGCCATCATCAAAAAACTGCTGCGGTGTAATGCCAAAGTATTCGCAGATATAGAACAAACCTTGTAAAGACGGCAGAGCTTTCTTGTTCTCAATCTGATTGATATAGCTGTTGTTCTGGCCCAGCGACAGCGACATATCACGGGCCGAAACGTTCTTCTGCATCCGTAACTGTGCGATACGGTTTTGAGTAAATTCCTCGTACACGGAACAACCCACCCTTCTCGCATTATTCTATATCGTGTATTCCTCTAAAATACGATATGTTGTCCTGTGTATTCCTTGACATACGATATTAAATCCTTTATCTTTTAAATAAACACAGGCTCAAATCTTACGAGAAGGAGAGGACTGTCATGGATGAAAAGACCTGCTGTGTTACGGGCCATCGGGATATTCCGGCGGAACGGATGGCCGATGTGGAGCAAGCGCTCCGGCGGGAGGTACTGGCGGCGATTGAGGATGGATATACCCGATTTATTTCCGGCTTTGCGGAGGGGACTGAACTCCTGTTTGCGGCCCTTGTAGCCGAGGAAATGGAACACCGCCCCGAGCTGTTTTTGGAGGCAGCGATTCCCTATGCAGGCTGTATGAAAACGAAAAACCGGCAATTCCATGCGCTGCTGCATGCCTGCAACGGGGTCAAGGTCGTATGCGAGGCGTATGCCCCCTCATGCTTTATGCAGCGAAACCGCTATATGGCCCGGGAGTCCCAGCGGATCATCGCCGTATATGATGGCCGGGATCACGGTGGGACGCTTTTCACCCTGCGCTATGCCCATACGCTGGGGAAGGAAGTCCGGGTGATACGGATATAAGCCTCGGGACATTTTGCTCGAAAGGCTTGTATCTGACGCCGGACAACAACAGAATCAAAAAGCTGCCTTGTGCCTGGTGGGATTACTTCTTAGCTCGATACCTGCCCATGGTTCAGGTCTGGCTGAGAAATAAGATTTGACGCATTCGGAAATTTGCCAATTTGTTTCTTCTCATACGTAAGCCGTCATTGTATAATAGTATAATCACTTTATATTGGGCTTAAAGGAAACAGCGCATCACAAGGCAGAACGGTTTGTGCTGCTTGTAATGCGCTGTTTCCCTATATGATACGGCAGGTTATCACGTTTCAGCGCAGCCTAAGGAGGCGTTAAAGATGACAAAGAAAACTTCCAGAATCATCGGTATCGTCATGCTGGTTGCCGCCGCCGTTTTTGTAATCTATGCGCTCGGGCATCCGGAAGCGGGTTTCCCGTGGAGCAACACCGTGACCTACACCCTATACGCCGTATATCTCCTGGCCGCGGTTGTCCTCTTGCTTGCCCCGTTTAAGCGAGCGTAAATCCTATTTATGAAACGAACGCTTTGCTGCCATCGGTTAAAAAATCCGGCATTAAGCTGCAAAATCAAAAACTTTACTTGGAAATAAAAAATGCGGAGTATCATCATCGGACCCGTTCAGATCCTCTCATGATACTCCGCATGGTCCGAGTGGCGGGATTCGAACCCACGGCCTCTTGGACCCGAACCAAGCGCGATACCAAACTTCGCCACACCCGGATAACGCTCATTATTATAACCAACCGCCATCCGTCTGTCAAGGGGCAATCATGCGGCGGCGGGGGCGGGCATAGAATGTCCCGAAGGAGGCGGTTGGATGGAAACGCGGGGACGGGGATCGTGGCTGGCCACGATGCTGTCTATCTTGTATGTGGCGGCGGCGCTGGTGCTGCTGCTGGGGGTCTGCGGGTACTGCTACCCGGAGCTGGCCGGGGAGGCCAAGGACGTGCTGGCGGGCTGGGAGGACGGCGCGGTGCGGCAGGCCTTTGGCACCTTTTCCGAGGGCATGGAGGCCGGAAAGCCGGTGAAGGAGACGCTTTCAGAGTCCTTTGAGGTGCTGCTGGGTGAGGGGGATTAGAGTGACGCCGGGGTTCGTGGCGGCCCTGTGCTTGCTGGGCTGGTGTGATCTCCGGCTGTGCGGCCTGTTTCTCCTGGCGCTGGCGCTCCATGAGGCCGCGCATCTGACTGCGCTGGCCCTGTTCCGCCGGCCTGTCCTGGGTCTGACCCTGAGTGCGGGCGGCGCGAAAATTGAGACCGAAGCGCTGACCCTCCGGCAGGAGGCATTGTCGGCGGCGGCCGGGCCCCTGGTCAATCTCCTGTCGGGGGCGCTGACGCTGCGGTGGGTTCCGGCCTTTTCGGCGGTGAGTCTGGGGCTGGCGGCAGTCAATCTGCTGCCCCTCTATCCCCTGGACGGGGGGCGGATTCTCCGGGCCGCGCTGCTGTCCAGGCTCACGCCGGAGCGGACGGAGCGGATTCTACGGCTGGCCGTCTGGCTGACCTGTTCGACGCTGATGGTCGGCGCCTGCTGGCTGACGGTCTGGCGTCAGGCGGGGCTGTGGCCTATTTTCACGGCGCTGGTGCTGCTGTGCCGGGCCGGGAATGCGGCGTCGGAGATAATTTGAAGTTGCTTTTCCGGGAGCGGACAGGTAAAATAAACCCAAACGCAACAAAGGAATGGAACTTATGATGGATCAACTGCATCGCATTCTGCCCGCGGTCCAGAAGCCGGCGCGGTACGTGGGCGGCGAATACGGACAAATCGTCAAGGACAAGTCCCAGGTGGACCTGCGCGTGGCCTTCTGCTTCCCGGACACCTATGAAATCGGCATGTCCAATATCGGCATGCGGATTCTCTACGGCATCATGAATGAGATGGACGGCGTCTGGTGCGAGCGGGTCTTCGCCCCCTGGGGCGATATGGAGGCCGCCATGCGGCAGCACCATATCCCGCTCTATGCCCTGGAGAGCCGGGACCCGGTCAAGGACTTCGATCTCATCGCCTTCAGCATCGGCTATGAGATGAGCTACACCAATATTTTAAATATGCTGGATCTGGCCGGTGTGCCGCTCCGCAGCGAGGACCGGCCGGGGCTGGAGGGCCTAGTCTTCGCCGGAGGCGTCTGCACCGTGAACCCCGAGCCGCTGGCCGATTTCATTGACTTCTTCTCCATCGGCGAGGGCGAGGAGATGACGCCGGAGATTCTCAATCTCTACCGCCGGGCCAAGGCCGAGGGCTGGGACAAGCCCCGCTTTCTCCGGGCTGTGGCGGAGATTCCCGGCGTCTATGTGCCGTCACGCTACGTCCACCGCTACGACGAGGCGGGCCATCTCTGTGCCATCGAGCCCCTGGACGGCGCTCCGGGCCGGGTGGCCAAGCGCATCGTCCGGGACTTGGATAAGGCCTATTATCCCACCCATACCATCGTGCCCTCCACGGAAATCGTCCACGACCGGACGAATCTGGAGGTGTTCCGCGGCTGCATCCGGGGCTGCCGGTTCTGTCAGGCGGGCTTCTGCTACCGGCCCGTCCGGGAGAAGCGGCCCGAGACTCTCTACCGGCAGGCGGTGGAGTCGCTGGAGGACTCGGGCAACCACGAGATCACCCTCTCCAGCCTCTCGACCTCGGACTACCGGCATCTGGAGCCCCTGGCCGACGGCCTTCTGGACTACTGCGAGTCCAAGCGCATCAACCTGTCGCTGCCGTCGCTGCGGGCCGACAATTTCTCCCGGGAGCTGATGCTCAAGGTCCAGCGGGTCCGCAAGAGCGGCCTGACCTTCGCCCCCGAGGCCGGCAGCCAGCGCCTTCGCGACGCCATCAATAAAAACGTCACCGAGGAGGAGATTCTCACCACCTGCGCCACGGCCTTCTCCGGCGGGTGGAACAACGTCAAGCTCTACTTTATGCTGGGCCTGCCCACCGAGACCGACGAGGACGTGCTGGCCATTGCCGACCTGGTGGGAAAGATCATCCACACCTGGCGGGACCACGCCTCCAGCAAAAAGCGGGGACTTTCCATCAATCTCTCCACGGCCTTTTTCGTGCCCAAGCCCTTCACGCCCTTCCAGTGGGAGGCCCAGATCACCCCGGAGGAATATCTGCGGCGGGTCCATCTTTTGAAGGAGAATCTCAAGAGCCGGGCGGTGGATTACCGCTATCACAGCTCGGATTTGAGCTTCCTGGAGGCCGTCTTGGCCCGGGGCGACCGGCGGCTGGGCCCGGTGCTGGAATACGCGGTACGTCACGGCGCACGGCTGGACGGCTGGGACGAGTATTTCCGCTTCGATGTGTGGATGAATGCCTTCCGGGCCTGCAGTGTGGACCCGGCCTATTACGCCCAGCGGGCCTACGGCAGGGAGGAGCTTCTGCCCTGGGAGACCATCGACGTGGGGATTTCCAAGCATTTCTTCTGGCGGGAGCGGGAGCGGGCCTACCGCTCGGAAATCTCGCCGGACTGCCGGGCCGGCTGCGGCGGCTGCGGTGCCAATAAACTGGAAGGCGGGGTGATCTGCCATGTCTAGGCTGTTGTTTGAAAAGACCGGCGACAGCATTTACATCTCCCATCTGGACCTGATGCGGGTTTTTCAGCGGGCCTTCCGCCGGGCGGGGCTGCTGCTGCGCCACTCCCAGGGCTTTACGCCCCGGGCCATCGTCTCCATCGCGCTGCCGCTTTCGGTGGGCGTGGAGAGCGTCTGCGAGCTCCTGGACTTCGAGCTGGAGCAGGGGAGCGCCACGGCTGAGGGCCTCAACGCCGTGCTGCCCGCCGGGATTCGGGTCCGGGAGGTCTACGAGGGCGGTCGGAAGATCAAGGAGCTGACCCATCTCCGGGCCCGGGTGACGTTGGAATATGACGGCGAAGCGCCCGAGGCGTCCGCTGTGGAGGCCCTGTTCCGCGGCGAAACGCTGGTGCTGGAGAAGCAATCGAAAAAGGGGACGGCCCAGGTGGACATCCTGCCCATGGTGCGGGACCTGACCGTCACCCGGCCCGACGGCCACACCCTGGTACTGGAGGCCGTGATCTGCGCCCAGAATCCCTCTCTCAACCCCATGCTCCTGGCCCAGGCCGTGGAGGTCTATGTGGCCAAGCCCGACTTCGCCTTTGCCCGGCGGCTGGAGGTGCTGGACGCCCAGGGAAACGTGTTTCGATAAGGAGGAAGGTATGCGGCTTCTCACGGATTTTCCCCGGGTGAACCTGGGGTGCTTTCCCACGCCGCTGGTGCGGCTGGACAATTTGAGCCGGATGTTCGGCAAGGAGATCTACTGCAAGCGGGACGATCTCAGCGGCGTGGGCCTGGGCGGCAATAAGGTCCGCAAGCTGGAGTTCCTGCTGGCCGACGCCCAGATGAAGGGCGCCCAGGTGGTGATGACCACCGGCGGAGCCCAGTCCAACCACGCCATGCTGACGGCGGCCTGCTGCAATCGCCTGGGGCTGGAGGCCCAGCTGCTGCTGAAGCGCCGGGGCGTCAGCGACCCGGTGGGCAACGTCTATCTCGACGGCCTCCTGGGAGCCAAGGTGGACTTCTTCGACACCGACGACTACGGCGATATCTACGCGGAAATGGCCCGGCGGAAGACGGCGCTGGAGGCCGAGGGAAAGCGGGCCTATGAAATTCCCGTGGGCGGCTCCACGGCCCTGGGAGCCCTGGGCTATGTGGAGTGCTTCCGGGAGACCATGGTCCAGTGCGCCCACCTGGGCATCCGGCCCAGCCGGATCGTCTCGGCGGTGGGCTCCGGCGGCACCTACGCGGGCCTCTGCGCCGGGGCGGACCTCTACGCGCCCGACGTCAAGGTCACCGGCGTGGCCGTGGACTCGGACCCCTTTGACCGGATCTGCGCCCAGCTGAAGCTGGAAATCGGCGGCCTGCTGGAGCTGGAGCGGCCGCTGACTGCCGATAATATCGAGCTCTATGACAACGTGGGGCCCGGCTACGGCATTCCCGGTCCCGGCGAGCGGGAGACGCTGGAGCTGGTGGCCCGGACCGAGGGAATTTTCCTGGACCCGGTCTATACAGGCAAGGCCTTCTCCCTGCTGCTCCAGAAGCTGCGGGCCGGGGCCTGGGCTGAGGACGAGACCATCGTCTTCCTCCACTCCGGCGGCGCGGGCGGCCTGTTTGCCATTGATTTGCCTTAAGGCAGCACCGCACAATTGTGTCTGCGGCCTTCGCCCAATCTTTTGCCCCATCCGTGCAGTTATAAAAGGGGGAAATACAACAGTATTCAGACTGTCGAAAAACCTCGCTGAAAATGTCTGTGACAGAGCAGCGGGGGAAGTGTGAAGGGGGCAAAAAGCCCCCTTCGCGTTCAATTGACACGTATTTTTAAACTTTTTAGAAAGTTTAAAAATACGCACAGCGTGGCGAAAAGACTTTTTCGACACGCTGATTCCCGCCCTTTTATAACTTTCGTATGAGGCAAAATCTTTGGCCGAATGCTCTTGCCAAATTGTGCGGTGCTGCCTTAAAAAGTCCTTGCTTTTTTCGAGAGCGTGTGATATAATTCCCAGGTCTGTGAAATGGACGGTCCTCTGCCACTGCCGGTGCCCCGGGCATTGCGGCGTATCCTGTGGGTATGAACGTCTAAATAATTTAGGAGGACAAGACAATGGATTTGATGAAGGCATTGACCAGCCAGTACATGAAGGCTGAGATCCCGGAAGTCCATGTGGGCGATACGGTTCGCGTTCATGTGAAGATCAAGGAAGGTTCCCGCGAGAGAGTGCAGGTGTTCGAGGGCACCGTCATCGCCAAGAAGCATGGCGGCCTGGAGGAGACCTTCACCGTCCGCCGTATCTCCTACGGCGTCGGCTGCGAGAAGGTGTTTCTGCTGCATTCCCCCAGCATCGTGAAGGTCGAGACCGTCCGCAAGGGCAAGGTCCGCAGAGCCAAGCTCTACTACCTCCGCGACCGTATGGGCAAGGCTGCCAAGGTCAAGGAAAGAGTGTAATCCGCATCGACTCCGCTCCCCGCTTATGGCGGGGAGTTTTTTTGCCTGTGGGCCTTTCTTTTCCAGGGGGATTTGTGTATAATAAAGCCTGTATGGGCTCTTGCCCACCGCACTATGATCCACCGGCGGAGGTTGGAGGAATATGGATTTTGATTACAAGCCGGTCGAGGACAATATCGACCTGGATGAATTATATGAGCTGATGAAGCCCTATGACACCCGCCCCCGGCAGCCCCAGCCGGCGCAGGCGGTCCGGGAGGTCAAGCCCACAGAGGTCCGGCAGGTTCGTTCCGCCGAAACCCGGCGCAAGGCTGCCAAGAAAGAGGAAGAGGAGAAAAGCGACCCCCTGTACGAGTGCTACGGCGTTCTCCACGACATTGCCTATGTGCTGATGATTGTGACGCTGCTCTTCGTCTTCGTGGTGCGGCTGGTGGGGGTGGACGGCAAGTCCATGCTGCCGACGCTCCATCACGGCGACTATCTGATTCTCGAGAGCAACTTCCTATACGGGGACGATGACATCGAGACCGGCGATATCGTGGTCCTGACCGTTCCCTACTACAAGGAGGAGCCCATTGTCAAGCGCGTCATCGCCACCGGCGGCCAGACCGTGGACATCGACTTCCAAAATCATCTGGTCTATGTGGACGGCGTGGCGCTGGACGAATCGTATCTCATGGACTATACCGGGCAGGAGAGCTGGTACAACTGGACCGGCGAGTATGCCATGGAGTACCCGGCCACGGTGCCCGAGGGCAGCATCTTCGTCCTGGGCGACAACCGCAACAACTCGACCGACAGCCGCTTTGCGCCGGTGGGCATGGTGGATACCCGCTGCATCCTGGGGAAGGTCCTGGCCGTGGCGCTGCCCGGCGAAACCAGGGACGAGCAGGGGAACGTCACCGACCCCCGGGACTGGAGCAGAATTGGATTGGTAGATTAAATGGAAGAACAGAATATGCAGATTCAGTGGTATCCGGGCCACATGACCAAAACCCGGCGGATGATGGAGGAGAGCCTGAAGCAGGTGGACGGCGTCTGTGAGATTCTCGACGCCCGAATTCCGGCCTCCAGCCGGAATCCGGATCTCTCGGAGATTTGTGGGAGCAAGCCCCGGCTGATCGTCCTCAATCGGGTGGACCAGGCGGACCCGGCCATGGTGCGCCGCTGGGCGGCCTATTTCAAGGCCCAGGGCATGACGGTCCTGGAGACCGACTGCAAGAGCCGCAAGGGCATTGCGGGCTTTGTCCCGGCGGTGCGGACCATGCTGGCGGAAAAGCTCCGGCGCTACCGGGAGAAGGGCCAGGCGGGCCGCCCGCTGAAGCTGATGGTGGCCGGTATCCCCAATGTGGGCAAGTCCACCTTTATCAATCAGATTGCCGGGCGCAAGAGCGCCAAGGCGGAAAACCGCCCCGGCGTCACCCGGGGCAAGCAGTGGATCACCGTGGACCAGGGCCTGCTGCTGCTGGACACGCCGGGCATCCTCTGGCCCAAGTTTGAGGACCGGGAGGTGGGCATGCGTCTGGCCTACACCGGCGCGGTGAAGGACGATATTATGGACCTGGAGACGCTGTCGGCGGGGCTGCTGTCGCTGCTGTGGCAGCGGTATCCCCAGGCCTTGCGGGACCGCTATAAGGTGGACCCGGCCGAGGACGCCCAGGGCTATGGGCTGCTGGAGGCCGTGGGCCGGAAGCGGGGCTTCCTGGTCAGCGGCGGCGAGGTGGACACCGAGCGGGCCGCCCGGGTGGTCCTGGAGGAATATCGCAGCGGCAAGCTGGGGCGCTTTACCCTGGACGTGCCGCCGGAGGAGGAACAACCATGACCGATCTTTGGCAAATCGAGCGCAGCTGCTTCGAGGGCGGCTTTGATCTGGTCTGCGGCATTGACGAGGCGGGCCGCGGCCCTCTGGCCGGGCCGGTCTGCGCGGCGGCGGTGATACTGCCCCGGGACACGCAGATCGAAGGACTCAACGATTCCAAAAAGCTCTCCGACGCCAAGCGCCGCAGCTTATATGACATCATCACCCGGGAGGCCTACGCCTACGGCGTGGCCTTTGCCTCGGAGGCGGAGATCGACGAGGTCAACATCTTAAACGCCACGTTCCTCGCCATGGAGCGGGCCGTGGCGGCCCTGGGCCTCCAGCCGGACATCGCCCTGGTGGACGGCAACCGCCGCCCGCCCCTGGGCATGCCGGTCCAGACCCTCGTCGGCGGCGACGGCCTGAGCGCCAGCATCGCCGCGGCGTCCATCCTGGCCAAGGTCACCCGGGACCGGTGGATGGAGGAGCTGGACGGGCAGTATCCCCAATACGGCTTCGCGGTCCACAAGGGCTACGGCACCAAGCGCCATTATGCCGCCCTGACCGAGTTCGGCCCCTGTCCCATCCACCGCCGGAGCTTTTTGAAGAAGTTTTATGGCGAGAAGTAGCCTGACCGGCCCCTGGGGCGAGGCGTTGGCGGCGGACTATCTGCGGAAGAAGCGGTATTCCATCGTGGCCTGCAATTACCGCTCCAAATTCGGCGAAATCGACCTGATTGCGGCCAACCGGCGCTATCTGGTCTTTGTGGAGGTCAAGCTCCGGAAATCGGCCCGCTTTGCCGAGGCCCGCGAGTACGTGGGCCGGGAGAAGCAGGACCGGCTGCGCACCACGGCGCTGCTCTGGCTCCAGCAGAACCCCGACCGGCGGCAGCCCCGGTTCGATGTCATCGAGATCTACGCCCCCCAGGGCATCGAGACCCCGAACCCGGACATTGTACATTGGGAGGATGCGTTTCAATGAATCGATACGAGGTGCTGGACGCCCATTGTGATACGCTGGCGGAGATGTGGAAGCGGGGAGACGGCCTGGAGCGCCCCGGCTATCATGTCAACCTCACCGCTGCCTCGGAGCTGGCGGGCTACGGCCAATTCTTTGCCATCTGTCCGCTGCCGGGCGTTGACACCGGCTATACCTGTGAAGCGTTTTACGACCGGTGCCTTGCCTATATCCGCGGGCAGCTGGACCGGCATCGGGACCGGATGACTTTGGTGCGCCGCGGGTCCGAGCTCCAGAGCGTGCTGGACGGCGGGAAGATCGCGGCGTTTCTGGCCCTGGAGGGCGCCGAGGGAATCGGCTGTGACCCGGGGCGGCTGGAGGAGGCCTATGCCCAGGGCATCCGGATGATTACCCTGACCTGGAACGCCGACAACGCCCTGGCGGGCTGCTCCAAACGGGACGGCCCCGGCCTCAGCGCCCAGGGGCGGGACTTTGTCCGCCGGGCCCAGAAGCTGGGCATTCTCATCGACGTCAGCCATATCTCCAAAAAGTCGTTCTGGGATATCATGGACATTGCCGATGCGCCTGTGGTGGCGAGCCATTCCAACAGCTACGCCCTGTGCCCCCACGCCCGGAACCTGACCGACGACCAGTTCCGGGCCCTGTGCGAGACCGGCGGCTTCGCCGGAATCAACCTGTTCACCCTGTTCCTTTCCGAGGACGGAACGGCCGGTCTGGACACGGTTCGCTGCCATATGGACCATTTTTTGCAGCTGGGCGGCGGGGGCCATATCGCCCTGGGCGGCGATTTGGACGGCTGTGACCTGCTGCCCCGGGGCTTCCGCTCCGTGGCCGATTACAACAGCTTGTCGTCCCATCTGGAGGCCAAGGGCTTCCCGGCGGAGACGATTCAAGATATCTTTTCCAATACACTAAAAAGGGTTGTGACATCATGCATTATGTGAGTACCAGAGACCAGTCTCTTTCCTACACCGCGGCCCAGGCCATCGAGCAGGGACTGAGCCGGGACGGCGGCCTGTTCCTGCCGGAGACCTTCCCGACGCTGCCGGACCTGGAGACCCTGCGGCCCATGACCTATGAGCAGCGGGCGGCGGCCATTATGGGCCTGTTCCTGGAGGGCTTCACCCAGGAGGAGCTGCTGACCTTTGCCCGCAAGGCCTACGGTCCCGAGAAGTTCGACTGCCCCCAGGTGGCCCCGGTCCGGGAGCTCCACTGCAAGACCCATATCCTGGAGCTGTGGCACGGCCCCACCTGTGCCTTCAAGGATATGGCGCTGCAAATGCTGCCCCACTTGCTGACGGCCTCCATGCAGAAGAACGGCGAGGAAAAGACGGTCTGCATCCTGGTCGCCACCTCCGGCGACACCGGCAAGGCGGCCCTGGAGGGCTTTAAAGATGTGAACGGCACCAAGATCATGGTGTTCTACCCCAAGGACGGCGTGTCCGATATCCAGCAGCTGCAAATGGTCACCCAGGCGGGTGAAAACGTCGGCGTCTGCGCCGTGGTCGGCAACTTTGACGATGCCCAGACCGGCGTCAAGCAGATCTTCTCCGACCCCGCCGTCCGCGAGACCCTGGCCGCCCGAGGCTATGTCCTCTCCTCGGCCAACTCCATCAACTGGGGCCGGGTGCTGCCCCAGGTGGTCTACTATATCTCCGCCTACTGCGACCTGCTCAACGAAGGAAAAATCGCCATGGGCGACCAGATCAATGTCTGCGTCCCCACGGGCAACTTCGGCAATATTCTGGCCTGCTACTACGCCCGGAAGATGGGCCTGCCGGTGGGCAAGCTGATCTGCGCCTCCAACGCCAACAACGTCCTGACGGACTTCCTGAAAACCGGCGTCTATGACCGGAACCGGCCCTTCTACAACACCGTGTCCCCGTCCATGGACATTCTGATCTCCTCCAATCTGGAGCGGCTGCTCTTCGACCTGACCGGCTCCGACGCCGAGGTCCGGGACTATATGGCCCAGCTCAGCGCCACGGGCCGCTACGAGGTCTCCGACCGGGTCAAGGCCGCCATTGGCGACCTGTTCGTCTCCGGCTGCTGTGACGACGCCCGGACCCTCAATACCATCGAGAAGATCTTCCACCAGACCGGCTATCTGATGGACACCCATACCGCCGTGGCCTATACGGTCCTCCAGGACTACCGGGCCGCCACGGCCGACGATACCGTCACCGTGGTCGCCTCCACGGCCAGCCCCTTCAAGTTCTGCGACAGCGTGCTGGAGGCCCTGGGCGTAGCCGACCGGCAGCCCGGCACCGCCATCCTGGACCAGCTGACCCAGGTCACCGGCAAGGCCGCGCCCGCGCCCCTAGCCGCCTTGGCGGGCAAGGCCGTCCGCTTCACCGAGTTCGTGGAGAAGCAGGAGATGCCCGCCGTGGTGGACGCCTTTCTGCGCTGATGGCCCTCTACGCACTGGGGGATCTCCATCTGGCCCTGGGGGCCGATAAGCCCATGGACGTCTTCGGCGGCAAGTGGGCGGGCTATATGGACAAGCTGGAAGCGAGCCTCTCGGTTCTGCGGCCCGAGGATACGCTGGTCATCGCCGGAGACTTCTGCTGGGCCCTGGGCCTGGAGGAGGCCGGGCCGGACTTCCGGTTTCTCAACCGGTTCCCGGGGCGGAAGCTGCTGGTCAAGGGCAACCACGACTACTGGTGGAACACCGCCGCCAAATTCCGGCGGTTCTGCGAGGCCAACGGCCTGGAGCAGATGGATTTGCTCCACAATAACTGCCATTTTTACGGGGAGATCGCCCTCTGCGGCACCCGGGGCTGGTTCTTCGAGGAGGAGAAGGAGGGTACCCACGACGAGAAGGTCTTCCGCCGGGAGCTGATCCGGCTGGAGACGTCGCTGAAGGCGGCGGGGGAGAAGCCCATCTACTGCTTTCTCCACTATCCGCCCCGGTACCGGGGCTATACCTGCCCGGAGATTTTGGAGCTGCTGAAGCGCTACCGGGTCCGGCTGTGCTGCTACGGTCATCTCCACGGCGACAGCCACAAGCTGGCCATGGAGGGCCTCTGGGACGGCACCGAATTCCGGCTGGTGGCCGCCGACTATGTGGATTTCCGGCCGGTCCGTCTGCTTCCGTAAAAATTTTCCGAGAATCCGGAAAAAAGGCTAGAAATCTTCACAAATATCTGCTAGTATTATACTCTGCCATGACTGCATGGCGAAATTGTAACTTATGGCCAGCAATGGCCCACCACATAGGAGGAACGACACCCATGAATGTGAAAAACACCGAGAAGGCCGCCGGAAAGGCCACCATTGTCATCGAAGTGGAGAAGGCGGAGTTTGACGCCGCTCTGACCAAGGCCTACAACAAGGCCCGCAAGGATATCTATGTCCCCGGCTTCCGCAAGGGCAAGGCGCCCCGGAAGGTTGTCGAGGGCATGTACGGCGCCAAGGTGTTCTATGAAGACGCGGTCAATGAGATCTTCCCCGAGATTTACGAGCAGGCCATCAGCGCCCAGGCGCTGAAGGTTGTGGGTATGCCCTCCGTGACCAAGCTGGACGACGGCGAGGACGGCGGCGTGGTCCTGACCGTGGAGACCGATCTGTATCCCGAGGTGACCCTGGGCGACTACAAGGGCCTGGAGGTTCCCAAGGCCGAGGTCAACGTCACCGACGACGAGGTCGAGGCCGAGCTGGACCGCATGGCCGAGCGCAACAGCCGCATTGAGACCGTGGACCGGCCCGCCCAGGAGGGCGACACCGTGATCCTGGACTTCGAGGGCTTTGACAATGGCGTGGCCTTCGAGGGCGGCAAGGCCGAGGGCTACAGCCTGAAGCTGGGCTCCCACTCCTTCGTCCCTGGCTTTGAGGAGGCCCTGGTGGGCCTGTCCGCCGGCGACGAGAAGGACGTGGACGTGACCTTCCCCGAGAACTATACCCCCGAGCTGGCCGGTAAGCCCGTGGTCTTCAAGTGCAAGATCCACGAGGTCAAGGAGACCCAGACCCCCGAGAAGGACGACGAGTTCGCCAAGGACGTCTCCGAGTTCGACACCCTGGACGCTCTCCGCGCCGACATCCGCACCAAGCGGGAGAACGAGCGCCGCGAGGCCGTGGAGCGCGCCTTTGAGAGCGCTGCCGTGGAGAAGGCTGCCGCCAATATGACCTGCGAGATCCCCGCCTCCATGGTGGAGGAGCAGGTGGACAAGAACCTGGAGCAGTTCGCCTACCAGCTGCAAATGAACGGCATGAAGCTGGAGGACTATGCCAAGATGATGGGCGGCGACATGAACGCCCTGCGCAGCTCCATGCGGCCCATGGCCGAGACCACCGTCCGCAACAACGTCCTGCTGGCCGCCGTCGTCGAGGCTGAGAATCTCACCGTCTCCGACGAAGAGGTCGAGGCCGAGATTCAGAAGCTGGCCGAGCAGTACTCCATGGAGGCCGACAAGGTCCGCGCAGCCGTGGGCGTTGAGAGCCTGAAGGCCGATCTGGCCACCCGCAAGGCCGTGGCCCTGATCAAGGACAGCGCCGTGGCCACCGCCGTGCCTGAGACTGCGGAAAAGACCGAGGAATAATTTGGCACGGAGCCGGTTAGAATCTGGAAGATTACGGAACGGGCCGGTGGGAAGACCGGCCCGCCCGACCGGTGAAAGGAGTATTCTATGAGTTTCATTCCCTATGTTGTTGAGCAGACCAGCCGCGGCGAGCGGAGCTACGATATTTTCTCCCGGCTGCTCAATGACCGTATTATTCTCCTCTCTGAGGAGGTCAACGACACGACGGCCAGCCTGGTGGTGGCGCAGATGCTGTATCTGGAGGGTCAGGACCCCGACAAGGACATCCAGTTTTACATCAACTCCCCCGGCGGCTCCGTCACAGCCGGCATGGCCATCTATGACACCATGCAGTATGTCAAGTGCGACGTGTCCACCATCTGCATCGGCATGGCCGCCTCCATGGGCGCGTTTCTGCTGGCGGCGGGCGCCAAGGGCAAGCGGATGGCGCTGCCCAACGCGGAAATCATGATCCATCAGCCTCTGGGCGGCACCCAGGGCCAGACCACGGATATGCAAATCCATGTGGAGCGGATGCTCCGGATCAAGGCCCGCATGAACCAGCTCTTGGCGGAGAACACCGGCAAGCCCCTGGACATCATCGAGCGCGATACCGAGCGCGACAATTTCATGTCGGCCGAGGAGGCCCGGGCATATGGCCTGATCGACCAGGTCATCTACCGGCGCTGAGCCCGGCCCGGGAAAGGAAGTACCCCCTTGGCTAGAGAGTCCATCCGCTGCTCCTTCTGCGGCAAGCGGCAGGAGCAGGTGAACCGGATCATTGCCGGACCCAATGTGGCCATCTGCAATGAGTGCGTGGAGCTGTGCGCGGGCATTCTGCGGGACGATATGAGCGTCGCCCAGTCGCCCTCCTTCGAGCTGCCCGACACCCTGCCCACGCCCCAGGAGATCAAAAACTATATGGACCACTATATCATCGGCCAGGATAACGCCAAAATTGCCCTGTCCGTGGCGGTCTATAATCACTATAAGCGCATTTACTTTGAAAACAGCACCGATGTGGAGCTCCAAAAGAGCAATATCCTGCTCATTGGTCCCACGGGCTCCGGCAAGACCCTCTTTGCCCAGACCCTGGCCAAGATCCTCAACGTGCCCTTTGCCATCGCCGACGCCACCACCCTCACCGAGGCCGGTTACGTGGGCGAGGATGTGGAGAATATTCTGCTGCGGCTGCTGCAGGCGGCCGACTTCGATGTGGAGCTGGCCCAGCGGGGCATTATCTACATCGATGAGATGGATAAAATCGCCCGAAAGAGCGAAAATACCTCCATCACCCGGGACGTCTCCGGCGAAGGCGTGCAGCAGGCGCTGCTGAAAATTCTCGAGGGCACCGTTGCCAACGTGCCGCCCCAGGGCGGCCGGAAGCACCCCCAGCAGGAGTTTATCCAGATCGATACCACCAATATCCTCTTTATCTGCGGCGGCGCCTTCGACGGTCTGGACAAGATCATCGAAAAGCGCACCGACCGCTCCGCCATCGGCTTTGGCTCGGAGATTCACAGCAAGCATGACCGCGACGTCGGCCAGCTCTTCCGCCAGGTCCAGCCCCACGATTTGCTGAAGTTCGGCATCATCCCCGAACTGGTGGGCCGCCTGCCGGTGATTACCTCCCTCCAGAGCCTGACGAAGGAGGATTTGATGCAGATTCTCACCGAGCCGAAGAATGCCCTCTGCAAGCAGTACCGCAAGCTCCTGGAGTACGACCAGGTGAAGCTGAGCTTCGAGGAGGGCGCCCTGGAGGCCATCGCCGAGAAGGCCATCCAGCGGAAGATCGGCGCCAGAGGTCTGCGCGCCATCATGGAGGAGATCATGACCGGGATCATGTACGATATCCCCTCAGATCCCACCATCCAGAGCGTTTTGATTACGGAGCGCTGCGTGCGCGACGGCGAGAAGCCCCAGGTCACTCGAGACAGCTCCAAGCCGCGCAAGCCCATCCGAAACGCCGGCGTAACCCTGTAGCACCAATTCTAAGAGGGGGCATTCTGCCCTCTCTTTGTGTTATTTCCCTGAGTTAGGAGGGATAGTATGAACGAACTGCTGATTTCCCAGCGGCTGCCGGTTTTGGCACTGCGGGGACTGAACGTATTTCCCGGCATGACCATTCACTTCGACGTGGGGCGGAAAAAGTCGGTCCGCGCCGTGGAGGAGGCCATGCGCAACCACAATCAGGAGATTTTCCTGGTGACCCAGAAGGACATCCAGTCCGACGATCCGGACCTCTCCGGCCTCTACGCCATGGGTACCGTCAGCGTGGTCAAGCAGATTCTCCGGTTGCCGGGGGACACCCTGCGCATCCTCGTGGAGGGCAAGTACCGGGCCCGGATCACCGAGTGCATCCAGATGGAGCCCTTCTTCTTCGGCCGGGTGGAGACCGTGGCGGACCTGCCGTATGCCAAGACGGCCCCCAAGGTCGAAGCCCTGATCCGGGAGGCCCAGGCGCTCTACGATCACTTCCTGGAGCTCACCGGCCGCTCGGCCCAGGACGGTCTGGCCACGGTGCTCACCTCCCGGGACCCGGCCTTTATCGCCGATTTTATCACCCAGAATACCTCGATCAACTACGCCGAGAAGCAGAAGGTCCTGGAGCAGCTCCACCCGGTCAAGCGGCTGGAGCTGGCGGTGATCCTGCTGAGCCGGGAGCTGGATATACTCCAGCTGGAGTCGGAGATTCAGGAGAAGGTCCAGGAGAACGTCAACAAGGGCCAGCGGGACTATTATCTGCGGGAGCAGCTGCGGGTCATCCAGTCCGAGCTGGGCGAGGGCGACGATGAAGAGGAGCTCCAGCAGTACCAGGAGGCCATCGAGGCCCTGGAGCTGCCCGAGGAGACCCGCGAGAAGCTGCTCAAGGAGCTCAAGCGCCTGAGCAAGCAGCCCTCCAATTCCGCCGAGGCGGCGGTGCTGCGGACGTATCTCGATACCTGCCTGGAGCTTCCCTGGAACACCCGCACCAAGGAGCGGGTGGACATCCGCGCTGCCCGGAAGATCCTCGACGAGGACCACTTCGGCCTGCAAAAGGTCAAGGAGCGGATTCTGGAGATCTTCGCCGTCCGCAAGATGGCGCCGGAGCTGCCGCCGCAGATTCTCTGCCTGGTGGGCCCGCCCGGCGTCGGCAAGACCTCTGTGGCCGCCAGCATCGCCCGGGCTTTGAACCGGAATATGGCCCGAATCTCCCTGGGCGGCGTCCACGACGAGGCCGATATCCGCGGCCACCGCAAGACCTATATCGGCGCCATGCCCGGCCGGATTATGGCGGCCGTGGCCCAGGCCAAGTCCAAGAACGCCCTGCTGCTGCTGGACGAGGTGGACAAGCTGGGCAGCGACTACCGGGGCGACCCGTCGTCGGCCCTGCTGGAGGTCCTGGACGCCGAGCAGAACGCCACCTTCCGGGACCACTACCTGGAGGTGCCCTTCGACCTGCGCGAGTGCATGTTTATCACCACCGCCAATACCAACTCCACCATTCCCGCGCCGCTGCTGGACCGGATGGAGGTCATCGAGCTCTCGTCCTATACCGACGAGGAAAAGCTCCAGATCGCCAAGAACCATCTGCTCCCCAAGCAGATGCTCCGCCACGGCCTGAAGAAGACCCAGCTGCGCGTCAGCGACGACGCCATCCGGGAGATTATCACCTGCTATACCCGGGAGTCCGGCGTCCGGAACCTGGAGCGGGAGCTGGCCACCCTGTGCCGCCGGTGCGATATGCGCTTTGTGGCTGAAAAAGCCCCCAAGCGGCTGAGCGTCACCGGGGCCAATTTGGAGGAATTTCTGGGCGTGCGGAAGTTCCTGCCCGACCCGCTGCCGCCGTCGGACCCCGTGGGCCTGGTCACCGGCCTGGCCTGGACCAGCGTCGGCGGCGAGACCCTGGAGGTGGAGGTCAACGTGGTGGACGGCACCGGCAAGCTGGAGCTCACCGGCAACCTGGGCGACGTGATGAAGGAATCGGTCTACGCCGCCATGAGCTATATCCGCTCCCGGGCGGAGATCCTCAAGCTGCCCGCCGACTTCTATAAGACCAAGGACATCCATGTCCACTTCCCCGAAGGGGCCATTCCCAAGGACGGCCCTTCCGCCGGTATCACCATCTGTACGGCCATGGTATCGGCCCTGACGGGCCTGCGGGTCCGCCGGGAGATCGCCATGACCGGCGAGATTTCCATTCGGGGCCGGGTGCTGCCCATCGGCGGCCTCAAGGAGAAGACCATGGCGGCGCTGCGCCACGGCATCAAGACCGTCATCATCCCCGAGGCCAACGCCAAGGACCTGGAGGAAATCGACCAGACCGTCCGCCAGGCGCTGAATTTCCTGACCGTGTCCCATGTGGACGCCGTGCTCCAGGCCGCCCTGGAGTTCCCCCAGCCCGCGGAATCCGCCGTGCCCAACCAGGTGCCCCAGGAGGCCCAGCTGGCCGTGGCCCGGGAGCAGGGGATCGAGCGCAAGACCGGCATCCGCCAGTAGGAGAAGCCTATGAACTTACACAACGTGGAATTTGTCCGCTCCGCCGCCTCCCTGGGGGACTGCCCTCGGGACGGGCTGCCCCAGATCGCCTTTGCGGGCCGGTCCAACGTGGGCAAGTCCTCGGTCATCAACCGGCTGCTGCAACGCAAGAACTTCGCCCGGGTGGGCGAAGCGCCGGGGAAGACCACCCATATCAATTACTTTCTGATCGACCAGGTCCTCTATCTGGTGGACCTGCCGGGCTACGGCTACGCCAAGGTTCCCAAGGCCGAGAAGGACCGCTGGGCCAAGCTCATTGAGAGCTACTTTGCCGACGCCGACCTGATTACCCTGGGCGTCCTGATCGTGGACGCCCGGCACAAGCCCACGGAGAACGATGTCACCATGGCCCGGTACTTCCAGCAGACCGGGCGGCCCTATCTGGTGGTGGCCAATAAGCTGGACAAGCTGAAAAAAAGCCAGATCGAGCCCAGCCTCGCCCTGATCCGGGAGACCCTGGCGCTGGACGAGGACGTCCAGCTGATTCCCTTCTCCGCCGAGAAGGGCGAGGGTCGGGATGCGCTGCTGGAGCGGATCGAAGCGACACTGTAGGAAAGGAGGGACCGGGATGGACGGCTTCACCCAATGGCTGGGTCAATTGCAGCTGGATTGGATCTGGAATACGCTAATCCTCGTGGCGTCGTCGCTCCTGTGCATCACCGTCCACGAGACCTGCCACGGCTACGCGGCCTGTTTCCTGGGAGATCCCACCGCCAAGCGTATGGGGCGGCTTTCCTTCAATCCTCTGCACCATATCGACCTGGTGGGCCTGGTGATGATGGCCCTGGTCCGCTTCGGCTGGGCCAAGCCGGTGCCCATCGACCCGCGGAATTTCCGCCATCCCAAGTCCGGCATGGCCCTGACGGCCCTGGCCGGACCGGTGTCCAACGTGGTGCTGGCCTTTTTGGCGCTGCTCCTGCAGCCGGTGGTCCTCTGGGCCGGCCTCGTCACGGGCGCTGCAGGCGCTTACCTCCTGCTGTTTCTGCAATATACGGCGATTCTCAGCGCGGGCCTGGCGGTGTTCAACCTCTTTCCCATCCCGCCGCTGGACGGCTCCAAGGTCCTCTTCGCCTTGCTGCCGGATGAGACCTACGGAGCGATTCTCCGCTATGAGCGCTTCGGAATGCTGCTGCTGGTGGTCCTGCTGTTCCTCAATGTGCTGGACCAGCCCCTGTTCGCCATGCGCAGCTGGCTGCTGGACCTGCTGCAGGGGATTGTCCTGTCGTTGGTCAACCTGTTTCAGTGAGGCGCCCATGGAAGAGCCGCGCTATCATTTGGACCAGGTGGTCCGCAGTAAATCGGAAATGCAGGACTTTGACGGCCCGCTGGACGTGATTCTCCTGCTGCTGAGCAAGAATAAAATTGAAATCCAGGATATCAGCATCACCTCCATTTTGGAGCAGTATCTGGCCTATCTCGACGAGATGAAGCGGATGGATATGGAGATTGCCAGCGAATTTATCGCCATGGCCTCCCATCTGATGCTGATTAAGACGAAGATGCTCCTCTCTGCCGCCGAGCAGGAGGAGGCGCTGAGCGAGATGGAGCTGCTGATTCGCTCTCTGGAGGAGCGGCAGCGCCAGGAGGCCATGACCCAGGTTCGGACCTCGGTGACGTTTCTGTCCCAGCGCAACGAGATCGGCAGCGGCCTCTTTACCAAGGAGCCGGAGCCGCTGCGCCGGGATGAGACCTACCGCTACCGCCACGACCCGTCGGACCTGGTGCGCACCATGGCGGTGCTGGCCGACCGGAGCCAGCGGGCGATGCCGCCGCCCACGGCCAATTTCAGCGGCATCGTAGGCCGGGAGCCCTACCCGGTGACAAAGAAGGCGGCGGAGGTGCTGCGGCGGCTGCTGGCCCATGGGGTCTCGACCTTCCGGAAGCTTTTCCGGGGCAACCGGTCCCGGTCGGAGATCGTCGCCACCTTTCTGGCGGTGCTGGAGCTGTGCCGCCTGAAGTCGGTGGAGCTGGAGGACGACGACCGGGAGCTGAACGTTCGATTCGTAAAAATGCCCGACGGCACGGGGGAGGACAGCCAAGATGGAACAGAATGACACCCAGCGGGCCCTGATGGCCATTCTCTTTGCCGCCGGGGAGCCGGTGGATGCCAAGCGTCTGGCCGACTCCCTGGAGGTGGACGAGGCGGAGATTCACACCGAGGTCCAGGCGCTGATGGACGATCTGTCCTACAACCGCAGCGGCATTCGGATTCTGCGGCTGGAGAACGCCTACCAGATGTGCTCCTCCGGCGAGATGGCCCCCTACGTGACCAAGACCCTGGAGACCCGGAAGCCGCCCAAGCTCTCCAACTCCCAGCTGGAGGCCCTGACCATCATCGCCTACTACCAGCCCGCCACCAAGGCCTATGTGGAGCAGCTCCGGGGGGTGGACAGCGCCTATTCCATCAGCGCCCTGCTGACCAAGAAGCTGATTGAGGAGTGCGGCCGTCTCAACGTTCCCGGACGGCCCATCCTCTACCGGACCACGCCGGACTTTCTGCGGACCTTCGGCCTGAGCTCCCTGGAGGAGCTGCCGGAGATTGAGAAAATGAACTTCCAGTCCCGTCCCACGCCGGAGGACGCCGCGGAACCGGCGGAGCAAACCGAACCGGCCCAGCCGGAGGCCGCGCCGTGACGGCCCTGTGGATTCTGCTGGGGCTGCTGGCTCTGGCGGCGCTGGCGCTGCTGGCCCCGGTGAAGCTGGAGCTTTTCTACGACGCGGAGGGCTTTTCCACGGCGGCCCACCTGGGGCCCTTCCGGCTTCCGTTTCCCGGCGGCGAAGCCGAGGCGAAACCCGCGAAGACGCGCCGGACGAAGCCGGCTGGGGCCGGGTCCCGCCGGCAGACCGGCGCTTCCACTGGCAGCTCCGACTGGAAGCGGCTGCTCCGCGCCCATTGGCGGCAGGCGCTGGAGGCGCTGGGCGACCTGCTCCGGCGGCCCAGACTGTCCCGGCTGGAGCTGACGGTGGTCGCCGGCGGCGACGATCCGCCCGCCTGTGCCTTGGCCTACGGCCGCTGCTGGGCGGCGGTGGGCAGCGCCCTGCCGCTGATACGCAGCGTCTTCCGGGTGGGGAGCGAGCAGGTCCGGATCACCTGTAACGATCAGCTTAAAAAAACAGCGGTCCAAGGCCGGGCCGTGTTTACACTGCGGGTCTATGAATTGCTCCAGGCGCTGCTGGTGCTGGCAAAGCTGGTCCAGCGGCTTCGCAACTCTCCTCAAACTACAAAAAAGGCGGTGCAGCAACCATGAGTCAATCCCTTCCCAATCTGTTGAGCGAGACCGTGGAAAAGATTCGCGCCACGGTGGACGCCAATACCGTCATCGGCGAAGCCATTACCACGCCCGACGGCGTGACCATTCTGCCGGTGTCCCGAATCAAGTTCGGCTTTGCCGGCGGCGGCGCGGACTTTGCTCCCAAGACTGCCCGGCCTTCGGCGGAGAACAACTTCGGCGGCGGCACCGGCGGCGCGGTGACCGTCACGCCGGTGGCCTTCCTGGTCATCAAGGGCGAGTCGGTCCGGGTGCTGCCCATCGCCGAGCCTGCCTCCAATGCCATGGAGCGGGTGGTAGAGATGCTGCCGGACCTGATCGATCAGGTTTCCGCCCTGCTCAAGCGGAAAAACGGCGAGGATACGGAAGAATTTTGAATGCTTCATTTCGCGCCGCCGGGGCAAACTACCCGGGGTGAGAAATGATGAAACATTGGTTGCGACGTGCGGCGGCCCTCTGGATCGCCGCCGTCCTTTTCGCAAATCAGGCCGCAGCGGCCCCGGCCATTTCCGCGAAGCGGGCCGTGGTGCTGGACGCCGCCACGGGCCGGGTGCTCTTCGCCCAGCATGCCGAAGAGCGGGCCGGGATGGCCAGCACCACCAAGATCATGACCGGGCTTCTGGTGGCCGAGACCTGTGAGCTGGACGCGCCGGTGGAGATTCCGCCGGAGGCCGTGGGGGTGGAGGGCTCGTCTCTCTCCCTGGAGGCCGGAGAAGTCCTGCGGGTGGAGACGCTGCTCTACGGGCTGCTGCTGCACTCGGGCAACGACGCCGCCGTGGCCCTGGCCATCTACTGCGACGGGAGCGTGGAGGCCTTCGCGGACCGGATGAACCGGCGGGCCTGGGAGCTGGGGCTGTGGGATACCCACTTTGTCAATCCCCACGGCCTGGACGCCGAGGGCCACTATTCCACGGCCCTGGATCTGGCGAGGCTGGCGGCAGCGGCCATGGAAAACGAAGTCTTCCGGCAGGTGGTTTCCACCAAGACCATCGTCCTGGAGGGCCGGAGCTTTACCAATCACAATAAGCTCCTCTGGCAGTATGATGGCGCGGACGGCGTCAAAACGGGCTATACCCAGGCCACGGGCCGGATTCTGGTGTCCAGCGCCGTGCGGGACGGGCGGCGGCTCATCGCCGTCACCATGGACGACGGCAACGACTGGGCCGACCACGCCGCCCTGCTGGACTACGGCTTTGCCCGGCTCCAGGGGGAGAGCCCCTAGGGGCAGAGAAAGCAAGCGGAGCACGGAATAGCATGGGGAGGAGGCAAAAAAATGGCGGAACGGCTGCAAAAACTGCTTTCGCGGCTGGGCATCGCCTCCCGCCGCCAGGCCGAGACCCTGATCGAGGCGGGCCGGGTGACGGTCAACGGCCGCCCGGCCCAGCTGGGCGATACGGCGGCGGAGGGCGACGAAATCCTGCTGGACGGGAATCCCCTGCCCACGGCGCCGCCCAAGCGGTATCTGATGCTCCACAAGCCCCGGGGGTATGTGACCACCCTGTCCGACGAGAAGGGGCGGAAGAACGTCTCGGACCTGGTGGCAGGCTGCGGCGACCGGGTCTATCCCGTGGGGCGGCTGGACCTGGACTCCGAGGGCCTGCTGCTGCTGACCAACGACGGCGCTCTGGCGGAGAAGCTGATGCACCCCCGGGGCGGCGTGGTCAAGCGTTACCGGGTCCTGGTGACGGGCTTTCAGCCGGGCATGGAGGCGGAGCTGGCCGCGCCCATCGAAATTGACGGACGGCTCACCCGCCCGGCCCAGGTCCGGGTCCTCCAGACCCGGGACCAGGGAACGGAGCTGGAGTTCTGCCTCCGCGACGGCCGCAACCGCCAGATCCGGCGGCTGTGCCAGCGGTCGGGCCTACAGGTCCGGCGGCTCCGGCGGGTCCAGGAGGGGCCGCTGAAGCTGGGAACCCTGCCGCCGGGCCGGTGGCGGGACCTGACCCGGGAGGAGCTGCGGGCCCTGGAGCGGGAATTGGGGTGGAATTTTTTGCAGGATACATAATTATTCTTGCAAAATTCCCCGGAGGATAGTATAGTTTTTTTGTAACGCCTATTTTCGACGCCAAAGGAGCGGAACCATGGCAACAGATATTTTGACTGCCATACATAATCAGATGTCCAGCTTTTCCAAGGGACAAAAGCGCATTGCCGAGTACATTGAAGCGTCCTATGACAAGGCGGCCTTTATGACGGCCAGCCGGTTGGGGAAGATGGTCAGCGTATCGGAATCCACGGTGGTCCGCTTCGCCGTGGAGCTGGGATTTGACGGCTATCCCAGCATGCAGAAGGCCCTCCAGGAGATGGTTCGGAACAAGCTGACTTCGGTACAGCGCATCGAGGTCACCAACGACCGGCTGGGCAAGAAGGACCTGGTGTCCATGGTCCTCCAGGCCGACTGGGAGAGCATCCGCATGACCAGCGAGGCCCTGGACCGCAAGATCCTGGACCGGGCCGTGGAGGCCATCCTGGCTGCCAAACAGATCTATATTGTCGGCGTTCGGTCCTCGGCGGTCATCGCCACGTTTTTAAGCTTTTATTTCCGGAATATGTTTGACAACGTCCACCAGGTGACCTCCTCGGCCACCAGCGAGATGATCGAGCAGATGCTCCACGTCTCCCAGGGGGATGTGGTCATCGCCATCAGCCTGCCCCGGTATTCCAGTCGGACCATTCAGCTGATGGACTTCGCCCGGGACTCCGGGGCCGAGGTGGTGGCCATCACCGACTCGCTGGACGCGCCGGCGGCCAAGCGGGCCAACCACGTGCTCTTGGCCAAGAGCGACATGGTCTCGGTGGTGGACTCCCTGGTCGCGCCCATGAGTCTGGCCAACGCCCTGATTGTGGCCATTGGCCAGCGGAAGAAGGGAGAGCTCTCCCGGATTTTTGAAAATCTCGAGGGAATCTGGCAGGAGTATGAGGTCTATGAGCGGGTTGAAACATAAGGTCTTGGTCGTCGGCGGCGGCGCGGCCGGGATGATGGCGGCGGGCGCGGCGGCCGAGGCGGGCGCCCAGGTCATACTGCTGGAGCCCAACGACCGCCTGGGAAAAAAGCTCTATATCACCGGCAAGGGCCGGTGCAATGTGACCAACGACTGCGGCGTGGACCAGGTCCTCAAGGAGGTCCCCCGGAACGGCCGCTTTCTCTACAGCTGCCTGGAGGCCTTCCCGCCCCGGGCGGCCATGGACTTTTTTGAAGCGCAGGGCTGCCCGCTGAAGGTAGAGCGGGGCAACCGGGTGTTCCCTGTCAGCGACAAGTCCGCCGACGTGGTCCGGGCCCTGGAGCGGTATCTCCGGACCGGCCGGGTGGAGATCCGCCAGGAGCGGGTCGAGGCGCTGGCGGTGGAGGAGGGCCGGGTCACCGGCGTCCGGACCAACCATGGGCTCCTCTCCGGCAGCCGGGTCATCGTGGCCACCGGCGGCTGCTCCTATCCGCTGACCGGCTCCACCGGCGACGGCTATGGGCTGGCCCGGTCTGTGGGCCACACCGTGACCGAGCTCCGGGGCTCTCTGGTGCCTCTGGAGGAGGACGGCGGCTGGTGCGCCAAGCTCCAGGGCCTGTCTCTGCGCAACTGCGCCATCCAGGCGAAGAACGCCGCCGGAAAGACGCTCTATAAGGACTTCGGCGAGCTGCTCTTTACCCATTTCGGCCTCTCGGGGCCGGTGATTCTCAGCGCCAGCGCCCACGGCAAGCCCGGCGAGCTGAAGGAAATTGTCATCGATCTGAAACCGGCTTTGGACGAGCAGAAGCTGGACCAGCGGATGCTGCGGGACCTGGAGCAATACCAGAACCGGACCATCGACCATGCCCTTCAGGACCTCTATCCCCGGCTGCTGATTCCGGTGATGGTGGAGCGGGCGGAGATTTCGCCGGAGACCCGGGCCAATTCCATAACCCGGACCCAGCGGCGGCGGCTCCTGGAGCTGACCAAGGGCTTCTCCGTCGCCATCCGGGGCCCGAGACCCGTGGCCGAGGCCATCGTCACCGCCGGCGGCGTGGCCGTCCGGGAGGTCCAGCCCAAGACCATGGAGTCGAAGCTGGTCGAGGGCCTCTATTTTGCCGGAGAGATCCTGGATGTGGACGCCTACACCGGCGGCTTTAACCTGCAAATCGCCTGGTCCACCGGCCGCGCCGCCGGAATCGCCGCCGCAGAAAAAACGTGAATCGTGAATCAGTGCGCCGCAGTGCGGCGTTGGGAGGAATCCGAATTATGAAGCACATCTCCATTGCCATTGACGGCCCCGCGGGCGCGGGCAAGAGCACCTTGGCCCGGCAGGTCGCCGAGAAGCTGGGCTATGCCTATGTGGATACCGGGGCCATCTATCGGACCATCGGTCTGTTTTTGCAGATCTGCGGCGTCAGCCCCAAGGACACCGACGGCATCGCCCGGCTCATTGACGAGGCGGCCATCCGGGTGGAGTACGACGAGGCCGGGGCGCAGCATATGTTCCTCAACGACCAGGACGTCACCGCCGAGCTGCGGACGCCGGATCTCAGCGACTACGCCTCCAAAATCTCGGCTCAGCCCCTGGTGCGGGAGGTGCTGCTGGATCTCCAGCGCAATCTGGCCGCCACGCGGAACGTGGTCATGGACGGCCGGGACATCGGCACCGTGGTGCTGCCCAAGGCCGACGTGAAGATCTTCCTCACGGCCTCGCCGGAGGTCCGGGCCCGGCGCCGCCTGCTGGAAATGCAGGAAAAGGGCGACAAAAAAGCATCATTTGAGAAGGTCCTGGCCGATATCCGCCAGCGGGACGACCGGGACATGCACCGGGCCGTGGCGCCGCTCAAATGCGCCCATGACGCCGTGAAGGTGGATACCTCGGACCTCACCCTGGAGGAGAGCGCCGCCGCCCTCCTCGCCGTCATCGAAAAGAGGCTGGGCCTATGATGCACGGACCGATTTTCACCTTCCTCTACTGGGTGGTCCGCTTCGGCCTCTTTCTCTATCATCCCATCTTCAAGGTGGTGGGGCGCAAGGGGGTGCCCAAGACGGGGCGGGTGCTGTTCTGCTGCAATCACAGCGGACTGGCCGACCCGGTCTGGCTGGTGATGGCCCTCTATAAGGACCATATGCCCCGGATCATGGCCAAGAAGGAGGCCATGGCCATACCGGTGCTGGGCTGGTTTCTGCGGACCATCGGCGTCTTCGGCATCGACCGGGACGGCGTGGATATCTCCGGCATCAAGACGGGAATCAAGTGTCTGCGGGACGAGCAGCAGCTGCTGATCTTCCCCGAGGGGACCCGGGTCAAGGCCGGGGAGCGGAGGCCCGGCAAGCGCGGCGCGGTGGTGCTGGCCCAGCGGACCGATACGCCCATTGTGCCCATCTATCTGACCCAGAAGCGCCGCCCCTTCAGCAAGCTGACCTGCGTGTTCGGCGAGCCCTACAAGGTGGAATTCTCCAGTAGACGTCCCACCGAGGCCGAGCTGGAGGCCGCCACCCAGGACCTGATGGACCGCATTTATGCATTGGAGGCGGGCGCATGAAGGTAACCTTGGCCAAGACGGCGGGCTTCTGCTTCGGCGTAGACCGGGCCGTCTCGCTGGTGGAGGAGGCCGTGGCGGCGGGAAAGCGCGTCTCCACCCTGGGACCCATTATCCATAACCGCCATGTGATGGACCATTTCGCGGCCGAGGGGGTGCGGGAGCTCTCCGAGCCGGAGGAGGCGGCGGCCGGTACCACGGTGGTCATCCGGTCCCACGGCGTCTCCCGGGACGTCTACGAGCGGCTCAGCCGCCGGGGCGTGGAGATTGTGGACGCCACCTGTCCCTTTGTCAAGCGTATCCATAAGCTGGTGATCCGGGCCGAGGCCCAGGGCCGCGTCCCGGTGATTATCGGCACGCCGACCCATCCCGAGGTCCAGGCCATCGCCGGCTGGTGCGCCCATCCCCATGTTTTTGAGGGCCCCGAGGCCCTGGAAAACTGGCTCCGGGAGGACCCGTCCCGCGCCCATCTGCGCCTGACGTTGGTCTCTCAGACCACGAGCACGCAGAATTTATGGGAAAGTTGCAAGAAAATTATAAAAAAACAGTGTACAAATTCCGAAATATTTGATACAATATGCGAAGCAACAGAAAATCGGCAGAAAGAAGCAGGAGAGCTAGCCCGGTGCTGCGATGCGATGGTCATTGTCGGCGATCCCATGAGCTCGAATACCAAGCGGCTTGCCATGATCTGTAGGCAATTCTGCGAGGATGTTTGGCTGGTGGAGGATGCCGGCGGGCTGGACGTATCGCATTTTTCTTGTATCGGTTCTGTTGGTATCACGGCGGGGGCGTCCACCCCGGCGTGGATAATAAAGGAGGTCAACAACATAATGAGCGAAGAAATCAAGGTTGAAACTGCCCAGGAGGAGAACTTTGCCGAGCTTCTCGAGCAGTCGATCAAGACTTTGAATAACGGAGATAAGGTCACAGGCATTGTAACTGCCATTGGCGCCACCGAGATTCAGGTGGACCTGGGTACAAAGCACGCAGGTTATATCCCTGTTGATGATTTCAGCTCCGATCCTTCCGTGAAGCCGGAAGATGTTCTGAAAGTCGGCGATGAGATTGAGGTGCTGGTCGTGCATGTCAATGATTCCGAGGGCACGGCTCGTCTGTCTAAGAAGCGCCTGGAGGCCGGCAAGGCTTGGGAAGAGATTGAGGCCGCTGCCGAGAGCAAGGCCGTTGTCGAGGGCCTCATTACCGAGGAGAACAAGGGCGGCATCGTCGCCAATGTGAAGGGCATTCGGGTGTTCATCCCCGCGTCCCAGACCGGTGTGCCCAAGGGCGGCGATCTGTCTGCCCTGGTGAAGACCACCGTGCAGATGAAGATTACCGAGGTCAACCGGGCCCGCCGCCGCGTGGTCGGCTCCATCCGTGCCGTGACCAACGAGCTGCGCAAGGCCGCCCAGGAGAAGATCTGGGCCGAGATCGAGGTGGGCAAGAAGTACCACGGCGTGGTCAAGAGCCTGACCTCCTACGGCGCTTTCGTGGATATCGGCGGCGTGGACGGCATGGTCCATGTGTCCGAGCTGTCCTGGAACCGCATCAAGAACCCCGCCGAGGTGGTCAAGGTCGGCGACGAGATCGAGGTCTTTGTCATCTCCTATGATCCCGAGAAGAAGAAGATCTCCCTGGGCTACAAGACCCCCGAGACCAACCCCTGGAACATCTTCATGACCCAGTTCCATGTGGGCGACGTGGCCAAGGTCAAGATCGTCAAGCTGATGACCTTCGGCGCCTTTGCCGAGATCATCCCCGGCGTGGACGGCCTGATCCACATCTCCCAGATTGCCGACCGCCGCATCGGCAAGCCCGAGGACGTGCTCTCCGAGGGTATGGAGGTTGACGCCAAGATCATCGACATCGACGCCGAGAACAAGCGCATCAGCCTGTCCATCCGCGCCCTGCTCACCGCCTCCGACGACGAGGCTGTGGAGGAGTAATTCCCAGTGTTCCGCCCCGGCGCATCAGCGCCGGGGTTTTTGGATTCTATGAATAAGCTCTTGGGCAGCACCGCACAATTTGGCAAGAGCATTCGGCCAAAGATTTTGCCTCATACGAAAGTTATAAAAGGGCGGGAATACTGTATGTATTTCCCCCTTTTATAACTGCACGGATGGGGCAAAAGATTGGGCGAATGCCGCAGACACAATTGT
>DVFN01000137.1 GCA_018713205.1 Candidatus Avoscillospira stercorigallinarum | reverse complement strand
GACAGAGCAGCGGGGGAAGTGTGAAGGGGGCAAAAAGCCCCCTTCGCGTTCAATCGACACGTATTTTTAAACTTTTTAGAAAGTTTAAAAATACGCACAGCGTGGCGAAAAGACTTTTTCGACACGCTGAGCCCGGCAGGGAAGCCGCCGGGCAGTTGAGCTGTGCTTTGGTGCGTCAGTTCTTCACGGTGCCGTCGGCGTGGAAGACCGGCAGCTTCTCCAGATAGATGATGTCGTCCCGGGTCTGGGCGTCGCCCTCGGCCAGGATGGCCATGCGGCCGCAGACCTGGCCGCCGGCGGCCTCCACCAGCCGCTCCAGGGCCATCAGGGATTCGCCGGTGGAAATCACGTCGTCCACAATCAAAATCCGCTTGCCCTTCATCAGGGCGGCGTCGTTGCCGTCCAGGTACAGCCGCTGCTCCTTGGCGGTGGTGATGGAATGGACCGCAATCTCCAGCATATTGTTCATATAGAGCTTGGGGGCCTTCCGGGCCAGCAGGTACTTGTTCTGGCCGCTCTGGCGGGCCATCTCGTGGACCAGGGGGATACCCTTGGCTTCGGCAGTGATGAGGTAGTCGTAGGCCGGGGCTTTTTTGAGCAGCGCAGCGGCGCAGTGCTCGGTGAGCTCCACGTCGCCGAAAATCACAAAGGCGCCGATGTAGAGGTCCTCGGACACCTTGCAGATGGGCAGCTCCCGGGAAAGTCCGGCAATCTGCATTGTATGATACAGCATAGAATTCAGCGCTCCTTCTTCCGTTTCTTTATATAATATTATAATCCATTCTGTCCGCCGCCGCAAGGGGCAAAGGCTGGAGATACGGGCCAACGGAAATTTTTCGCGGGTTTTGTCAGGAGCCTCTTGTAATTGTTACACAAAACAGATATAATAGGGGCATCTATTTTTGCGGAATTTTAACATTGCAAGGAGGTCTGCTCTATGGAACAATTTTTCCGCATAAAAGAACGCGGCTCCACCGTCCGGACTGAGATCTTTGCCGGTCTCACCACCTTCATGGCCATGGCCTATATCCTCATGGTCAACGCAGGCATGTTCGCAACCCTGGAGGGACAGACGACCTACGGCGCTGTCTACATCGCCACGGCTATCTCGGCTGTGGTTGGCACGGTGCTCATCGGACTCCTGTCCAATCTGCCGCTGGCGCAGGCCTCCGGCATGGGCCTCAACGCCTACTTCGTCTACACCGTTTGTCTGACCATGGGTCTCTCCTATGCCAACACCCTGGTGCTGGTCCTGGTGGACGGCCTGGTCTTCCTGCTCCTCACCGTCACCGGCCTCCGGAAGCTGATCTTCGAGGGCATCCCCCAGGAGGTCAAGGTGGCCATCTCCGCCGGTATCGGTCTGTTCATCGCCTTTATCGGCTTCCAGAACGCCGGCATCGTCGTCGCCGACGGCACCACCTGCGTGGCGCTGAATTCCTTCAACGTCTACTCCGGCAACGCCACCTGGGGTTCCATCATGCCCATGTTGGTGACCATCTTCGGCCTGCTGGCCATCGCCATCCTGGCTCATAAGAAGGTCCGCGGCGCGGTGCTCTGGGGCATCCTGGGCTCCGCCGTGGTGTACTACGTCCTGGGCCTGCTGACCGTGCCGGACTTCTATGCCACTGCCGTGGCTCCCAATCTGGCCAGCGACTTCTTCGGCGCGTTCAAGGATTTCGCCAACTTCTCCCTGTTCGCCGTTTTCAAGCAGGGCTTTGACTTCTCGGCCTATATCGCGGCCAACGGCATGGGCGGCTTTATCGTCATGTTTATCACCACCATGCTGGCCTTCTGCATGGTCGATATGTTCGACACCCTGGGCACCCTCTACGGCGCCTGCTCCGCCGGCAATATGCTGACCGAGAAGGGCGAGGTTCCCAACATGAACCGCGCCATGATGGCCGACGCCATGGCCACCTGCGTGGGCGCCGTCTGCGGCACCTCCACCGTCACCACCTTCGTCGAGTCCTCCTCCGGCATCTCCGAGGGCGGCCGCACCGGTCTGGCCTCCATGGTCACCGCGCTGCTGTTCTTCATCGCCATGTTCCTGGCCCCTGTGGCCCAGCTGATCCCCACCTACGCCACGGCCACTGCCCTGATCTATGTCGGCGTGCTGATGATGTCCGGCGTCAAGAACATCGCCTGGGACGATCCCGCCAAGGCTCTGCCCGGCTTCCTGACCATCGCCGTCATGGTGTTCACCTACAACATCTCCTACGGCATCGCCTTCGGCCTGATCTCCTGTGTCATCATCAAGATCTTCTCCGGCAAGGCCAAGGAGCTCAACATCGCCACCTGGATCATCGCCATTCTCTTTGCCCTGACCTTCTTCCTGACCCACTAAACTGCAAACTAAAACCCGGGAGCTATAACGGCTCCCGGGTCGTTTTATGCGGTCCAAATCCTGCTGAAAATGCTTTTCTTTCCACCAGGTCGCGATGTCCGCAAGCCCGGTGATCCCGGCGGCCTGGTCCGGGCGCATATATAATGCGCCCCTACAGCGGGAAACGGCAGCGAATGCACCTGTAGGGGCGGATTGTATATCCGCCCAATCAAGCCACCGGAACCACCGAGCCCGCAGTCCGCGCAGCCCGGCCATGGCGGCATGTGGGCATGCCGCCCTACAGAATCGAAACGACCCGGGAGCTTTCAACGGCTCCCGGGTCGTCAGACTGTCGAAAAACCTCGCTGAAGATGTCTGTGACAGAGCAGCGGGGGAAGTGTGAAGGGGGCAAAAAGCCCCCTTCGCGTTCAATCAACACGTATTTTCAAACTTTTTCAAAAGTTTGAAAATACGCCCAGCGTGGCGAAAAGACTTTTTCGACACGCTGACGACCCGGGAGCTTTCAACGGCTCCCGGGTCGTTTTTATGTCCGGCGGCGGAGGGCTTCCAGCAGCCGGGTGAAGTAGTCGGGCAGGGGACAGGTCAGGGTCATGGTCTCGCCGGTCCGGGGGTGGCGGAAGGTCAGGGCCCGGGCGTGGAGGCACTGGGAGTCCTGCCCCAGCTCCGGCTTGGGACGGCCGTAGACCGTATCGCCGACGATGGGGTGATTGCGGTAGGCCATGTGGACCCGGATCTGGTGGGTCCGGCCGGTCTCCAGCCTGCACTCCAGCAGGGTATAGCCCGGGAACCGCTCCAGCACCCGCCAGTGGGTCACGGCATGGCGGCTGTTTTTCTCGGTGACCGCCATTTTCTTCCGGTCGGTGGGATGGCGGCCAATGGGCGCGTCGATGACGCCGCTGTCCTCCCGGACGCCGCCCACCACCAGGCAGACGTAGGTCCGGGCCAGGGTGTGGTCCTGGAGCTGGGCCGCCAGCGCCTGGTGGGCGAAGTCATTCTTCGCTACGATCAGCAGGCCCGAGGTGTCCTTGTCGATGCGGTGGACGATGCCGGGCCGCAGCTCGCCGTTGATGCCGGAGAGGGAGTCGCGGCAGTGGTAGAGCAGGGCGTTGACCAGGGTGCCGGACCAGTGTCCCGCCGCCGGATGGACCACCAGGCCCTTGGGCTTGTTGATGACCAGCAGGTCGTTGTCCTCATAGACGATATCCAGAGGAATGTCTTCCGGCTCCAGGGCCACGGGCTGGGGCTCCGGCAGGTCCAGGGCCAGCACATCCCCGGCCTGGAGCTTGTCGTTTTTCCGCAGCGGGCGGCCCTCCCGCAGGACCCGGCCCTCCTCCAGCAGCCGCTGGGCCGCGGAGCGGGTCAGATCCGGCGCCAGCCGGGCCAGGGCGGCGTCGGCCCGTTCGCCGGAGCGGTCAGCCGTCAGCACCATGGCCGGTATCCTCCTTGGGACGGTCGAAGAACAGTGCGTAGATCACCAGCACGATGGTGCCGCAGACCAGGAAGCAGTCGGCCACGTTGAACACGGCGAAGCGGATAAACTCCACCTCGAACATGTCGATGACGTAGCCCAGCAGCAGCCGGTCAATGAAGTTGCCCACGGCTCCGCCGGCGATGGCGGCCAGCGCCCAGAGTCCCATGGGATGGCGGACCCACTTTTTACGGACCGCGACCACCATGGCCGCCAGGATCACCAGGGTGACGACCACGAAGAACCACCGCTGCCCCTCCAGCAGGGAAAAGGACATGCCGGTGTTTTTTACATAGGTCAGATGAATCACCCCGGGCCAGACCGGAACCATGCCGCCCAGGGGGATATTCTGTACCACCAGATATTTGACCACCTGGTCCAGAATGACGATCACGGCGGCAAAGGCCGCCAGAATGGCGTAAAACATAAGGTATCTCCTTTACATGGGCGAGGCTTGGACGGGGCTACGCCTTCAGCTTTTCCGGCAGCTTGGGGTCCGGGGTCACGTAGACGGTGCGGTACTCGTGGTAGATGACCATGCCGGGCTTGCCGCCCACGGGCTTTTTGAGCTGCTTGACCGGCGTCACATCCACGGCCACGTTCTGGCTCTCCCGGGCCTGAGAGTACCAGACGGCCAGCATGGCGGCCTCGGTGATGGTCTCGTCGGAGGGCTTCTGTCCGCCGCAGGCAATGACCACATGGCTGCCGTGGAGCTTCTGCACATGGAGCCAGAGGTCGCCCTTCTGGGAGTCCTTCAGGGTCAGCTGGTCGTTCTGCCGGTTGTTCCGGCCCACCCGGATCAGATAGCCCTCGCTGGAGCGGAACTCCCAGGGCTTGGTGGGGGCCAGCTTCATCTTCTTTTTCTTGTCGGTGTCCCGGACGTAGCCGCCGGCCACCAGCTCGGCCCGGATTTCCAGCACGTCCTGCTCCGTCTCGGCCCGGTCCAGCTCGTCGAGAATGCTGTTGAGGTATTGGAGCTCCACCTCGCCCTTGGCGATCTGCTCGGTCAGCACCCGCTGGGCCGTCTTGGCCCGGTTGTAGTCCTTGTAGAACTTGGCGGCGTTCTGCTGGGGCGAGAGCTGGGGGGAGAGGGGAATGTCGATCTCACGCATCTCCGGGTCGTAGAAGTCCACGGCGGTGAGCCGCGCCTGTCCCCGGGTCATGGCGTGGAGGTTGGCGGTGACGATGTCGCCCAGCTGCCGCAGGCGCTCCCGGTCGGCGGCGGCGGTGATCTCCTGCCGCTGGTTCTCCAGCTTCCGGGCCGTCCGGTCCCGGAGATTGCCGATGGTCTTGTGGAGGCTGTGGGTCCGCAGGCGCATCCGCTCGGCGTGGTCCCGCCGGGCGTAAAAGCCGTCCAGCAAGGCCGAGAAGCTGGGGAACGCTTCGTTTTCCACGTAGCTGCCGTACTGCGCCACCGGGTGGAAGGTGAAGTCCCAGTCCCTGCCCTCCTTTTTCAGCAGCACCGGCTGGGGGTTCTGCGGCAGGGCCTGAAGGGCTTCGAAGACCTGTCCGGCCAGGGCTTCCCGCCGCTCCAGGGACAGGGGGCCCAGCTGGGCGTCGGTCTCGCCCAGGAGCCGGTAGGCCAGCTCCCGGCAGATCAGGGGCGAGAGGCCCCGGTACCGCTCCAGCAGCCACTTCTCCAGCCGCTTTTCCCCCTCCAGGGTGGTCAGAGCCTCGGTGATGGACGCCAGACTGTCGGCCAGCGGGTCCCGCTTGTCCGGCACCGGCGGCAGGTGGTAGAGGAGGCCCGGCAGCACCTGCCGCTTGTCGGACATCTCAAAATCGATGCGGCGCATACAGTCGAGGATGTGGCCGTCGCCGCTGGTCAGGACCAGGTTGGCGCCCCGGCCCATCATCTCGACGATCAGGTGCTTTTCGGCCTTTTCGCCCATCTCGTCGGTACACTCCAGGGTCAGGTCCACCAGCCGCTCCATGGGCGGCTGGGTCACGGCGGTAATGCGGCCGCCGGAGAGGTGCTTGCGCAGCAGCATGCAGAACATGGGCGGCTGGGCCGGATTTTGCAGGGGCGCGGTGGTCAGATGGAGGCGGGGGCTCCCCGGCGAGGCCGAGAGCAGCAGCCGTCCCGCGCCGCCGGGGCCCCGGAATTGGAAGACCACCTGATCCCGGACGGGCATCTGAATCTTGTCAATGCGGGCGCCCAGCAGCTGGGGCCGCAGCTCCGCCACGGCGGCGGAGAGAAAAAAAGCGTCAAAGGGCATGGGCTTCCTCCTCCATGGTCAGACAGAACAGCTCGTTGACCCGGTCCCACCGGCCCGAGAGATACAGCGCGCCGAACAGGCACTCCAGACCGGTGGCCTTGGCGTATTGCTGGGGCGTGGCCCCCTTGGGGACGCCGTGGACATGGGCGTTGCGGCCCCGGCGGTAGATGGCCGCCTCCTCCTCGGTCAGCAGCGGCAGCATCCGGTCCATCCGGGCGGCCTGGGCCGGAGCGGCCACATGGGCCACCGCGGCCCGGTGGAGATCCTTGACCTTGGAGCCGCCGTGGGTGCACAGCCAGGTGCGGACCAGCAGCTCAAAGACGCAGTCGCCCATATGGGCCAGACCCAGGGCCGTCATGCCCTGGAGGGCCTGCTTGTCCAGATGGGGCGCGAAATATTGTTCCATAGTACCTCCTATTTTGTACCGCCTGGGGATCGACAGGGGCGATACGGGCGCATCAATTTGCGGTTCACCGGCGAGCGGCGACGGAGACCGCACGGCTGTAGGGGCGGATTATATATCCGCCCGGAACCAGGTGCGATGTTTGCCGGACCACCGGCATATCGTGGGTGCGGCAGGGCGCATATATAATGCACCCCTACGGCGTTGGACGGGGATGATCGATACCAGGCGGATGGCACCATAGCAAAAAATGCGCTGCCAGGCAGCGCATTTTCCGTCAATCGACGATTTCCACAGAGACCTTTTGCCCGTCTCTCTGAGCCACTGACTTGACAATGGTCCGGATTTCCTTGGCAATGCGGCCCTGGCGGCCGATGACCTTGCCCATGTCGGCGGGGGCCACCCGCAGCTCCAGCACCGTCGTCTCGCCGGGGATTTCCCGGACGGTGACGGCGTCGGGGTCGTCAACCAGATTTTTTGCCACGTACAGCAAAAGTTCCTTCATCGTCTCACTCCTTCGTAAGACTTACAGCACGTTCGCCTTCTTCAGAAGCGCTCTCACGGTGTCGGTGGGCTGGGCGCCGTTCTTGATCCAGGCCTGGGCCTTCTCGGCGTCCACCTTGATGGTGGCGGGGTTGCTCAGGGGATCATAGGAGCCGATCTCCTCGATGCAGCGGCCGTCGCGGGGGCTGCGGGAATCAGCGACAACGATTCTGTAGTAGGGGTTCTTCTTTGCACCCATTCTTCTCAGTCTGATCTTGACCATTTCGGGTTCACCTCCAAAAATTCTATCATCTATAGCGGGTATCGAGTGATACGCAGCTTGCGTTACAGTCCGGGCATACCGGGGAAGCCGCCCATGCGCTTGAGGCGCTTCATCTTCTTGGCCGCGCCGGGGCCGGAGAACTGGCGGATCATATTGTTCATGACGTCGAACTGCTTCAGGAGCTTGTTGACGTCCTCCACCTTGACGCCGGAGCCGGCGGCGATGCGGCGCTTGCGGCTGTGGTTGAGGCAGGCGGGATTTTCCCGCTCATAGGGGGTCATGGACTGGATAATGGCCTCGGTACGGGCCATGGCCTTTTCGTCCACGGTGGCGTTTTTCAGGGCCGAGGCGTTGACGCCCGGCATCATCCCCAGGACGTCCTGCAAATCGCCCATGTTTTTGAGCTGGATCAGCTGGTCGTAGAAGTCCTGGAGGGTGAATTTGTTGCTGCGGAGCTTCTGCTCCAGCTCGGCGGCCTTTTTCTGGTCGAAGGCCTGCTCGGCCTTTTCGATCAGCGTCAGCACGTCGCCCATGCCGAGAATCCGCGAGGCCATGCGGCCCGGGTGGAAGGGCTCGATGCTGTCGAGCTTCTCGCCGGTGCCGATGAACTTGATGGGCTTGCCGGTGACGGCCTTGACCGAGAGGGCCGCGCCGCCTCGGGCGTCGCCGTCCAGCTTGGAGAGCATGACGCCGTCGATGTCCAGCCACTCGTTGAAGGTCTGGGCGGCGTTGACGGCGTCCTGACCGGTCATGGCATCCACCACCAGGAGGATCTCGGTGGGCTTGACGGCGGCCTTGATGGCCTTGAGCTCGTCCATCAGGGCCTCGTCCACATGGAGCCGTCCGGCGGTGTCCAGGAAGACCATGTCGTTGCCGTGGCGGACGGCGTGGGCCACGGCGGCCTTGGCGATGTCCACGGGATTGGTCTTGCCCATCTCGAAGACGGGGATATCCAGCTTTTCGCCCACCACCTGTAATTGCTTGATGGCGGCGGGGCGGTAGATGTCGCAGGCCACCAGCAGCGGGCGGCGGCCCTGCTTTTTGAAGAGTCCGGCCAGCTTGGCGCCGTTGGTGGTCTTACCGGCGCCCTGGAGGCCCACCAGCATGACGATGGTCGGCGGCTGAGAGGCCATGCGGAGCTTTTGATTTTCGCTGCCCATCAGGGCGGTGAGCTCCTCGTTGACGATCTTGACGATCATCTGGGCGGGGGTGAGGCTTTCAAGCACGTCGCTGCCCACGGCCCGCTGGGAGACCTTGGCGATAAAGTCCTTGACGACCTTATAGCTGACGTCGGCCTCCAGGAGCGCCAGGCGGATTTCCCGCATGGCGGCCTTGACGTCGGCCTCGGTGAGGCGGCCCTTGCCGCGGAGCTTTTGGAAGACCGCGGAAATTTTATCGGTCAAGCCTTCAAATGCCATGTCGTTACTCCTTGATGGTTTCGGCGGCGGACAGGATTCTCGCGGCCAGTTCTTTGGCCTGGGGCATCGCTGAGAGAGCCGCGGCGGCCTCGGTGATGACCTCCAGGGCTTTCTGCTGCCGCCGGGCCCGGGCCACGCAGCCGATTTTGGCCTCCATGGCCTCCATGGCGCTCTCGGCGCGGGCCAGCACGTCGTGGACGGCCTGGCGGGAGATCCCGGCCTCCTGGGCGATTTCCCCCAGGGAGAGATCCTGATTGTAGTACAGATCGAAGCAGCTGCGCTGCTTTTCGGTCAAGAGCTCCCCGTAGTAGTCCAGCAGCAGGGACATTTCCAAGGCGTTGTGCTTCACGGCGGTCCCTGCCTTTCAAGGGGAATTACTTGACAGCCTGGTTATTATACAAGCTCCCCGCCCGCTTGTCAAGGGGGAAAACTTGACACGACCGGGCGTAGAGGCGCGCCCGTGTGCAACGTACCCTAAAGCCTCTCCTTGAGGAGAGGTGGCACGCGAAGCGTGACGGAGAGGTGTGCCGCCGCATAGCGGCGGCGGCGCGGAAGCGCCTTCTGCACACGCCGAAGCCCTGCGGGAAGCTTTCGGTGCGGTAACA
Source organism: Candidatus Avoscillospira stercorigallinarum (assembly GCA_018713205.1). GTDB lineage: Bacteria > Bacillota > Clostridia > Oscillospirales > Oscillospiraceae > Avoscillospira > Avoscillospira stercorigallinarum. Next base: position 21,270 of record DVFN01000137.1, on the reverse strand, counting down.
CCTCTCAGTCAGCCTTCGGCTGCCAGCTCCCCTCAAGGGGAGCCTTCCCTCTCAGGCGACGCACCCCAAAGCCTCCCCTTGAGGGGAGGTGGCACGGCGGAGCCGTGACGGAGAGGTGTGCCGCCGCGCAGCGGCGGCGGCGCGGAAGCGCTCTTTGCACAGGCCGGGATTCTGCGGGAAGGGAATAGGGAAGAAGTGTTCTACGGACAGGCGTCCAGGACGATTCGCTCCAGGATGTCCACGACCTTCTCCATGTCCTCCACCGGGATGAACTCGAAGCGGCCGTGGAAATTCTCGCCGCCGGTGCAGAGGTTGGGGCAGGGGAGCCCCTCGTAGGACAGCCGGGCTCCATCGGTGCCGCCGCGGATGGGGACCTCCCGGGGCGTGACGCCGCAGGCCTCCATGGCGGCTTTGGCGGCGGTGACAATGTGCATATGGGGCAGAATTTTCTCCTTCATGTTCCGGTAGCTCTCGGTGACCGTGGCTTCGACGGTGCCGGAGCCATACTTCTCATTGAGGAAATCGGCGGCCTTCTGGAAAAACCGGCAGCGGCGGGCAAATGTTTCGGCGTCGTGATCCCGGATGATATACCGCAGCCGCGCCTCCTCCACATGGCCGGATATGTCGGTCAGATGATAGAAGCCCTCATAGCCGTCGGTGGCGGCGGGGACCTCCAGCTCCGGCAGCAGCCGGTGAAACTCCATGGCAAGATGGGCGGCGTTGATCATCTTCCCCCGGGCCGAGCCGGGATGGATGCTCCGGCCGTGGCATACCACCTCGGCCGCCGCCGCGTTGAAGTTCTCATATTCAATTTCCCCCAGCGCGCCGCCGTCCACGGTATAGGCATAGTCCGCGCCGAAGCCTGCCACATCGAACCGGTCCGCGCCCCGGCCGATCTCCTCGTCGGGCGTGAACCCGATGCGGACCGCGCCGTGGGGCTTGCCGCTCCGCAGGAGCCGTTCGGCGCAGGTGAGAATCTCGGCTACGCCGGCCTTGTCATCCGCGCCCAGCAGGGTGGTGCCGTCGGTGACGATGAGCCGTTTGCCGGTGTGATGGAGCAGGACCGGATAGTCCCGAGGCGAGAGCCGGATTCCCAGGGCCTCGTTCAGCACAATGTCGCCGCCTTCATAGGGCTCCGTCATGCGGGCGCAGATGCCCTCGCCCTTGGCGTCAGGCGCGGTGTCCATATGGGCGATCAGGCCGATGGTGGGCCCCTCGCCGGTGGCGGGGACGGTGCCATAGACGTAGCCATGGTCATCGACGTGGGCGTCGGCAATGCCCATGGCCCGCATATCCTCCACAATGGCCCGGGCCAGAACCAGCTGGCCGGGGGTGGAGGGACAGGTCTCCGACCCCTCGTCCGAGGTGGTGGGGTAGGATACCAGCTTCAAAAACCGTTCTGTGAGTTCCATGTCGAATCTCCTCCTTATCTTGTTCCAGTATACCGCGTTTTGAGCCCGACTACAACTGCGCCTTTGGACAGAATGTTCACAAACAATTCGCAAATGCCAAAGGGTGTCAGATTATAATAGTATCAACCAATCCCCTAAGGAGGCCCGTTATGGAAGGCTTTGTCACGCTCGATCACGTCTCGAAAACGTATGGCTCCGGCGAGGGCCAAGTCCAGGCGCTGAAGGACGCCTCCTTCACCATCGACAAGGGGGAAATCGCGGTCATTGTGGGGCAGTCCGGCGCCGGAAAGACCACGCTTTTGAATATCCTCGGCGGCATGGACACGCTGACGTCCGGCCGCGTATTTCTCGAGGGCAGTGAGATCTCCGCCTATCGGGGCCGCCGTCTGGCCCAGTACCGCCGGGAAGAGGTGGGGTTCGTCTTCCAGTTCTACAACCTGATTCCCAACCTGACGGCGCTGGAAAACGTGGAGTTGGCGGCCCAGATCATCCGGGATTCCCAGCCTGCGGCGGAGATTCTGGAGCAGGTGGGGCTGGGACACCGGCTCAACAATTTCCCGGCCCAGCTCTCCGGCGGCGAGCAGCAGCGGGTGGCCATTGCCCGGGCGCTGGCCAAGAACCCCAAGCTCCTGCTCTGCGACGAGCCCACCGGCGCGCTGGACTATGCCACCGGCAAGGAGGTTTTGAAGCTCCTCCAGGACCAGAGCCGCCGTCAGGGCATGACCGTCGTCATCATTACCCATAACTCCGCCCTGACCGCCATGGCGGATCGGGTGGTCGAGGTCCGGTCGGGGACCATTTCCGCTGTTCGCAAAAATGACCATGTCACACCGGTGGAGGAGATCGAATGGTAGCCAACGGTTCCGCCTGGCGCAAGAACAACCGCAGAGAATGGCTGCGGACGCTGGGGCGCTTTTTTGCCATCGTAGCCATTGTGGCCTTGGGCGTGGGCTTTTTCACGGGCCTGCGGCTGGCCCGGCCCGCCATGGCCAAAACCGGGGCGGACTATATCGAAGAAACCAATCTCTATGACTTCCAGCTGCGTTCGACCTTGGGCTTCACCGAGGAGGACGCGGCATATTTTGCCGCCCTGGACGGGGTGGAGACCGTAGAGCCCTCAGTGAGCGCGGATCTGCTGACCATGTTCCGGGACCGGGAGGTGGTCTTTGCCACCCAGGAGCTGCTGCCCACGCTGAACCAGCCGGTGCTGACCGCGGGCCGGATGCCCGAGACCGCCGATGAGTGCCTGGGCGACAACCGCTACTTCACCGAGGACGACCTGGGCGCGGTGATTACCGTGCAGAACGATCCCGACGATGAAGCGCCTTTCTCCCAGGAAGCCTATACCCTGGTGGGTCTGGGCAGCAGTCCCCAGTATCTCAGCAGCCAGCGGGGCACCTCGGCATTGGGCAACGGCACCGTGGCGGCCTTTTTGTTCCTGACGGAGGCGGGCTACGACGCCGACTATTATACGGAGATCTATGTCCAGGTGCCCTCCGAGGGCGCTGCCTTCAGCGACGCGTATGCCGATTCCATCAAGCCCTGGGAGGATGTCCTGGAGGACGCGGTCAATGCCCGGGGCGAGCTGCGCCGGACCACGGTGATTGCCGACGCCGAGGAGGAGCTGGCCGACGGCTGGGCCGAATATTATGACGGCCTCCAGGAGTATGAGGACGGCAAGGCCGAAGCGGACCAGGAGCTGGCCGACGGCAAGCAGGAGCTGGATGACGCCCTGCAGGAGCTCAACGACGGCGAAGCCGACTATGCCGAGGGCGTGGAGACGCTGGAGGCGCTGCGGGCCGACCCGCTGAGCAATGACGAGATCCGCGACGCCCGGGCCGAGCTGGACGACGGCTGGCAGCAGTATTACGACGGCAAGCAGGAATATGAAGACGGCCTGAAGGAATATGAGGACGGCAAGCAGGAATACGAAGACGGCCTGAAGGAATATGAGGACGCCGTGGCAGAAAACCAGCCCAAGCTCGACGACGCCAAGAAGGAGCTGGAGCAGGCCAAGCAGTCGCTGGACAGCGGGGAGGCGTCCTATGAGGAAGGCGTGGCCACATACAACGCCCTGCTCCAGGACCCGAGCGCCGTGCCGGAACTGGCCGAGGCCAGGCGGCAGCTGGATGCCCAGCGGGCCGACTACAACGAGAAGCTGGCAGCCTATGAGCAATACGCGGCGATAATCGACGGCTATGAGGCGGATGTGGCCGAAGCCCAGGCGACGCTGGAGGCGCTCCAGGCCTCGGGCACCGCCACGGAAGAGGAAATAATCGCAGCGCAAACAAACCTTGCGTTTGCCCAGGCTGTGCTGGACGGCGCGCTGGCCCAGGGCGGCGACCCCGATGAGATGGCGGCGGGCCTCAACACGTACAAAGAAACGCTGGATCAGGCCGAGGCGGACTTCCAGGCCGGATACCAGGAGGCCATCCAGCAGGCGGAAGCGGAGCTGGCCGCGGCCCGGAAACAGCTGGATGACGGCTGGGACCAGTATTACGAGGGCCTCAAGGAATATGAGAACGGCGTAAAGGAGCTGGAAGACGGCAAAAAAGAGCTGGAGGACGCCAAAGCCGAGCTGGAGGACGGCAAAATAGAATTGGACGACGCCAAGGCCGAGCTGGACGACGCCTACGCCGAGCTTGTCCAGGGCGAAGCCGACTACAAGTCCGGCTACGAGGACGCCCTGGCCGAGGGCGAGCAGGAGCTGGCCGACGCCCGGCAGGAGCTGGACGACGGCTGGGCCGAATACTACGACGGCGTCGAGGAATATGAAGAAGGCAAGCTGGAAGCGGAACAGGAGCTGGCCGACGCCCGGCAGGAGCTGGATGACGCCCTGGAGGAGCTGGAGGACGGCGAGAGCGACCTCTATGACCTGAAAACCGCGCCGCTCTCGGTCTTTGCGCTGACGCGCACTGCCAATACCGGCTATGCCAGCTTTGACAATGACACGGCCATTGTGGAGGGCTTGGCGGCCATCTTCCCGGTGTTCTTCTTCCTGGTGGCGGCCCTGGTCTGCTCCTCCACCATGACCCGGATGGTGGATGAACAGCGGACCAACAACGGCACGCTCAAGGCGCTGGGCTATCGGGACGGCTCCATTATGAGCCGCTTCACCGCCTATGCCGCCTGGGCCGCAGTTCTGGGTACGGGCCTGGGTCTGGCCGTGGGCGCGTGGATCTTCCCGGCGGTGATCTGGCGGGCCTATACGATGATCTACCGCTTTGCCGATCTGGAATTTGTCTTTGATCCGGTGCTGGCCCTGCTGTCTTTGGCGGCGGCGCTGGTTTGCTCCGTGGGCGCGGCGCTGGCCTCGGCCTGGAATGAGATGCGCAAGATGCCCGCCTCGCTTATGCGTCCCAAGGCTCCCAAGGCCGGCAAGCGAATCCTATTGGAGTACATGACGCCCCTGTGGAAGCATATGAGCTTCCTCCAGAAGGTGGCGGCCCGGAACGTCTTCCGCTATAAAAAACGGCTGATTATGATGCTCCTGGGGACCGGCGGCTGCCTGGCGCTGCTGATTGCGGGCCTGGGCCTGCGCGATTCGGTCGCCAATGTGGCCGACGATCAGTACCGTTATATCACGCTCTATGACTATACCATCACCTTCGCCCAGGGCCAGACCGAGGACCAGCAGCAGGCCTTCCGCGAGACCTGGGCGGAGGACCTGGACCATCTGGCCTTTGCCGCCACCGATACCGTGGATGTGCTGACCCAGAAGGGCGTCAGCACGGCCTCGGTGGTGGCCTCTGACGACCCGGAGATCACCGCCCTCTTCGGCCTGACCTACGGCGATGAAACCGTGGATTGGCCCACCGGCGACGGCGCCGTGGTCAGCGAAAAGCTCCTGCGGCTCTCGGGAATCTCCGTGGGCGACAGCCTTACCGTGGAGCGGTCCGACGGAACGGTGCTGGAGATCCCGGTGGTGGGCGCCTTTGAAAACTATGTCAACCACTACATTCTCCTCACCGGGCAGGGCTATGAGACATGGATGGGTGAAGCGCCGGAAATCGACACCGCCTATGCCAGCACAGCCTCGGAGGAGATCACCGCCCTGGGCGCCCGGCTCACCGAGGGCAGAAGCGTCCTCTCGGTGACGCTGGCCCAGGACTTCCAGGCCATGATTGCCGACACCATGCAAAGCCTGGACGCCGTCATCAGTCTGGTGGTGGGCTGCGCCCTTGCATTGAGCTTTGTGGTGAGTTATAATTTGGTCAATATCAACATCACCGAGCGGGTCCGGGAGATTGCCACCATCAAGGTCCTGGGCTTCTACCGCTGGGAAACCTACAGCTACGTGTTCCGGGAGGGCTTGATTCTCACCGGCCTGGGCTGCGTGGTGGGCGTGCCCCTGGGCATCTGGCTCCACCGGTTCGTCATGGAGCGCATCCAGGTGGATATGGTGTCCTTCCGGGTGCGCATCGATCCCTGGAGCTATGTGCTGGCCCTGGCGCTGACGCTGGTGATTACCCTGGTGACCGACGCCCTGCTGGTCCGGAAGATCGACCGGATTCACATGGCCGAGAGTCTCAAATCTGTGGAATGACCGGAGGCGGCCCCATGGCCCTGATAATTACCCTGCTTGTGCTGCTACTGGCCCTGGCGCTGCTGAGCGCGGGCATGTTCGTCTTTGTCTTTGTCCGGCGGCCCGTCCCGTCCTACGACACGCCGGAGGCGCTGGACGCCTCCCGGTGGCGGGACTACCGCGACCCGCTCTACGGGGGAATCTGCTGGCTGCGGGACCGGAACCCGGAGCCCGTCACCGTGGAGAGCTTCGACGGCCTGCGCCTGTCCGGCCGGTTTATCCCCCGGGACCATGCCCGGGGGGCGCTGATTCTGCTCCACGGCTACCGCTCCAGTCCTGAGATCGACGTGACGGCCGGCCTCTCCCAGTACTACGCCATGGGGCTCTCCCTGCTGATCTGCGACCAGCGAGCCCACGGCGCTTCCGAGGGAAGGCTGATTACCATGGGCATCAAGGAGCGCTATGATGCCGTAGCTTGGGCCGAGTATCTGGCCCGGCGGCTGGGCCGGGAGACGCCGGTTTATTTCGGCGGCATCTCCATGGGCGCGACCACGGCGCTGATGGCCTCGGATCTGCCCATGGAGGCCAATCTCCGGGGCGTCATTGCCGACTGCGGCTTTACCTCGCCGGGGGATATCGTCCGCTATCTGATGAAGCGGCATTACCGTCTGCCGCCTAAGCCCCTGGCGGCGCTGCTGAATCTCTCCTGCCGCCTCTTCGGCGGCTTCGGCCTGGATCAGTGGAGCACGGTCCGGTCCATGGAGCGGGTCCGGGTACCGGTGCTGTTCTTCCACGGCGAGGCCGACCACTTCGTCCCTCAGGAGATGACCGAGGCGGCCTACGCCGCCTGCGTCAGCCCCAAACGGCTGTTGACCTTCCCCGGCGCGGGCCACGGCCTGAGCTTTATGGCGGACCGGCAGCGCTATGTCGCCGCCCTGCGGCAGTTTATCGACGAGACCATCGGAGGAGACCATGGAACACTGGGAACATAAGCATTACGCCTATTTTCAAAACAGGGAGTGCGAATACTTCCCGTGCCATCCCGGCGCGGACCCGGAGAACTTCAACTGCCTGTTCTGCTATTGCCCGCTCTATGCCCTGGGCGACCAATGCGGCGGCGCGTTCCGCTACACCGACCAGGGCCGGAAGGACTGCACCCGCTGCACCTTCCCCCACCGCCGGGAGAACTACGGCAAGGTCAACGCCCGCTATGAGGATATCGCCAAGCTGGCCGCGAAGAACAGAGGCAATGGCGAACCGTAGGGGCGGCTAGCAGCCGCCCGGGTGCACCGCACCACCGCCGACCGTACCAACCGACAATCCCGCCGCAAGCGCCCAGCAACCACCGGGGCTCCGACAACGATGCACCCGCTCCGGGCGGATATATAATCCGCCCCTACAGGGGTGGAACCAACGGACTGCCCTGTACAAGGGATACCGCCCGGGAAAAATCAAGATTCGGAAGATTTTCCTTTACTTTTTGCCCCGGATGTGGTAAGCTAATCAGGCTGGCGTACTGCGCCGCGCCCCATTTCTCAGTTCTGGGAGACAGCCTGGTTTTCACACGGGCATTCTGCCGGCCCATTACTTGGAATGCGGGTAATATTTTGAAAGGTGGAACGAACCATGATCCGCAAGGAAGACAAGACTGCTATCATCGCTGCCAACGCGACCCACGAGGGCGACACCGGCTCCCCGGAGGTCCAGATTGCCATTCTGACCGCCCGTATCAACGAGCTCACCGAGCATCTGCGGGTGCACAAGCATGACAACCACTCCCGCCGTGGTCTGCTGATGATGGTCGGTAAGCGCCGCAACCTGCTGGACTATCTGGCCAAGAAGGACATCAACCGCTACCGTGCCTGCATCGCCAAGCTGGGTATCCGTAAGTAAGAAACACAATGTGGGCAGACGGGGTCATCCTGTCTGCCCATCTGTGCAAAATCCGCCTCCCTATGGACCAGGCTTTAGCAGTTGAAAGAGCGGCTTGGCATGCCGGCCGTTGTTTCAAGTGCTAAATCTGCCATAGGGGGCCTCACATTCAAAGGAGGTACCAAATGGTCACGCATAAGACTTTCCCCAACCATCATATTTTCGAGACCGAGATCGGCGGCCGGACCTTCACCGTGGAGACCGGCAAGGTGGCCGAGCTCACCAACGGCGAGTGCATCTGCCGCTACGGCGACACCGTGGTCCTGACCACCGTCGTGGCTTCTTCCGCCCCCAAGGCCGGCATCGACTACTTCCCTCTGACCGTGGAGTTTGAAGAGCGCATGTACAGCGTGGGCCGGATTCCCGGCAGCTTCAACCGCCGCGAGGGCCGCCCCTCCGAGAAGGGCATCCTGGCCAGCCGCCTGATCGACCGCCCCATGCGCCCCTTCTTCGACGAGGAGCTCCGCAACGACGTGGTCATCACCTGCACCGTCCTGGCCAACGACCATGAGAATCCCGTGGAGGTCGTCGCCTCCCTGGGCGCTTTCATCGCCACCGCCTACTCCGACGTGCCCTGGAACGGCCCCATGGCCACCACTGAAGTAGCTTACCTGAACGGCGAATATATCATCAACCCCTCCAGCGAGCAGCGCGAGGCCGCAAAGATGTTCTGCACCATCGCCTCCACCGCCGAGAAGGTGGTCATGATCGAGACCGAGGCCAACGAGGTCACCGAGGATGTGCTGATGAAGGGCATCGAGCTGGCCCATGAGACCAACAAGCAGATCGTCGCCTTTATCAATACCATTGTGGATGCCATCGGCAAGCCCAAGTTCACCTTCGAGAAGGCCGCCGTCAACCACGACATGCTGGATGACCTGTGCGCCTACGGCATGGATCAGATCGAGTACGCCCTGGATACCCCCGACAAGAACGTCCGGGAGGAGCGGCTGGCCAAGACCCGGCTGGACTTCGCCGAGAAGTTTGCCGACAAGTACGAGGACTACGATATCAACATCGAGGTCTGCCTCTATAAGATGCAGAAGAAGGTCGTCAAGAAGTGGCTGCTGGAGGGCAAGCGCGTGGACGGCCGCGGCATGGACGAGATCCGGCCTCTGGGGGCCGAGGTCGGCGTGCTGCCCCGGGTCCATGGCTCCGGCCTCTTCACCCGCGGCCAGACCCAGGTCCTCTCCATCTGCACCCTGAATACCCTCTCCATGGCCCAGAAGCTGGATACCATCTGGCCCGAGGAGTCCAAGCGCTATATCCACCATTATAACTTCCCCTCCTTCTCCACCGGCGAAGCCCGTGCCAGCCGCTCCACCTCCCGCCGGGAGATCGGCCACGGCAACCTGGCTGAGAAGGCCCTGTACCCCGTGATCCCCTCCGTGGAGGAGTTCCCCTACGCCATCCGCGTGGTGTCTGAGGTCCTGTCCTCCAACGGCTCCACCTCCCAGGGCTCCATCTGTGGCTCCACCCTGGCGCTGATGGACGCCGGCGTGCCCATCCGCCGCCCCGTGGCCGGCATCTCCTGCGGCCTGATCTCCGACAAGGAGACCGGCGCCTGGCGGACCTTCACCGACATCCAGGGCGTCGAGGACTTCCACGGCGAAATGGACTTCAAGGTGGCCGGTACCACCGAGGGTATCACCGCCATCCAGATGGACCTGAAGAACGACGGCCTGACCCTGGAGATCATCGCCGACGCCCTGGAGCGCTGCCGCAAGGCCCGGCTGGAGATCCTCAGTGAGATCATGCTGCCCTGCATCGCCGAGCCTCGTCCCGAGGTCTCCGAGTTCGCCCCCAAGATGATCTCCATGAAGATCGACGTGGACAAGATCCGCGAGGTCATCGGCTCCGGCGGCAAGACCATTCAGAAGATCTGTGCCGACACCGGCGCCAAAATCGATATCGACGACGACGGCTCCGTCTTTATCTCCGCCGTGGACACCGCCGCCGCCATGGCCGCCAAGAAGATGGTGGACGACATCTGCTTCGTTCCCGAGGTGGGCAAGCTCTATTACGGCAAGGTCGTGCGTATCCTGCCCATCGGCGCCTTCGTCGAGCTGGCCCCCGGCAAGGACGGCCTGGTCCACATCTCCAAGCTGGAGAACCGCCGCGTGGAGAAGGTGGAAGACGTCTTGAACATCGGCGATATGACCTGGGTCAAGGTCATGGAGATCGACGAGAAGGGCCGCGTGAACCTCTCCCGCAAGGACGCCCTCAAGGAAATGAACAACAAAAAGTAATTTGCAAAATCAAAACCGCTCAATCCGGTGAAACCAGGATTGAGCGGTTTTGATTTTGCAGGGAAGCAATCTCCTTCCCCGCGTTTGTTATTTCTTCTCCTCGTCTTCGGGCGGCGGGGTCCGTTTGGCCTCCCGGCGGCGGGCGATCCGGAGAACCACCAGGACGGCCGCGGCGACGACGGCGGCGAAGAGCACCAGGCCCGGCAGCGCCGAGGCAAACCACAGTACAAAGTCACTGCAGAAGCCCACAAAGCCGTTCCAGCCGTCGGCAAAGGCGTCGGAGAGCTTCTCCCCGAAGGTCCGCTGGGCCGAAGCCACGGGCGTATAGACCTCCACCTCGCAGATGTCCAGGTTCACGGTGGAATAAGCCAGCTTCTGATCCAGGTTGCGGAGATTGCGCTCGATGGATTCGATCTCATACCGGACCTCCGAGAGCCGGGATTCCAGGGTAATCAGGCTCTCCAGGTCGCCGCTCTCCTCCAGCATGGCCAGCAGCCGCTCCTCCTGGATATTCAGGCTCTCCAGCCGGGCCTCGTAGTCGGTGTACTGGCTGGTGACGTTCTGGGCATCGCGGCTGGTATTGGTGACGTTGCCCAAGTTACCGGCGGCAGTGAGGAAGCTGCTGAACTGGTCTGCCGGAATTCGCACCGTATAGTAGGCCCAGCGGTCCACCACGGCGGTGGTGCCGTCGGAATAGGTCCTGGTGTTGCCGCTGACGGAGGAGCTTTCGACAAAGCCGCCGATCTCCGCCACGGTGGCCTCCAGGGCGGCCAGGGTCTCGTCAAAGGCGGTGGTCTGCAAGCTCACGCTGCCGGTGTAGATGATCTTTTCGCTGAGCGTCGCGGCGTCGGTCTCCCCGGTGATCTCAGACTCCCCGGTGATCTCAGACTCTCCGGTGGGCTCGGACTCGGGCGTCTCGGCGGGGGCGGACTCTGCCACGGTGTCGGAGGTTATACCGAAGTATTCCTCACTGGCGGACGGCATATCGGGCATGGCGGCGTCGGTGGTGACGCTGGCGGAGTTGGATTCCGTGCTCGTGGCGGTATCTGCGGCCTGGCTGGTGGCAGAGCAGCCGGTCAGCGCGCCCAGCACCAGCAGAACCGTCAGAAGCAGAGCAAGAAGTCGGTTGCGGTTCATGGTCATTCCCCTTTCTTTTGTGTGGTAAAGAATTCCCTCTATGGGTGTAGACGAAATCCTGCACAAAATGTTCCTGGGAATTGGGAAAAATTTTGACATGCCCGGCATGGCGCGGGCAGGGGACGCGCTATTCGCCGGTGATTCTGGCGGCGGTCATGGCGGAGACCTCATAGGCTACCCGTCGCTGGCTGCCCTCCTCCAGGATCTTGACGTACTCCCGGCTCTGGAGGCGGCCGGTGAGCTCCAGCAGATCGCCCACGGCGCAGGAGGCGGCCAGCTCAGCGGTACGGCCCCAGAAAATACAGGGGATGTAATCTGCCCGATGGTAGGCCCGGTTGACAGCCAGCATCACATCGCAGATCTCCCGGCCCAGGGGCGTTCGCCGGTGAACGGGTTCCTTGCAGATGGCGCCGGTCAGGCGCACCTCGTTGTGGGGCGCTCCCTCGCAGGAGGCCAGCCGCTGGGCATAGACCGAGACCACCAGCCGCCGCCCGGTGGCCGCCCGGTTGTTGAAGGAGCGGATCTGTCCCTCCACCTCCAGCATGGAGCCGCCGCTCAGGTCCATCTCGTCGAGCACCTGCTCCGATACCAGGACCGGCAGGATGTCAATGGCGCCGGACAGGCGTTCCACCTCCAGCGGGAAGCGATAGAAGCGCTTCTGATGATTTTCATGGGAAAAGGCGGGCAGCTCCCCGAGGGCGCCCCGCAGGACTGCATGATTGGCTGATTGTTCCATTCCTCCACCTCATTTTCTTCGTATGGGACACTATATGAGCGGGCGGCACGGAACATGCAGGCAACAAAAAACCGGTCCCCAACAGGGAACCGGCTATGGCGCAAAGGCTTATTTTTCGATGATTTCCAGTACTTCCATGGGGCAGGCCTTGACGCAGATGCCGCAGGCGATGCACTTGCTGGCCACGGGCGAATCGTCGGTCTTGACCAGCACGTGGAAGGGACAGATGTCCTTGCACTTGCCGCAGCCCACGCAGAGCTTTTTGTTAATCATGTACACGCCCTTGGCGTTCTGGGTGATGGCGCCGTGCTCGCAGACCGTGGCGCACTTGCCGCACTGGACGCAGGTCATGGGCTTGGCCGCGCCGTTCTTCTCGATAATCTGGATGCAGGACTTGTCCGGATCGAATTCCTTATAGAAGGCCATGGAACAGGCACGGACGCACTCCAGACATGCCATGCAGGTCTCGCCTTTTTTCACAGAGAGTCTTTTCATGGTGATTCCCCTTTTTGTTCAAATCTTCTTTCATTATACATGGCTCAGGCCCATAAATCAACGTGCAGTTTTGAACGCTGACACCATTTTCCAGTATACCCGCGCCGCTGCGGCAAATACTACGGCTGTACCGGATCAATTGATCGTTGATGATAGCAGGAGGAGAACATGATGACAAAACGCACGTTAACCGCCGTGGCTGCCGCCGCCGTGTTGGCGGCAGTCCTCACCGGCTGCAGCGGCTCGGTCTACTACGAGGACCCCATGGACCCGATGTACCGGGGCAACGTCTCCACCACCGAGGACGGCCGGGTCAACGGCACCAACCGGGACCTGGAGCGGGGGCTCTATCCCTATGAGGGGACCATGCCCAACCGCGGCACCGGCATGACCGGGGGCCGGTAAAGCCGTCCCTTGCCCGGGTCTCCCGGGCGTACATCACACCAGGGCTTCCTCCAGCAGCGGGAAGACCTGGAGCTTCAGCTCCATGGCGCAGCGGCCCTGGCTGTCGGGCCGCAGATCCATCTGCCGCAGCAGGGCGTCGAAGGCCGGACAATCCGCGGGGCGGGTCAGGATCAGCCGCGCCTTTCCGGCGGCCCGCAGGGTGAAGACGGCCTGCCCGAAGAGCTGCACCGCCAGCCCCTGGCCGCGATAGACCTCGCGCAGGCCCATGTAAACGATTTCTCCGGCGGCTCCCCGGTCTCGGAGGACCAACAGCCCGGCCGGGTCCTGGCCGCAGTAGGCCGTGTAGGTCTCGCCCTCCGGGGCCGTGAGACCGGGGACTGTCCCGTGCTCCTGCCGGAACCAGAGGTTCACATCCTGACGCTTGCCGTCGTTCCGCCACCATTTTTGCCGCGAAAGGGTGGAGAGGTTGCCGGTCAAATGGCTGTTGTCATTGAAAAAGTCCAGGGTAAAAGCGCCGCCGTCATAGAAAAGCCGGGTGACGGCGGTGTTGTCGCAGTGGGGGATCTCCACCTCGGGGAAGAGGGCCATCATCACGCCCCGCATCACGGCCCCGTGGGAGAAAATCGCCGCGGTCCCGCCGTCGTGGGCCTGCGCCACGCGGGTCAGGGCGGCGATAAACCGGGCGGTGTATTCCTCAAACCGCTCCGCGCCCGCCACATGCCACAGCCGCGGCGCTTGGTTGAAGTGGTGCATTTCCTCCTGCTCGAAGGCGTAGAGCCAGCCGAAGGGCCGGTCCTCCCAAATGCCCAGATTGATTTCCCGGAAGCCCGGCTCCAGCCGGAGCGGCAGCCCCTTGGGGGCGGTAATGGCCTGGGCGGTGGTTCGGGTCCGGGTCAGGTCGCTGGAATAACAGGCGTCTATGTGGATGGGCGCAAACCGCCGGGCCAGAGCCGCGATCTGCCGCCGCCCGTTGGGCGTCACATTGGTGTCAAACTGGCCGTGGATTCGGCGGTAGAGGTTTCCCTCGGCCTCGGCATGGCGAATCAGATACAGGGTGGTCATTTACAGCACCTCGATATAGGTCAGGATATTGTCGCGCATTTTCTCCGCCGCCCGGCGGGTCTGGGCCTGATAATCCCGGCCGTCAGACCCGGCCTTTTCGTAAGCGTAGAGCAGCGTCCGGCCCGCGCAGACTACCGCGCCGTGGCCCGCCCGGTCAAAGGCGTGCTGCACGTCCTTGCCGTAGGCCCCCCGGCTGCCGTAGCCGGGCACCAGGAAAAAGAGTCGGTCATACTTCCGGCGGAAGCGGATCAGAAAGTCGGGATGGGTGCCGGAAATCACCACGCCGATATTGGCGTAGCCGCTCCGGCCGTACTTCTCGCCGCACCAGCGCATGGCCAAATCCATGACCACCTGGTGGAGCACCCGGTCGCCGGAGAGCAGGTCCTGCATTTCCCGGGCGGATTTGTTGGCGGTGCGGGCCTGGAGGAAGAGGCTCTTGTCCTGGGCGGTGTAGGGCAGAAGGGCCTGGACCGCGTCGCTGCCCTGGTAGGGCTGGAGGCTCAGGCCGTCGCAGGCCAGAGGGGTGAACCGATGCGCGCCCACAGGGATGCCGCCGAAGCAGGCCTGGGCCAAGGCTTCGCCGGTGACGGGGGTGGGGGACTGGGCCGTGTCCAGCAGGACATAGTAGCCCAGGGACTTTGCATAGGCCAGCACATGCTCCAGCGCCGCCGCGCCGTCGCGGCCCAGGGCCTGGTAGCAGCCCGCCTGGACCTTGACCGCCGGGACCAGATCCTGAAGGGCGTCAAGAATCCCACGTGAGAAATCCTCATACGCCTGGGCCAGCGCCTGGAGGCTTTCGCCGTATTGGGCCGCAGCGCCGGCCAATAGATGAGGCGGCAGGCGGCCCGCCACCGGGTCCAGACTCACCATGGTGGGATTTTTCCGTGCGCGAATGCACTGCTGCAAGCGGTCGATGGACATAGGGCACCGTCCTTTCCTGGGAGATGTTCAGCTTCTTTGTCTCTATTATACCGCGAATGCGCCGCCGCCGCAAGGTCAGGGAGAAATTGACAAGAACCCGGTGTCCCGCCGCAGCCAGAACACCGGGTTCGATTAGAAGGTCACCACATCCTGGTCCGGCGGCGCGGCGGAGGTGACAGAGGTCGCCGTCAGAATCGGCCCCACGCCCCGGTAGAGGCTGTGATACTGAACGGAGACCTTGGCCTCCACCATGACGTAGCTCCGGGGCGTCAGCTTCTCGGCGCCGGGCCACTTGCAGGGGATGCCCATAAAGGTGATGTCGGCCTCGCAGCAGGTCATGACGAACCGGCCCGGGGCGAACATGCCCACCTTTTCCCGTTTCAGCTTGGCCACCTGGGCCTTGAAGCGGACGGTCTTCTTGTCGTACTTCTTGGGCTCCTCGGTGATATCCCGGTAGAAGAGGGCGTAGTCGTCGTCGCCCACCTCGATGACCGGGGCGTTGATGTCGAAGGGCAGCGGGTCCTCGATGTCGTCGAACTTGGTGGAGCCGTCCACATAGTCGTAGACGATGTCGATGCGCCGGTTGACGGCCCGGGCCAGCTTGTGGTAGGGCATGATGTCGGCCCCCAGAGGCATCCGGTTGAATACCACCATCTCCGCGCCGGTGAGCTTGTCCACCACCAGCTGGCGCATATTGGCGTTGTAGGAGAGAATGGTACCCGAATCGGCGAACATGACCTCCTGGGCAATGGCCCAGTCCTCGGGCATTTTTTCATAGAATTCCCCGGCCAGACGCATACCGTTGAGCTCGGCCACCACCCGGCGGGCGTGGTACTTCTGGACCATGGCCGTCAGCGTCTCAGGGGTCAGCTCGTCCAGATCGTCGATAATCTCCTGGTAGACGCAGTTGTGGGGATAGGTGTCGGCGTGGTACTCCTCCTCGCCCTCCTCCATCACCAGCAGCAGCGTCCGCTCCCCGGCGTTAAACCGGGGGTCCTCCAGGGTCTCCTGGATGAATTTCGTCTTCCCCGACTCGAGAAAGCCGGTGAAGGCATAGACAGGAATGGGCATGGAATGCCTCCTTTGCAGTAAGTCCAAATCAATCATGCGTGGAGCGCGCCTCGGGCGGCATGGGCGGCAGCCATCGAACCCCGGCATGAATCGGGAGACGGTTCCGGGCGGCCATACAGGCCGCCCCTACGAGGGAACCCAGAGCGGATTGTAGGGGCGGATTGTATATCCGCCCAGACCGCACGCCGCGTTGGATACACCCCGCCGAACGCACACCCCGTAGGGGCGCGCATCGCGCGTCCGCAACCGGGTACGGTTTTCGCAAAGCCGGTAGGCGTTATACGCCGAAGAGATGGGCCACGCCCTGCTCGTCCAGCTTGGAGCCGATGACGCAGAGACGGCCGGTGACGGCGGCGGGGCCGCGGCGCAGGTCGATTTCGCCGGGGACAAAGTCGAAGTGGAGCCAGGTCCCGTCCTCGGCCGGGACGATGCCCTTGGCGCGGAGGATCATGCCGAAGCTGCCGCTGTCCAACCCCTCCAGGGCCGCCCGGACCGCCGCCTCGGTAAACACCTTGGGCGTCTCCACGCCCCAGCTGGTGAACACCTCGTCGGCGTCGTGGCCGTGGTGATGATGATGGTGGTGGTCGTGGCCGCAGCAGCCGTCCTCATGGTCATGGTCATGATCGTAGTGGCAGCAGTGGCCGTCCTCGTCGTGGTCGTGACCGTGGTGGCAGCAGTGCTCGTCTTCGTCATGGTCGTGATCGTGGTGACAGCAGTGGCCGTCCTCGTCGTGGTCATGGTCATGGTGGCAGCAGTGGTGCGCTTCCGCATCCTCGTGGGTCTCTCCGTAGTGGCGGGCCTGGAGCTCATGGAGCAGCGTGTTGCCCTGTTCCATGGCCTCGAGGATCTGCGCGCCGGTCAGCTGATCCCAGGGGGTGGTGACGATGACGGCGTTGGGGTTCTTCTCCCGCAGCAGCGCCACGGCGGCGGAGAGCTTTTCCGGGGCCACGGTCTGGGTCCGAGAGAGGACGATGGTACCGGCGGTCTCCACCTGGTTGTTATAGAACTCGCCGAAGTTCTTCATATACATCTTGCACTTGCCCGCGTCGGCTACGGTGACCAGGTTGCCCAGGGCGACGGTGTCGGAGACAACCTTCTCCACGGCGGCCTCCACGTCGCTGAGCTTGCCCACGCCGGAGGGCTCGATGAGGATACGGTCGGGGGCATAGTCGCGGATCACCTGCTCCAGGGCCTTGCCGAAGTCGCCCACCAGGCTGCAGCAGATGCAGCCGGAGTTCATCTCGGTAATCTCGATGCCGGCCTCCTGGAGGAAGCCGCCGTCGATGCCGATTTCGCCGAATTCGTTTTCGATCAGCACCACCTTCTGCCCGGCGTAGGCCTCTTGGATCATCTTCTTGATGAGCGTCGTCTTGCCCGCGCCGAGGAAGCCGGAGTAAATATCGATTTTCGTCATGGGTCATGCACCTTCAATTCAAAATTTCTGTGGAATAGTATAGCACCTTCCCGCAAAAACATCAAGAAGAAGGGGAAAAATACATTGACAAACCGGAAAGGGTATGCTAAAATAATTCGCGTCTCTGAAAGATATGGAGAGATGTCCGAGCGGTTTAAGGAGCTGGTCTTGAAAACCAGTGACACAGCAATGTGCCGTGGGTTCGAATCCCACTCTCTCCGCCAATTTCTTTCCCGCAGAGAAACATTCGACCTGGAGTGGTACCCAAGAGGCCGAAGGGGCTCCCCTGCTAAGGGAGTAGGCGTCTAAACAGCGCGCGAGGGTTCAAATCCCTCCCACTCCGCCAGACATAACGGGCACTGCTTTTGAAGCAGTGTCCATTATTTTATATTAGGAGGGATCTGTATGCCGGACTATAAGGCTATGTATTACCACTTGGCAGGGCGTATGGCGACTGCGATTGATGCGTTGGAAGCGACCACCAATGCGCTGGTGAATATTACTGAAAAGCTGAAACTGGCGCAGCAGACCACGGAGGAAATGTTTATTTCTGCTCCTGACGACCAGGAGGACACCCTGGACGACGTTTCAAAGTAACAGACTGTGGAAAAAGTCCGGCGGAAGCTGGGCTTTTTGCACCCGCTCCGGGGCGGCGCCATGCGCCCGGAAACAGGGACTTGTGTATTCCGGAAATTAGGAGGATTTTGACCCCTGATTTTACCCCTTAGCGCATTTACGGCGCTTTTCTGCATTTTACAGGTACAGCACTTGATTTTACCGCATTTTCAGAATTTTTAATTTCAAATCCCTCCCACTCCGCCAAGAAAAAGCCTTTGCCTTCGCGACAAAGGCTTTTTTCAGTAAAATGGCTCCCGGCGGGGCCGTGAAATTCCCTTCGATGGTGGAGCTCTTGCAGTTGTACAATTGCATCCAAGGGGCGGGTGCGAAAACAGCCGGACGCAGAATAGCGCTTTCTCCCTTGTTTCTAAATGATGTATCCTGGTTGAGATGATGGAATTTGTGTCGTGAAAGGGACATCCCATGGGAATTCGATTCCGAAAATCTATCAAATTTGGTCCACTGCGAATCAATCTAAGCAAGTCCGGCATCGGCTGGAGTGTTGGCGGCAAGGGCGCTCGGTTTACGAAAAAGGCAGGCGGCGGTTACAGGACCACCGTGGGCGTTCCTGGGACCGGTGTCTCTTATGTAAAGGACTATTCCGGCAAGAAGCCGCAGCCAGCACAGCACCAGGAACAGTCCCCACAGCCGTACCGGCCCCAGGCGCTCCGGGACAAGGCCCCAGTGGCGGACGCCGCAGCCAGAGAGGCGCAGCTGACGCCCGAGACGGAGTCCATTAGAAAAAAGCGTGCAAAAAAGAATCGACTGGTGCTGGCCGCCGTGCTGATTCTTTTCGTCGGGGCCGTCGGCATCGGATACCGGAACATGGTGTCCACAGATGGCGCCACAGCTGTGGAAGAAATCCCGGCAGACGCCGTATGGTACCCGGATTCCAGGGTGCAGTTTGAGACGTACCCCGGCAACGTCAGCCCTGGGGACCGTGTGTCCCTGTCCATAGACTCCGCACCAAACACGCGGCATACGATTACCGTCCTGGTGGATGGAGCGCCGATGCAGTCCACCGACCTGATTGCCCAGGAAACAGATTTGACCGGCCACGCCGCCTGGACCTGGACCGTACCAGATGACGCCGCCCCGGGGCAGAGCTATATCCTGGTGGCTGCGGGGGATTTTTACAACTGTATCGACTATGCGGTGCTGGACAGCGCCGGGAATGTTGTGGGGGACGCCCCGGACCGGACCGCCCCCTATGGCCATCAGCCGGAGCCCGAGGTTGACGACGGCGAGATGGAGATGGAAATTACCCCGCCGGATACAGAGACCGTCGAGCCGCCGGTGGATGCGGTTGACACGCCGATTGTGGAGGATATGCCAGAGGAACCGGAAACCGGCGTCACCGTATACGTGACGGACACCGGCACCAAGTACCACAACAGCGGCTGCCGGTATCTGAGCGAGAGCAGCCGGGCCATAGACCTGGATTCCGCAATAGTGCAGGGCTATACGGCCTGCCAGGCTTGCCATTGATCGTGCCCAATTTGGACGCTGGAAGGAGTCCGCTGCATCCTGACAGACACCAGCCCCGGTGAAAAACAGAAAAATGTATTGCTTATGTACGCACATCAGAGTATAATATCCGTGAAGAATAACCTTGAAGGCCGAAAGGAGGGGTGGATATGGCAAAGTCGGCCAATCTGTATGCGCGCATTGAGCCGGAGATCAAAGAGCAGGCGGAAGCCATTCTCAATGCCCTGGGCATTCCGGCGTCAAACGCCATCACGATGTTTTATAAACAGGTCATTCTCCAGCGCGGGCTTCCATTTGCGGTGAAGCTTCCGGAGCCTCCGCTGGATCTCAACCGGATGACTGCCGAACAGCTTGATACTGAGCTGGAAAAGGGCTA
Organism: Candidatus Avoscillospira stercorigallinarum; assembly: GCA_018713205.1. Lineage (GTDB taxonomy): Bacteria > Bacillota > Clostridia > Oscillospirales > Oscillospiraceae > Avoscillospira > Avoscillospira stercorigallinarum. Next base: position 1,429 of record DVFN01000137.1, on the reverse strand, counting down.
TACGCAGATGCTAGAGGGGCAAACCATCCCGGCAAAACAGGTGTTTGACCAGCTGCGCGGAGAACGGAACGTATGAGCTATCAGATTACGCTGACCCCGGAAGCAAGCCGTGATCTGCGGGAGATTTACCGCTATATTGCGGTGGAGCTGCAAGCGGAACAGACTGCCGACCGTCTGCTGGACCGTTTGGAGGGAAGCATCCTGAAGCTGCAGGAACTGCCGGAGCGGTTCCGGGTCTATGACCGGGAGCCCTGGCGCAGCCGGAACCTGCGGATGATGCCGGTGGACCATTATCTGGTATTCTATATTCCCGATACCACGGCAAAAACCGTCACGGTGCTCCGCGTCATATACGGCGGCCGGGATATGGACGCCCAGCTTCGCCTTGTCTGAGGGGAGAGGGCTGCTGTTCCACACCCGCCGCTCCCAAGCGGAGCGCCAGAAGTTCCGCGGCGTTGGGATAAAATGCAGGGACTTTGTTTCTTGCGGTTTCTTTACATTGGAAAAGGAGGTACTCCGTGTCCGGAGAAATTCGGTTCTTCCCCATGCGGGAATTTGAAAACCTGGATCTGGAAGCCATGTCCGACGAGGAGCTGGTGGCGCTGCAGGAGCGGATTCTGGCGCATATGAACGCCCTCGGCGAGATCGAGCCGGAGGATATGGATTCCGAGGCCTTTGAGGCCTGGTCGGAGCGGTACGAGTTCCTGGAGGACCTGACCGATGATATCGCGGAGCTGTTGGGGATCTGATGCGCCTTTACAGAATGCCGCCGGTCCGATATAATGTCACTCAGATCGAAACGATTTCCACCGCCGGGGCGGGGGCTTTCCCGTTTTTCCCGGCCTGAGGAAAGGAGCGTAACCCATGTATTGTACCAAATGCGGCGCTATGCTGGACGATTCCGCCATGATCTGCCCCCGGTGCGGCTGTGCCACCCAGAATTACCGGCCCGGCTACAATCCCCAGCAGCCGGTCCGGACCTGCAGCCCCAAGAGCCGCATGGCGGCGATTTTGCTCTGCGTCTTCCTGGGTGGCCTGGGCATTCACCGGTTCTACGTCGGCAAGATCGGCACCGGCCTCATCTGGCTGTTCACCGGCGGCTGCTTCGGCATCGGCTGGCTCATCGATATTATCCTCATCGCCTGCGGGTCCTTCTCCGATTCCGCCGGCCTGCTGGTGCTGGACTGGGGCGTGTAGCGTGCAGGGAAAAATCGTTGGTTTTACGCAAAACCAGCGGTTTTTCTCTTTACAAGGGCCTGGTTGTCCGGTATAATATTTTGGGCATCGCCGCACAATTGTGTCTGCGGCCTTCGCCCAATCTTTTGCCCCATCCGTGCAGTTATAAAAGGGGGAAATACATACAGTATTCCCGCCCTTTTATAACTTTCGTATGAGGCAAAATCTTTGGCCGAATGCTCTTGCCAAATTG
>DVFN01000018.1 GCA_018713205.1 Candidatus Avoscillospira stercorigallinarum | reverse complement strand
AAGATTTTGCCTCATACGAAAGTTATAAAAGGGCGGGAATACTGTATGTATTTCCCCCTTTTATAACTGCACGGATGGGGCAAAAGATTGGGCGAAGGCCGCAGACACAATTGTGCGGTGATGCCCTAATACTTTTGCAGTAAGAGGCGTGGATGATGAGCAAACGGTTCTTTTCTTCGGGCCGGGAATGGCTGTCCCTGGCCGTCGCATTGTTTATTCCTGTGTATCTCGAGGTGGCGCTGCATATCTGCATCTACCGGCAGGTCAACGAGCGGATCGTGTTTCCGATCCTCTTCGCCCTGAGCGTGGGCGCGCTGCTCTTTGCGGTCTGTTCGGCGCTGCCGCCCAAGGCGGGCAAGTGGACCCTGACCGGGCTGCTGATCGCGCTGACCTTCTACTTTGAAATCCAATTGGTCTATAACTCCATCTTCGGCGAGTTTATGGCCCTGATGCAGCTCTTTACCGGCGCGGGCGCCGTGACCAACTTCTTCTTTCAGATGCTCTACGGCATCTGGCAGGCGCTGCCGATGATTCTGATCCTGATGGCCCCCACCGTGGCGGTGATTGTGCTGGCGGCCAAGGGCCGCTTCGCCCTGCCGCAGCTCAAATGGTATCGGCCCGTGATCGCCGTGGCGGTGTTCGCCCTGCTCCATGTGGGCACGGTGGGCGCCATGGCCGCCGGCGGCGACGGCCCCTACACGGTCTATGGCCTCTATACCTCCCCGGCCACCGGCACCGAGGTCAGCGTCCATAATATCGGCCTCCTGTCCACCACCCGGCTGGAGTGCAAGTACATGCTCTTCCCCTCCGATGACCCCGAGCAGGCCGAGCTGACCATCTCTCTGGGCGCCCCGGACTATGACCTGGACGTGGAGCAATACAACGTCCTGGACCTGGACTTCGAGGCCCTGGAGCAGTCCACCTCCAATGAAGCGCTCCAGGCCCTGGACCGCTACTTTGCCGCCGAGGAGCCCACCGAGAAGAACGACTATACCGGCATGCTGGAGGGCTACAACCTGATTACCATCTGCGCCGAGTCCTTCTCCAGCAAGCTCATCGATCCGGAGCGGACGCCGACCCTCTATCAGCTCTCCACCAACGGCCTGATCTTCGAGAACTACTTCGGCTCCTACGGCTCCAACACCACCAACGGCGAGTACACCTTCTGCATGGGCAACTACCCCGACATGTCCCGCAGCAAGGCCGCCGCCAGCTTCTTCGCCTCCCAGGAGAACTATCTGCCCTTCTGCCTGGGCAACGAGTTCCGGAGCCAGGGCTATGAGACCTGGGCCTATCACGACTACTCCGGTGAGTACTACTCCCGCCGGGACACCCACCCCAATATGGGCTACACCTTCCAGTCCGCCGGCGACGGCCTGGACATCGAAATCAACTGGCCGTCCTCGGACCTGGAGATGATGGAGGCCTCGGTGGACGACTACCTCTCCCAGGACGAGCCCTTCCACGCCTACTATATGACCTTCTCGGGCCACTACCAGTATGACTGGAACAACCCCATGAGCCTGGAAAATAAGGCCATGGCCGAGAACCTGCCCTACTCCGAGGCCGTTCAGGCCTACATCGCCTGCAACAACGAGCTGGAGAAGGCCCTGACCTATCTGATGGAGCGGCTGGAGGAGGCCGGCGTGGCCGACAAGACCGTCATCGTGCTGACCAACGACCACTACCCCTACGGCCTGACCATCGACCAGTTCAGCGAACTGGCGGGCCATGAGGTGGACGAGACCTTTGAGAAGTTCCGCAACAGCTTTATCTGCTACATCCCCGGTATCGAGCCCCAGGTGATCGATACCTACTGCTCCACCGTGGACGTCCTGCCGACGATCCTGAACCTCTTCGGCCTGCCCTACGACTCCCGGCTCCTGGCCGGACGGGACATTCTCTCGCCCCAGGCCTATGACATGGCCGTGCTCTCGGACCAGAGCTTCGTCACCGCCGACTATGGCTTCAACGCCGCCACCGGCGACACCGAGGTCTTTACCGAGGGCTACGAAATCGACGAGGCGGATCTCCTCCGGCGGCAGACGGTGATTCAGAACCAGTTCCAGGCGTCGCTGGATATTCTCAATCAGGACTACTATGCCCACGCCTTCCCCGACGGCGCCGAGGCCGCTCAGACCGAGGACAAGGAGCAGGGTCAGGTGTCCGTCGAGGTCCCCTTCACCGACATCCCCGAGGGCAAGAGCCTGGACCCCATCACCTATCTCTGGGGCAACGGCTATATGGACCCGATCTCCGAGACCAAGTTCGGCTATGACGTAAAGACTACCTATGTGGAGCTGCTGGACGTGCTGTACCGCATGGCCGGATCGCCCAATATGGACAATACCTGGGTGGATATGGGCAGCGTCCGTCCCATCACCGGCAAGTACCTGAACTGCGTCAAGTGGGCCGCGGACCTGGGCATTCTCAGCCGCCCGATTCAGGGCCTGTCGTCCTACACGCCCCTGCTGCGGTCCGACGCCTGTGTGACCATCCTCAACTACGCCCGGACCCTGGGCTATTCCGACGCCGTGGACGACGAAGCCCTGCTGGCCGAAATGGCCGCCCAGCACCCGGAGTTCACCGCCGAGGAGAGCCGCGCCCTCCACTGGTGCTACAATCACCTGATTATCCAGGGCAGCGGCGGCAAGCTGCTCACCGTTATGGACAGCGACCCGGAGCTCAGCCGCTACTCTCTGGCCAAGGTGGTCTACCACTTCTGGCTCTACGTGCTGCAAGACGCTCCGTCCGGCCCGCAGGCCTGAACCCCCGGAAGAGCCGGCCCCTGGCAAAACGCACAACTCCCGAAGCGGAGCTGTGCGTTTTGCGCTGCCTGCGAGCAGACCAGAGGCGGGTCCGTAGGGGCGGACGGAGGCGTATGCGGCCGGCGGAGTGCCTCGGACCCGGGGGTGGCGGGCCCATCAAACCCCGGCGGAAGTCGGGAGCCGGTTCGGGCGGCCATACAGGCCGCCCCTACGGGAAAACCGAGAGCGGGTCTGTAGGGGCGGATTTTATATCCGCCCGTGCGCACCGACGTGTCGAATGCACCATCGGCGAACGCACACCCCGTAGGGGCGTGCATGGCGCGTCCGAGCCCAGTTCCCGCAACCACCGGGGCCCGGGATATATCGAACCTGGTTTCGGGCGGATATAAAATCCGCCCCTACGGTGTGGACGGAGGCGTATGCGGCCGGCGGAGTGCCTCGGACCCGGGGGGTGGCGGGCCCATCAAACCCCGGCGGAAGTCGGGAGCCGGTTCGGGCGGCCTCTATTTTATGACAGCCTCTTTTTGGGGGTGAACCGCCCGTAAATGGCCGGGGGAATGGGCCGGATGCGCGGCCGGGAAACGGGCGCGGGGCAAAATGCTACGGGCTCCGAAAAAAACTTCCGGTCAAATCCCTGTTTTCCCCCGGATTTGGAAAGATTTCTGTTGACATGCGGGGGTGAAACTTGCTATAATACTTCGTGCGTATCCTTTGGGTACGCCTGGAATTACAAGCTACTGCTGCCTTCGGCAGCTGCTGAGCATATTTTTTAGGAGGTGTACACCCATGCTGCGTACCTATCAGCCCAAGAAGCGCCATCGTTCCAAGGTTCATGGCTTCCGCAAGAGAATGGCTACCGCCAACGGCCGCAAGGTCCTGGCTCGCCGCCGTGCCAAGGGCAGAGCCAAGCTGTCCGCCTAAGGTTGGGGGCCGCGTATACCGCCAAAATTTGATCAGCTACGGGGTGGATGGAAACTTTTTTCTGTTCGCCCCGTCGGTTTATCGGAGGTCAGGATGCAGTTTTCCAAATCTCTGAAACAAAGTCACCTGTTTCGCCGCCTGTATCACAAGGGGCGCTCCGCCGCCAACGGCTATCTGGTGCTCTACTGCCGCCGCAGCGGCTCGGCTGAAAACCGGGTCGGGCTCACGGTCAGTACGAAGCTGGGCCATGCCGTGGTGCGCAATCGCATCCGCCGCCGCCTGCGGGAGATCTACCGCCTCCATGAGGCGTCCTTCCAGCCGGGGTGGGATCTTGTGGTCGTGGCCCGGTCCCGGGCCGTGCAGGCAGATTACCGCACGTTGGAGCGGTCGTTTCTCTCCCTGGCCAAAAAGCTGGGGCTCCTGCGGGAAGAGGGTTCGCATGGCGAAGCGCGTCCTTCTTAAGCTGATCCGATTTTATCAGCGGGGTATCTCGCCCTTTTTTCCGCCCCGGTGCCGGTTCACCCCCACCTGCTCTCAATACGCGCTGGAGGCGATTGAGAAGTACGGCGCGGTCAAGGGCGGCTGGCTGACCGTGAAGCGGCTGGCGCGGTGCAATCCCTTCAACCACCAGTGTCCCTACGACCCAGTTCCCTAGCATAATTTCCCCGCAATGGAGGAACATCAATGAACATCAGCGATATCATTCGCGTCCCCTTCGGATATCTGCTGGACTGGCTCTACCAGTTCACCGCCAATTACGGCCTTGCGCTGATCCTCTTCTCTCTCATCGTCAAGCTGGTTCTGCTGCCGATGAACGCCAAGAGCAAGAAGAGCATGCTGAAGATGTCCCGCATCGCCCCCCTCCAGAAGGCGCTTGAGGCCAAGTACGCCGATGACAAGGCCAAATACCAGCAGGAGCTCATGGCCCTTTATAAGGAAGAGGGCGTCTCCACCACCGGCGGCTGCCTGTGGGCCTTTATCCCCCTGCTGATCCTCTGGCCTCTGTACTATGTCATCCGCGAGCCCATCACCTATATGATGCACATTCCCGCCGAGACGGCCTCCCAGATCGTGGAGGTCATCAAGGCCCATGTGGACCTGGGCTCCAACACCTACTTCCACCAGCTCCTGGCCGCCTCCCATATCGGCGAGTACCTCCAGGAGATTCTGGAAAAGATCCCCAGCCTCACCGCCGACAGCCTCCAGACCATCGACTTCTCCTTCCTGGGCATCAACCTTTCCCAGATCCCCAGCTGGAAGTTCTGGGCGCTGACCGACTGGAATTCCATCGGCGGCTTCCTGCTGCCGATTATCTCCGGCGGCTCCAACGTGCTGAGCATGTGGGTGAGCCAGAAGCTCAACAACTCCGTGGCCACCAACGACAAGGGTGAAAAGGACAAAGAAGCGGCCAAGATGACCCAGTCCATGAACACCATGCTCTATATTATGCCCCTGATCTCGGTGTGGATCGGCTTCGCCATGCCGGCCGCCGTCACTGTGTACTGGATTGCCCAGTCGGTGTTCAGCCTGGTGATCGACTCCGTTCTCACGGTCCGGTACCGGAAGATCTACGCCGCCGAGGATGAGATCCGCCGGGAGAAGGCCGCCAGAATGGCCGCCGAGGAGGCCGAGAAGGAGCGCATCCGGGCCGAGCGCCGGGCTGCCAATCCCGACGGTATTACCGAAAACACCAGCAAGAAAAAGCAGGAGCGCAAAGAGCGCGAGGAGCGCGAGGCCGCCCAGCGGGAGTTTGCCGCCAAGAAGGCCGGCATCGACCTGGAGGCCCAGAAGGCCATCGACTTCGAGAAGTGCCCCTCGGGTATCCCCGACCGGCCCTATTGCCGCGGCCGGGCCTATGACCCCAACCGCTATAAGGGAAAGGCTCCTGATTCCACCGAAGCCGAATAAAAGGAGTTAGGAAATGGAAAAATTCATTACCGCCACCGGCAAGACCATTGACCTGGCCATCGAAGCGGCTCTGCGGGAGCTGAAGATGGATCGGGACAGCGTGTCTGTCGAGGTGTTGGAGAATCCCAGATCCGGCTTTTTGGGCATCGGCGCGGCCCCGGCCAAGGTCAAGGTGACCTACGAGGTCCCCGATGAGGAGGTTCGGCCCGCCCCGGCCCTGTCCTCCGCCTCCCGCAGCAAGCCCAAGAAGGCTGAAAGCCGGATGGACGTCAAGCCCCTGAACCCCATCAACCCGCCCAAGCCCAAGGCGGAGCCGAAGGCCGAGACCGCCCGTCCCGCCGAGAAGGCCCGCCCCGTGGAAAAGCCCCAGGAGAAGCGGGAAAAGCGGCAGCCCAAGGTCCAGAAGACCTATGAGCCCGCCGCTCCCGGCTCCAAGGAGGAGCGGATCGAGACCTTTATCAAGGGCCTGCTGGAGCATATGGGCTCCGACGCCGTGCCCCACGCCTATCTGGGCGAGAACGACACCTACCAGGTGGACCTGGTGGGCGACGATCTGGGCTTCCTGATCGGCCGCCGGGGCGAGACCCTGGACGCCATTCAGCACCTGACCAACTACGCCATCAACCGCGACAGTTCCAAGCGGACCCGGATCAACGTGGACGCGGAGAACTACCGGCGTAAGCGGGAAGAGAGCCTGCGCCGTCTGGCCATCAAGGTCGCGGGCAAGGTGGTCAAGTACCGCCGGAGCATCACCCTGGAGCCCATGAACGCCTACGAGCGCCATGTGATCCATGCGACGCTCCAGGATCACCCCGACGTCACGACCCATTCCACCGGCACCGAACCCGGCCGCCGCGTGGTGGTGTCCTACAGCAAATACGGCCAGGACACCGAAGACTGAGTACATTTCCCCTTGACTGCCCCACGGACCGCCGGTCCCGGGCGTCAAGGGGCTTTTTGCGGGCGTCGCCCCGCCGCCGGAAAAAACTTGGCGGAATGAAAAAATACTGCTTGACATTTGGAGCAAAATGCGTATAATAATAAATGCCTTTTGAGAGGCGCTACAGAATACAGGGGATTTGTGTAACGGTAGCACACCGGACTCTGACTCCGTTTGCGGGGGTTCGAATCCCTCATCCCCTGCCAAAAAGACAAGCACTGAACGGTGCTTGTCTTTTTTATGGTCTCAGCCGGGCTTCTTGCCGCGCCGGGCGGGAATTGGTTGTCATTTGCCGGAAAAGACGGTATAATAATTCCAAGTATCCGCCCGCGGGGCGGAATGGGGAGGTTGTGACATGGACGAACGTCTGCTGCCGCTGCTGCCGGAATTGGAGGCGCTGCTGGGAGGTCCGCGGGATGTGCTCTGCCGGAGCGTGCTGGCGGTCTGCGCCCCGCTGCTGCCGCCGGAGCCCGCGGAGGGCTTTCTGCCCTGGTGCTACCGGTATCTCTGCGCCGGACTCTATCCGGACCCGGAGGCGTCCTTTGATCCGGCCTTGGCCGAAGCCGCCGAGCGGATCTATCTCCCGGCCCTGACCTGGGTGCTGGACCGGGAGCGCTACCCCTTTGATCCGATGACCGATTTGCTGGAGGTGCCCGGGGAGGCGGTGACCCAGAGCCGGGTGGCCGAGGAATACCGCCGGTTCCGCACCCTGGTCCGGTCCTCCCGCCTGATGGAGACGCTGCGCATCGGCCGGGAGTGTATGCCCTTCGACACGGCTTCCCATATCATCGGCGTCCATAACGTGGCGCTGCACGCGGCCATTCTGGCCTGGAGGGCGGGACTGCCGGTGGATCTGCCGCTGCTGTCGGCGGCCAGTCTGGCCCACGATGTGGGCAAGCTGGGCTGCCGGGGCCCGGACCTCAAGCGGATCGCCTATCTCCACTACTATTATACCTGGACCTGGCTGGAGGGCCAGGGCCTGGAGGAAATCGGCCACGTGGCCGCCAACCACTCCACCTGGGACCTGGAATTTGAGAACCTGCCCATGGAGTCGCTGCTGCTGATCTACGCCGACTTCCGCGTCCGCGGCCACCGGGAAAACGGCAGGGAGATTATGGGCATCTACTCCCTGGCCGAGAGCCGGGATATGATCTTCTCCAAGCTGGCCGACATGACGCCGGAAAAGCAGCGGCGGTATGAGACCGTCTACTGCAAGCTCCGGGACTTCGAGGCGTTTCTGAAGGACAACGGCGTGGGGCCGGATCTGGAGGATGCCGTGCTGGGCCCCACCGTCATCAAGGACCCGGCGCTGCTGACCTCTGCCGAGGCCCGAGCGGCCCTGGCCCGGATGACCTTCGAGAGCAACGTCCGGCTGATGCACACCATCACCGCCGAGCGGTCCTTCGACCGGCTGCTGGAGGAGGCCCGCGGCGAGCGGACCACGGCCTCGGTGCGGACGTATCTGCGGCTGCTGGACGAATACAGCACCTATATGACCAGAGCCGGCAAGCAGAAGACGCTGAAATTCCTCTATGAGCTGCTGATGCACCACGAGGGCGACGTCCGCCGCCGGGCCTCGGAGCTGATGGGGCAAATTCTGGCCAACTCCGGCCCCAGCTACCGCAAGGAGCTGCCCCAGGCGGCGCCCAAGTCGGCCCTGGCGCCGGCCATGATGGCCGTGCTGGACAAGTCCGCCGAGGTCTGGGAGAGCTATCTCCTCCAGTGCCTCCACCCGGACCGGCGGATCACCGCCGGCCATGCCCAGCGCATTTCCAACTCTCTCAAGGCCATCACCGGCAGCCTCTTTGAGCACTGCAACCGCGCCGAAGGGCCGGCCCTGGCCGCGCCGGTACTGCGGCTGCTGACGGAATCCACCGGCGAGGACCGGTTTGTCCTGGCCGATGCCCTGAGTCATATCCCCTGCTGGGCCCTGACGCCCGAAGTGGTGGAGCAGACGGCCGAGCCGCTGCTGGCGCTGAGCCGGGGGCCGGTGCACCACCGTATTGCCGCCCTGACAGCGCTCTACCACCTGCTGCCGCTGGCCGGGGACCGGCTGCCCGCCCCGCTGGAGACCCTGCTCCAGGAGGCCCGGCAGGACGGGGAGTTCGCCGTGGCCTATCTGGCCGGGCGAATCCTCCACAAGCTGGACCCCCGGGTCCTCACGGAGCGCCCGGTCAATCCGGCCCAGCTCTATCTGGACAACCTGAAAAACGCCGTCCATTGGATGGTCAAAATCGTCCATATCGACGCCCTCTGCGACGACGCGGTCCACCATCCGGCCAGCGCCTTCCACACAGCCATGCACCTCTCGAACCTCCTGTCGGTCAGCGAGCATCTGCCGGTCCGGGAGTACGCGGGCAAGGGCCTGCTGCTGATCGCCAAGCATCTGACCGTGGATCAGCGCAACGAAATTGCGGTGGACCTGCTGCGGGAGCTGGAGAATGGCCGGGACCAGGTGTCCCGCTTTATCCCGCCCTTCCTGGGCAAGCTCCTGTGCACCCTGCCGGGCAAGGAATTTGAAGAGGGCATGAGCTTCCTGGAGGAGATGATCCGCTCCGGCGTGGAGCGGTCGGCCCGGGCCGCGGGCTATACCCTGGGCGCGGTGCTGACCATTCTCCGAGACGATCCCGCCACGGTGGACCGGGCCCTGGGCCTGCTGACCACCGGCGTGGCCCACTATAAGGACTCCATTCACCAGACCACGCTGACGGCGCTCTGCCGGGACGTCCTGTCCAGCGACGCCATTCCCCTGGAAATCCGGCGGAATTATTTGCTGCGGCTCCATAAAAAGCTCCTGTGCCTGCTGATGGAGAAGCGGAAAAACCGCCTGACCTTCTTCAACCGGGCGGCCATGCTCAACCACCTCTACCGCCTCCTGGTGGCCTGCGAGGTGGAGCTGGGCCCCTTCCCGGACCCGCCCCTGGAGCCCGCAGCCTTCTTCCCCGGCACCTTCGATCCCTTCTCCGCCGGGCACAAGCGAATCGTCGAGGAAATCCGCGCCCGGGGCTTCGAGGTCTATCTGGCCATCGACGAGTTCTCCTGGAGCAAACGGACCCTGGCCCGGCTCCGGCGGCGGCGAATCGTCAGCATGTCCGTGGCGGGCCTGTGGCACGTTTACCTCTTCCCCGACGAGATCCCTGTGAATATCGCCTCCCCCGAGGATCTGAAGACCCTCTCGGACCTGTTCCCCGGCCGGGAGCTCTACCTGGTGGCCGGCAGCGACGTCATCCGCCACGCCTCGGCCTACCAGTCCGAGACGCCGGGCTCCGCCGCCTTCTACAACCACGTGATCTTCCACCGGGAGGAGCAGCAGGGCGGCGAGCCCCTCTCGTCGATCCTCCACGGGAAGCTCCTGGAGCTGTCCCTGCCGTCCTACTATGAGACCGTCTCCTCCACCCGCATCCGCGAGTATGTGGACAAGGATATGGATATCTCCATGCTGGTGGACCCGGTGGCCCAGTCCTATATCTACGAATACGGCCTCTATCTCCGGTCGCCTCAGTTCAAGCAGGTCCTGAAGCCCCGGGACCTCTACTACCGGCGCTACTCCGCCGGAACCATGCCCGCGGAGCTGCGCTACTGCCTGACCGGCCGGGACCCCCGGGCCGTGGGCCTCTATGCCCGCCAGGGCGACCGGCTGCTGGGCTGGGCCTGCGGCCACACGGCGGGCCCCTCGGAGCTCTACGAGGTGGTGGAGGATATCGAGACGGCCTCCTTCGTCCGCCGCCACACCTCGGGCCGGATTCTGGTGCTGGACGCGGTTCGCTGCGAGGGCGGGGACCAGAGCGAAATCTGCCGCCGGGTGGTCAATGAGCTCCTGGCCCGGAGCCTGACCGCCGACCACACCTATGCCCTCTGCCGCCTGGAGAAGGACCGGCCCGCCCTCCTTGAGGCCCTGGAGCAGCTGGGCTTCGCGCCGATTCCCCACAGCACCGGCCTCTATTACGTGGATATGCGGGACCCGATGGTGCTGATTCAGGACATGTATCTCTCGCTCAAGCCGCCCCATCGGGATGATCCCGAGGTCCGCCGGGTGGTGGAGGAGAGCCGTCCCAAGCTCCGCCGGGCGCTGACCGGCCTGTTCCCCGGGGCCCTGGTGCTGACCTTCGACGCCGAGACCCTCAACCAGGCGCTGCTCAATAAGGTCCAGCAGCACAACAAGGTCCTGGATGTGCCCAAGGGCGTCCGCCGGCTGGGCAGCCTGATGTGCGTCCCCTACGGCAAGATCCTCTCCGACGCCATCGTCCCCAATACCGTCACCAAGGCCCTCCACGTGGAAAAGGTCTACGACCGGGATATCGCCCATTTCACCGTGGAGGAGTACCCCGGCTACAGTACCCTCCGCAACCAGATCCGGACCATCAAGTCCTTCCGGCGGCCGGTGCTGCTGGTGGACGACCTGCTGCACAAGGGCTACCGCATGGACAACCTGGACCCCCTCTTCAAGGAGGCGGGCATGGACATCCGCTGCATCCTGGTGGGCATCATGTCCGGCCGGGGCCACGACCTGATGACGCTCCAGGGCCGCCGGGTGGACTGCGAATATTTTATCCCCAACCTGCACTACTGGTTCACCGAGAGCGGCCTGACCCCCTTCCTGGGCGGCGACAGCGTCCTGGGCGGCGGGAAGACCGAGCAGCTGCTGCCGTCGATCAATATGATTTTGCCCTACTACTATCCCAAGTACATCTACGACGCCACCCCGGCGGGAATCCAGCGCCTGTCCCGGACGGCCCTGGAGAACACCCGGGAGATTTTGCTGGCCCTGGAGCGCCAGCACCAGCGGAATTGCGGCGTACCGCTGACGCTCCGCCGCCTGGGCGAGGCCGTCCACAGCCCCCGCCTCCCCGACAAGGGCAAGTGGGTCCAGTACGACCTCAGCGTCCCGGCCTCCTCCTACGTGGCCGACGATTTGGCGCTGCTCATGCGCACCGACACGGAATAGGGAAGCGGGGGGCGAGCCGCCCGGAACCGGCGAATCCAGGCGCGAATCGGAATCCGGGACCGGGCGGCCATAAAGGCCGCCCCTCAGCGTGTCGAAAAAGTCTTTTCGCCACGCTGTGCGTATTTTTAAACTTTTGGAAAAAGTTTAAAAATACGTGTTGATTGAACGCGCATGGCCCAGGCCAGCTTCTCTTGCCCTTCGGGCAATTCACCTTCAGGGGTCTTAACCCCTTGCACACATTCCCCGCTGCTCT
>DVFN01000004.1 GCA_018713205.1 Candidatus Avoscillospira stercorigallinarum | reverse complement strand
CGCCCAATCTTTTGCCCCATCCGTGCAGTTATAAAAGGGGGAAATACATACAGTATTCCCGCCCTTTTATAACTTTCGTATGAGGCAAAATCTTTGGCCGAATGCTCTTGCCAAATTGTGCGGTGCTGCCTAAGATTTCCCGGCCCTGCCTGTCAAACTTTTGCAGGCATAACCGCCGCCGTGACGCAAATTCTAGGAGAAAGCCGCCGAAGGAGGATGCGTCATGGATTTGCAGGACTATTGGAGAAGGTTTTTGCTGAGCGGCGACCCGGCCGCCTATCTCGAATTTCAGAACGCCCGGAAGGAGGCCGAGGAGGATGTACACGAAAACCCTGGGCCTGGTGCTCCGGGAGGTCGAATATAAGGACGCGGACAAGCTGCTGACGGTGCTGACCCGGGACCGGGGCAAGCTGACCGTCCGGGCCCGGGGCGTTCGCAGCCGCTCCAGCCGCCTGAAGAGCGGCTGCCAGCTCCTGGCCTATTCGGAGTTTACGCTCTTTGAAAACCGCAATTCCCTGGTGGTGGACGAGGCCGTGGCCCAGGAGCTGTTTCTGCCTCTGCGGCAGGACATCGAGCGGCTGGCGCTGGCCTCCTACTTCGCCCAGGTGGCCGAGGTCCTCTCCCGGGAGGAGGACCCGGACGAGGCGCTGCTGTCGCTGACCCTCAACGCCCTGGCGGCCCTGAGCCGCCCGGACCCGGATTCCCGGAAAATCAAGGCGGCCTTTGAATTCCGGGCCGCCTGCATCGCGGGCTATACGCCCATGCTGGAGGGGTGCGTGTCCTGCGGCAGCGAGAACCCCGACCGGTTTCACGTCAGCGGCGGCTTTCTGAGCTGCGCCGCCTGCCCCGGCGACGATACCGGCCTCCGGCTGCCCCTGAGTCCCGGCAGTCTCGCCGCCCTGCGGTATCTGGCGTCCTGCCCGCCTAAGCGGGTCTTCGCGTTTCAGATCGGGGAGAGCGCCCAAAAGGAGCTCTCCGATATCGCCGAGACCTATCTCCTGACTCAGCTGGAGCGGGGCTTTTTTACCCTGGACTTTTACAAATCCCTGCTTCTCCAAATTCCGTAATTCTTTTTTTATCTTATATCACAAGGAATATGACCATGCGTACATTATCCGATAAATCCATTGAAAAGCTGGAACTGCCCGCGGTGCTGGAACTGCTGGCAGGGCAGGCTGCCAGCGCCGACGGCAAGGAACGGTGCCGGGCCATCCGGCCGGAGACGGACCTGGACGAGGTCCGTCTGCTCCAGGCCCAGACCAGCGCCGCCTGCCATCTCATCACCCTAAAGGGTTCGCCCTCCCTGTCCGGCGCCAAGGACGTCAGTGACGCCCTGCTCCGGGCCGACCGGGGCGGCAGCCTCTCCGCCGGGGAGCTGCTGAAAATCGCCGCGGTGCTTCGCTGCGCCCGGCAGGTGAAGAACTACGCCGAGACCGATTCGGTCTCCACGGTGCTGGACCCCTTCTTTCTCCAGCTGACGGCCAATAAGTACCTGGAGGAGAAGATCGACCACGCCATTATCTCCGAGGAGGAAATCGCCGACGCCGCCAGCCCCGAGCTGGCCGACATTCGCCGCCATATCCGCGTCAAGAGCGCCTCGGTGCGGGAGTCCCTGCAAAAGATCATCTCCTCGCCCACCTATGCCAAGTACCTGCGGGAGCCGATTATCACCATCCGGTCCGACCGGTTCGTGGTGCCGGTGAAGAGCGAGTGCAAGTCCGCTATTCCCGGTCTGGTTCACGACGTATCGGCCTCGGGCAGCACCTTCTTTATCGAGCCCATGCAGGCTGTCAATGCCAACAACGCCCTGCGGGAGCTCTTCGCCCAGGAGCGCAAGGAGATCGAGCGGATTCTGGCCGAGCTCTCCGCCGAAGCGGCGTCCTATCAGGAGCATATCAACCAGAACTTCGCCGTCCTGGTGGCGCTGGACGTGATCTTTGCCCGGGCCCGGCTCTCCTTCCAGATGAAGGCCTCCGCCCCGGAGATCCGCACCGACGGGCGGCTCAATCTGAAAAACGCCCGGCATCCGCTGATTGACAAAAAGACGGTGGTGCCCATCTCGGTCCGCCTGGGCGAGGACTTCGACACCATGGTTATCACTGGCCCCAATACCGGCGGCAAGACCGTCACCCTCAAGACCATGGGCCTGCTGACGTTGATGGCCCAGTGCGGCCTCCACGTCCCCGCCGACGACGGCAGCTGCATCTCCATCTATGAGCGGGTGCTGGCCGACATCGGCGACGAGCAGTCCATCGAGCAGTCCCTCTCCACCTTCTCGGCCCATATGAAGAATATTGTAGAGATCATCGGCCAGTGTGACGATCATTCCCTGGTCCTCTTCGACGAGCTGGGCGCGGGCACCGACCCGGCCGAGGGCGCGGCGTTGGCCATCGCGCTGATTCAGCACTGCCGGGCCCTGGGGGCCAATGTGGCCGCCACGACCCACTATGCCGAGCTGAAGCTCTTTGCCATGCGCACCAAGGGCGTCATCAACGCCTCCTGCGAGTTCAGCGTGGAGACCCTGCAGCCCACCTACCGGCTGCTGATCGGCGTGCCGGGCAAGTCCAACGCCTTCGCCATCTCCCGGAAGCTGGGCCTGCCGGAGCAGATTCTCACCGAGGCCTCCAACCTGGTCAGCGAGAACGACGCCAGCTTCGAGGACGTTCTCAACCAGCTGGAGCAGCAGCGCCAGGCCATGGAGGCCGCCCGGGCCGAGGCCGAGGCATTGCGGCTGGAGACCGAGAAGCGGCAGAAGCAGTCGGAGGAATACTTCCAGGAGATCAAGAAGGAGCGGGAGAAGGCCGTGGCCAAGGCCCGCCAGGAGGCCCAGCATATCATCGACGACGCCCGCCGCACCGCCAACGAGGTCTCCGAGGAGCTGCGGCAGATGCGCAAGCAGCTCAAGGACACCGCCGACGCCCAGGGCGTCAATCTCCGCCAGGCGGAGCTTCGCCGGGCCCTCAACGAGGCCGAGGGCAAGCTGGCCGGGGAGAAGGTCCAGCCCCAGCGCCCCGCGCCCAGCCGGGCCATCCGGGTGGGGGACACCGTGGAGCTCCTGAAGCTCGGGTCCAAGGCCACGGTGCTGGCCATCAACAAGGACGGCTCCTACCAGCTCCAGGCCGGCATTATGAAGATCAACGCCAAGCCCGACGAGGTCTATCTGCTGGAGCATGAGCCCAACCAGAGCGCCAAGAAGATTATCGACCGGAGCAAGCGGGAGCTGCGCATGAAGACCGCCAGCCCAGAGCTGGATATCCGGGGCATGACCACCGACGAAATGCAGGGCGTGCTGGGGATTTTCCTGGATAACGCCTATCTCGCCAATCTCCCGTCGGTGCGGATCATCCACGGCAAGGGCACCGGTGCGCTGCGGACCGCGGTCCACCAGGAGCTTCGGAAATCCAAATATGTCAAGCGGTTCCGCCTGGGCGCTTTCGGGGAAGGCGAAGACGGGGTCACGATCGTCGAATTCGCATAATCGGCATTGACATTTTTATAAAATTTGCTAAAATAAAGACACAAGCTTGCGATAAGGAGTGTCATGCTATGTATATGCAGCAATCAATTGTGAAGTGCGAGTCCGGCCTCTACAACCGGCAGGCAACCTACTTTATCCAAAAAGCCAACGAGTTCAAGTCCAGCATCTGGATCGAAGTGGAGGACCGCCGCATTAACGCAAAGAGTCTGTTGGGTGTGCTCTCCATGGGCATTACGAAGGGAACACGGATCAGCCTGATTGCCGAAGGTCCCGACGAGGAAGAGGCCGTGAACACCTTGACCGAAATGCTGGCCAAAGAAATCTTCTAAAAACCAACTGCCTCGAACATGGATGTTTCGGGGCAGTTTTTCTTGCCATTTTTCCGGCGTTGCCTGAACGCCCTAAAGGTATGAAAACGGAACTGTTTCAACTGTCTGAGGTGTGCCATGACGTTTGACGAACTCAAGGACAAGGCCCATACGCTGCCCCTGGAGCCGGGCGTCTATCTGATGCAGGACAAGACCAACACGGTCATCTATGTGGGCAAGGCCAAGAAGCTCCGCAATCGGGTCAGCCAGTACTTCCAGGATTCGGCGTCCCATACCTCCAAGACCCGGCGCATGGTCTCGCAGATCGATCACTTTGACGTCATCGTGGCTGCCAGCGAGTTTGAGGCGCTGGTGCTGGAGTGTTCGCTGATCAAGCGGCACATGCCCAAGTACAATATTCTCTTAAAGGATGACAAGGGCTACCCGTATCTGCGCATCGACCGGCGGGCAGACTATCCGGTGATGGAGCTGGTCAGCAAGGTCACCGGCGACGGGGCGGATTACTTCGGACCCTACGGCGGCCGGGCGGTCACCAAAGAGCTGATCGACGCCCTCCGGCTCACGTTCCATCTGCCGGGGTGCAGCAAGGTCTTTCCCCGGGACATCGGCAAGGACCGGCCCTGCCTCAACTACCATATGAACAACTGCGACGGCTGGTGCCAGCCCGGGAAATCGCCCCAGGCCTACCGGGCCGTCATGGACCAGGTGATCCTGCTGCTGCGGGGCAAGTACCAGACCGTGGCCCAGGACCTGCGCCGCCAGATGGAGGAAGCTGCCGAGGCCTTGGAATTCGAGCGGGCGGCGCTGCTGCGGGACCGGCTGCTGGCCATCGAGAATCTGGGCAAAAAGCAGCTGGTCACAGCCGGGACCATGGCCCACACCGATGTCATCGGCTACTGGCAGAACACGGCCAAGGGCTGCTTCGCTGTGCTCCACTATGTGGACGGCAGCCTGCTGGACAAGGACTACGAGATCGTCCCGGCCTCCGACAGCGCCGACGAGGCCGTCTCCACCCTGGTCAAGCAGTACTATCTGGCCCGCAACTGCGTGCCCAAGGAGATTCTGCTGCCGGGGGAGATGGAGGACGCGGCGCTGTTTGCCCAGCTTTTGCAGGAGACCTACCATAAAAAGGTCCATATCCGGGTGCCCCAGCGGGGCGACGGCGTGCGGCTGGCGGAGCTGGCCGCCAAGAACGCCCGGGAGGAGGCGGAGCGCCTGACCTCCCGGGAGGAGAAGCGGTCCGGCACCCTGGAGCAGCTGCGGACGCTGCTGGGCCTGTCCGGGCCCCTGGACCGGATGGAGTCCTATGACATTTCCAACACCGCCGGGACCGATATCGTGGCGTCCATGGTGGTCTTCGTCCAGGGCAAGCCCTCCAAGAAGGACTATAAGCGCTTCAAGCTTCGGGATATGGCCGGGCAAGACGACTACGGCTCCATGCGTCAGGTGCTGGAGCGGCGGTTTACCCGCTACCTGGAGGCATCGCCGGGCTTTGAGACGCCGCCGGACCTGCTGCTGATCGACGGCGGCATGGTCCACGCCCAGACGGCCGAGGCGGTCCTACAGGAGCTGGGCCTCTCGTTCCCTGTCTTCGGCATGGTCAAGGACGACCGCCACCGGACCCGGGCCCTGATCCGCGCCGACGGCAGCGAGATCGGCATTCAGACCTTCCCGCCGGTCTATGCGCTCATCGGACAGATCCAGGAGGAGACCCACCGCTTCGCCATTACCTATCACCGGCTTCTGCGGAGCCGCCATATGCGCGAATCGGTGCTCGATCAAATTCCCGGCGTGGGACCGGCCCGGAAGAAGGCGCTGCTCAAGCAGTTCCGGACCGTGGCCGCCATCGGGAAGGCCGACCTGACGGCCCTGGAGCAGGTGCTGCCCCGGGGACCGGCCCAGGCGGTATACGACTATTTTCATCAACAGGAAGGGGAAGCGCCATGCGAGTCATTACAGGATCAGCCCGGGGCGTCCGGCTGAAGACACCGGAGGGCCTTCTGACCCGGCCCACCAGCGAGCGGGTCAAGGAGGCGGTCTTCTCCGTCATCCAGTTTGAGGTGGAGGGGAGCCGGGTTTTGGACCTCTTCGCCGGGACCGGCCAGATGGGCATTGAGGCTCTGAGCCGCGGGGCCCGGGAGGCCGTCTTTGTGGACGAGCGGCGGGACGCCTGTGACCTGGTCCGGGAAAATCTCCGGCGCACCCGGCTTTCCGAGCAGGCCCAGGTGGTCCAGGGGGATTTCCTCTCCTACCTCCAAACGTGCCGGAAGACCTTCGATTTGATCTTTTTGGACCCGCCCTACAGGAAAGAATTTTTAGAAAATGCATTAAAATCCATCACGGAAATTGACATTCTATCCGACCGTGGTATAATAATCTGCGAAAGACCGGCGGAAAAGCAGCTGGAGGGGACCTTCCCGGGTCTCGTCCGCGGCAAGGACTACCGCTACGGCAAGACCTGGATCACCCTCTTTCGCAAAGGATGAACGCCATGAGCATCGCAATTTATCCCGGCAGCTTTGATCCCATCACCAACGGACATCTCAATATCATTGCTCGGGCGGTCAAGAGCTTTGACAAGCTCATCGTCTGCGTCATGGTCAACGGAGACAAGCATCCCATATTCACGCTGGAAGAGCGGGTGGAGATGATTCGCCGCGTCACCAAGGACATGGAAAATGTGGAGGTGGATTCCTCCGACGCACTGCTGGCGGACTATGCCAGGGAGCGAAACGCCCGGGTCATCATCAAAGGCCTGCGCGCCATGTCGGACTTTGAGCGGGAGTTCCAGATGGCCATTATCAACCATAAACTCAATCCCGGCCTGGACACGATGTTTTTGACGGCGGAGCATCAGTTTATGTATCTGAGCTCCAGTGTCGTCAAGGAAATGGGGCACTATCAGGTGGACCTGTCGGACTTCCTGCCCCGGGAGATAATTCCGGATTTTCTTGCCAGAATCCAAGAACGAACTTAAGGAGGGTCTACCATGGCCAATCGAATTGAAGAGATTATCAGCAGCCTCTACGAAATGGTGCAGGACGCCTGGAGTCTGCCCCTGGGCGCGGAGAAGTGCGTCCTGGAGCGGGACAAGGTGCTGGACCTGCTGGACGAGATCAGCAATCAGCTCCCCGGCGAGCTCAAGCAGGCCAAGACCATTGTGGAATCCCGCAACGAGGTCATCACCAACGCCAAGCACGAGGCCGAGCGCATCCTCAAGCAGGCCGAGCAGCGCGCCCGCCAGATGATGAGCCAGGAAGAAGTCTATACCATGGCCCAGCAGGAAGCCGATACCATGATTAAGAACGCCCAGCAGAAGATCAAGGATCTGAAGCAGGTCACCAACGAGTTCGTGGACGACGCCCTGAGCCGGACCGAAAGCGCCATCTCCACCGCCCTGGAGGAGATCCGCCAGTCCCGCAAGTCCTTCCAGGCCGTGGTCAATCCCCAGCAGCCCAAGGCCTCGCCCATCATCGAGGACGTCTAATGCCCGTTGACAAACGGGAAAAAATCAGCTATGATCCAATAGACAATGCAACGAAGAGGAAGAGTAGAAGTTCCCTGGGTCCCAGAGAGAAGGCGGCCGGTGCAAGCCTTCGTCCCAGCCTTTGAAGGTCGCCTCGGAGCAGCCGGTGACGAGCCGGCCGGTGCGCCCCCCGATACCGGGGCATGAGTGCCCGCCATCCGCGGGAATTCAGGTGGTACCACGGATGATTCCGCCCTGAGCCTTGGCTCGGGGCGTTTTTTGTTCCGGTACGGCCTCTTTACACCGTTAAATCAATGTTTTTATAGGAGTGAATCACATGGCACGCGAATTGCCCAAGACCTACGACCCGAAGGTGGTCGAGGATCAGATCTACCAGACCTGGCTGGACCACGACTGCTTCCGCGCCGAGCCGGACCCGGAGAAGACGCCCTTCTCCATCGTCATGCCGCCGCCGAACGTCACCGGCCAGCTCCACATGGGCCACGCCCTGGACGCCACCCTCCAGGACATTCTGACCCGCTTTAAGCGGATGCAGGGCTATGCCGCCCTCTGGCTGCCCGGCACCGACCACGCGGGCATCGCCACCCAGATCAAGGTGGAGGAGACGCTCCGCAACGAGGAGGGCCTGACCCGCTATGACCTGGGCCGGGAGAAATTCCTGGAGCGGGTCTGGGACTGGAAGAAGAAATACGGCGACCGGATCGTCAAGCAGCAGATGAAGCTGGGCGCTTCCTGCGACTGGAGCCGCAGCCGCTTCACCATGGACGAGGGCTGCTCCAAGGCCGTCCGGGAGACCTTCTGCGAGCTCTACGACAAGGGTCTGATCTACAAGGGCAGCCGTATCATCAACTGGTGCCCCCACTGCCTGACGGCCCTCTCCGACGCCGAGGTGGAGTACTCCGATAAGCCCGGCCATCTGTGGCATCTGCGCTATCCGCTGGCCGACGGCTCCGGCCGGTATCTGGTGGTGGCCACCACCCGGCCCGAGACCATGATGGGCGATACCGGCGTGGCCGTGAACCCCGCCGACGAGCGCTACAAGGACCTGGTGGGGAAGACCTGCATCCTGCCGCTGATGGACCGGGAGATCCCCATTGTGGCCGACGAGTACGTGGAGATGGACTTCGGCACCGGCTGCGTCAAGATGACCCCGGCCCACGACCCCAACGACTTCGAGGTGGGTCTCAGGCACAATCTCCAGACCATCCGCGTCCTCAACGACGACGGCACCATCAATGAAAACGGCGGCAAGTACTGCGGCATGGACCGCTACGAGGCCCGCAAGGCCGTGGTGGCCGACCTGGAAGCCCTGGGCCTCCTGGAAAAGGTGGAGGACTACTCCCACAACGTGGGCGCCTGCTACCGCTGCCACAACGACGTGGAGCCCCTGATCTCCGCCCAGTGGTTTGTGAAGATGGAGCCTCTGGCCAAGGCGGCGCTGGAGGTGGTCCGGGACGGCCGGATCAAGTTCGTGCCCGAGCGGTTCAGCAAGACCTATACCAACTGGATGGAGAACGTCCACGACTGGTGCATTTCCCGGCAGCTCTGGTGGGGCCATCAGATTCCCGCCTGGTACTGCGACGAGTGCGGCCATATCAACGTCTCCCGGGAGGACCCCACGGTCTGCGAGAAGTGCGGCTGCACCCATCTGACCCGGGAGGAGGACGTGCTGGACACCTGGTTCTCCTCGGCCCTGTGGCCCTTCTCCACCCTGGGCTGGCCGGAGAAGACCCAGGATCTCAGCTATTGGTATCCCACCAGCGTCATGGTCACCGGCTATGATATCATCTTCTTCTGGGTGGCCCGGATGATCTTCTCCGGCATGGAGCAGATGCAGAAGGAGCCCTTCCATACGGTCTTTATCCACGGCCTGGTCCGGGACGACAAGGGCCGCAAAATGTCCAAGTCCCTGGGCAACGGCATCGATCCCCTGGAGATGGCTGAGAAATACGGCGCCGATGCATTGCGCTTCAACCTGATTACCGGCAACAGCCCCGGCAACGACATGCGCTTCTACGTGGAGAAGTGCGAGGCCATGCGGAACTTTGCCAATAAGATCTGGAACGCCAGCCGCTACGTGCTGATGAACCTGACCATCGACCAGGCCGGGCTGCCGGACCTCGGTAAGCTGGAGATCGAAGACAAGTGGGTCCTCTCCCGGCTCAATACGCTGATCCGCGAGGTCACCG
This sequence comes from Candidatus Avoscillospira stercorigallinarum, assembly GCA_018713205.1. Lineage (GTDB taxonomy): Bacteria > Bacillota > Clostridia > Oscillospirales > Oscillospiraceae > Avoscillospira > Avoscillospira stercorigallinarum. Next base: position 14,536 of record DVFN01000004.1, on the reverse strand, counting down.
AGAATCTGGACAGCTACGAGCTGGGCGTGGCCTCGGCCAAGGTCTACGACTTTATCTGGGACACCTACTGCGACTGGTATATCGAGCTGACCAAGGCCCGGCTCTACGGCGAGGATGAGGCCAGCAAGACCGTGGCCCAGCAGGTGCTGGTCTATGTGCTGGACCAGATTCTCCGCCTGCTCCATCCCTTTATGCCCTTTATCACCGAGGAGATCTGGCAGGCCATTCCCCACGAGGGCGATTTCCTGATGAAGGCCCAGTGGCCGGTCTGCCGCGATGAGCTGGCCTTCCCCGCCGAGGAGGCCGCCATGGAGAGCGTCATGAACGCCATCCGGGCCGTCCGCAATCGCCGGGCCGACCTGAATGTGCCGCCGTCGAGAAAGAGCCACCTGTACGTGGTCACCGAGAAGGGCGATATCTTCCGCCAGGGCGCGGCCTTTATCACCCGGCTGGCCTATGCCAGCGAGCTCTTTGTCTCCGACACCGCCCCTGAGGGCCATGCCGACATGGTCAGCGCCGTCACATCCGACGCCGCCCTCTACATGCCCATGAACGAGCTGGTGGACGTGGAGAAGGAGCTCCAGCGCCTGGCCAAGGAGATCGAGAAGGCGGAGAAGAACATCGCCGGTCTCAAGGGCAAGCTCAGCAACGAGAACTTTGTCTCCCGGGCCCCCGAGGCCGTGGTCCAGGCCGAGCGCGACAAGCTCAGCAAGGCCGAGAGCCTTCTGCAGCAGCTCCAGGAGAGCCAGGCCCGGCTGAAGAAATAAGACCAAAGGCGAGGCTTGACCGAGGTTCGACGGCAAAATCAAACCAATCCATCTATAATAGACACGCACGGAGTCCTCTGTGCGTGTCTATTTTTTATCCATTGGGAGGGATCAACATGCAAATGACCAGCTATTTGCAGGACAAGCAGCTGACCATCGCGCTCCAGGGGGAGATCGACCACCACGGGGCCAAGGCCACGCTGCGGACGGTGGCGGAGAAGATCGAGCAGTACCTGCCCACGGACTGCGTGCTGGATTTTCGCGGCGTGACCTTTATGGATTCCAGCGGGATCGCCATTGTCATCCACACGCTGCGGCGGATGACGGAGCTGGGGGGCCATCTGCGGCTGACCAAGGTGCCGCCCCAGCCGGAGAAGGTGCTGCGGGCGGCGGGGATCGACCGCATTGTCAAATTGGAAGGGAGAGACGTCAACCATGAAGTGTGAAAACCAGATGGTGCTGGAGTTCCCCAGCAAATCCATCAACGAGGCCTTTGCCCGGGCGGCGGTGGCCTGCTTCGCGGCCCAGCTGGACCCGACGCTGGACGAGCTGGGGGATATCAAGACCGCGGTCTCCGAGGCCGTGACCAACGCCATCGTCCACGGCTATCCGGACGCCATCGGGACCATCACCCTCCGCTGCCGGATTCTGGCCGGGAACGTGCTGGACATCGTCATCAAGGACAAGGGCCGGGGCATTGAGAATGTGGAGGAGGCCCGCAAGCCCATGTTCACCACCGGCGGGGCCGACCGCAGCGGCATGGGCTTTACGATCATGGAGAGCTTTATGACCGACTTAAAGGTCAGCTCCACCCTGGGCAAGGGCACCACGGTACATATGAAGCGCAAGCTCCTCCGGCGGGGCGCGAAGCCGTGAGCGGTGATTTGACCGAGCTGCTGGCTATGGCCCAGCAGGGAGACAAGGCCGCCCGGGAGCAGCTGGTTGTGGAGAATGCCGGGCTGGTCTGGTCCATTGCCCGCCGGTACTTTGGCCGGGGCGTGGAGCCGGACGACCTCTACCAGCTGGGATGCCTGGGGTTTTTGAAGGCCATTGACGGCTTTGATCTCCAGTATGGCACCCAGTTTTCCACCTACGCCGTGCCGAAGATTGCCGGAGAAATTCGCCGCTTTCTCCGGGATGACGGGGCCGTCAAGGTCAGCCGGTCGGTGAAGGAGCGGTCGGCGGCCATCAAGCAGACCCGGGCCCGGCTGACGGCCCAGTGGAACCGGGAGCCGACCCTGTCAGAGTTGGCCGAGGTCCTGGACTTGACCGTGGAGGAAATCGCCGCCGCCGAGACCGCCACCGCCGCCACCGAATCCATCCAGCGGGAGAGCGGGGAGGAGGGCTTCACCCTGGAGCACATCCTGACCGACGGCGCCATGGAGGACCAGCTGATCGAGAAAATTGCCCTGAAAGAGGCCGTGGCCAAGCTTCCAGAGCGGGATCGCACCGTCATCGCCCTGCGCTATTACCGGGGCATGACCCAGGATAAAATCGCCAAGCTCCTGGGCGTCTCCCAGGTCCAGGTCAGCCGAATCGAGAAAAAGGCCCTCCAGACCTTGCGGCAGTATATCTGAGGGCCTCAAAACTCCTGCGTGACAAACGGCGAAAAATGTACTAAAATAGTCCCATCATACTAGGATGGAGAACGCCATGAACCAGGATACCCAGCAGCGCTTTCTCGCTGCCCGGCGGGCTGTCATCGCCCGGCGGTTTGATTCACTCAATGAGATGCAGCAGCGGGCTGTGCTGACGACGCAGGGGCCGCTGCTGCTTTTGGCCGGTGCGGGCAGCGGCAAGACCACCGTGCTCATTCACCGGATCGTCAATCTGATGACTTTTGGCCGGGCCTCGGACAGCGAGGAGATCCCCGAGTTTGTCACCGAGGCCGACGTGGACTTCCTCGAGGACTATCTCCGGCACGGCGGCGACCGGGCCCAGGCGGAAGCGCTCTGCGCCCTGGAGCCCGCCAAGCCCTGGACCATCTTGGCCATTACCTTCACCAATAAGGCCGCCAACGAGCTCAAGGACCGTCTGGCGTCGGTGCTGGGCGACGGAGCCGCCGACGTCTGGGCCATGACCTTCCACGCGGCCTGCTGCCGGATTCTCCGCCGGGAGATCGACCGGCTGGGCTATACCAGCAGCTTCACGATCTACGACACCGCCGATTCCGAGCGTGTGATGAAGGACGTGATTCGGGACCTCAATCTGGACGAGAAAACCTTTCCGCCCCGGCTCTTCCTCAATCTCATCAGCCGGGCCAAGGACCGGCAGCAGTCGCCGGAGGAATTTTCCCGTATTGCCGCGGCATCGGGGGATTACCGCACCGAGAAGGCCGCCGACGCCTACGTCGAGTACCAGCGCCGCCTGCGGGAGGCCAACGCCCTGGACTTCGACGATATCATCCTGCTGACCGTGGAGCTGCTGCAGCAGTACGAGGAGGTCCGGACCTACTATCAGCGGAAGTTCCGCTATGTGCTGATCGACGAGTACCAGGACACCAACCACCTCCAGTACCTGCTGGCCTCGCTGCTGGCCGGGGGCTATGAGAACTTCTGCGTGGTGGGCGACGACGACCAGAGCATCTACCGGTTCCGGGGCGCGACCATCGAGAATATTCTCAACTTTGAGAAGGAGTATCCGGCGGCCCAGGTGATCCGCCTGGAGCAGAACTACCGCTCCACCAAGGCCATTTTGAAGGCGGCCAACGCCGTGATCTCCCATAATCGGGGTCGGAAGGGAAAGACGCTCTGGACCGAGAACCCCTCCGGCAGCCGAATCCGCATCCGGGAGACCAACTCTGAGACCGACGAGGCCGGATTTGTGGCGACCCAGATCTTCCGCCTGTCCCAGGGCAAGCAGTTTGAAAATATCGCCGTGCTGTACCGGACCAACGCCCAGTCCAACGCATTGGAAACCGCCTTCCAGAGAAACGGGATTCCCTACCGCATCGTCGGCGGTATGCGCTTCTTCGACCGGTCCGAGGTCAAGGATATGCTGGCCTATCTCTGCGTCATCAACAACCGCAGCGACGATCTGCGGCTCCGGCGGATCATCAATCTGCCGCCCCGGGGCATCGGCGCCAAGACGTTGGAAACGGCGGCCCGGCTGGCCGATGCCGAAGAGGTCTGCCTCTATTCCGTGGTGGCCGACGCCGGGAGCTACGGCCCCCTGGAAAAGGCTGCCGGAAAGCTCACCGCCTTCTCGAATTTGATTGAGGACTGCGCCGCGCTGCTGGATACCATGTCCCTGCCCGACTTCTATGAGGAGCTCCTGCAGCGCACCGGCTACCAGGCCATGCTGGAGGCCAAGGACGACGTGGAGAGCCGCAACCGGCTGGAGAACGTCCGCGAGCTCAAGTCCAGCCTGGTGAGCTATCTGGAGAACACCGACGAGCCCAGCCTGGCCGGGTTCCTGGAGGAAATTGCCCTCTATACCGATTTGGAGCAATATGACGCCGGCGCCGAGGCGGTGGTCATGATGACCATGCACAGCGCCAAGGGCCTGGAATTCGACCATGTCTTTCTGGTGGGGCTGGAGGAGGGCCTGTTCCCCTCGTCCCGCAGCACGACCAGCGCCGAGGAACTGGAGGAGGAACGGCGGCTCTGCTACGTTGCCATTACCCGAGCGAAGCAGACCCTGACCATGACCTACGCCCGACAGCGGATGCTCTACGGCCATACGGCCTACGGGCGTCCCTCCCGGTTCCTCTCGGAGCTGCCCGAGGACTGCGTGGAGGGCCGCGTTTCCCAGCCGCGCCCGGCCTATGAGCCCCAGCGCTCCAGCCTCTACGGCGACTATGTGAGCCCCGCGCCCACCCGGCCCGCCGCGCCGCGCCGGACCTATTCGTCCCTCACGGGACAGACCTCCGGCCCCAAGGTCCAGTTCGAGAAGGGCGATATGGTCCGCCACCGGGCCTTCGGCCTGGGCATGGTGCTTTCGGTGCTGCCCATGGGCAACGACGCCCTGCTGGAGATCGCCTTCGACGAGACCGGCACCAAGCGCCTGATGGCCAACACAGCCGGGGCCCATATGGAAAAGCTCTGAGGGCGTTTCAGGCCGCTGCGGGACCGATGCTATGGCGCGGCTCCGGCGCATATACTGCCCTGAGGGGGTGGGACCATGCGCTTGCGCCGCCATCGGGGGAGAATGCTGGCCGCGTGTTTGCTGCTGCTGCTGGCCGCGTGTTTGCTGTTTCTCCGGCTCACCGTGGGACCCCTGGTTCAGGAGCTGGCCAAGGCCATTGTTTCCAACAAGGCGTCCAATATCATCAATGAGGCCGTGGAGGCGCAGCTTCGCAGCGACGACATTGACTATGACTCGATTATCTACCTGGAAAAGGACTATAACGGCGCGGTTACCGCGCTGAAAACCAATATCAACGAAATCAACCGTCTCAAAACCGAGATTCTCTCGGTCATCGATACCATGCTGCTGGAGCTGGATGTCAACGAGGTGGGACTGCCCCTGGGCAGCCTGATTCTGCCGGAGTTTTTCTCGGGCACCGGGCCGACGCTGCCGGTGAAGGTCCTGTCCGTCAGCACCTCGGACGCGGATTTTCACAACGAATTCGCCGAGGCAGGCATCAACCAGACCTCCCACCGGATCTATATGGAGGTTCGGATTACCATGACGATTCTGACGCCGGTGGGCACCGAAGCCGTCACTGCCAGCAGTACCGTGGTGGTAGCCGAGACGGTGATCGTCGGCACGGTCCCGGGCAGCTATGTGGACGTGAAAACCGGGACGGAATAGGAGGAACCCATGGACCCCAAGGAACAGATCGAAGCGCTGACCGCCGAGCTGGAGCACCACAGCTATCTCTACTACGTGCTGGACGCCCCGGAGATGCCGGACTATGAATACGATCAAAAGCTCCGCCGGCTGGAGGAGCTGGAGGCCCAGTACCCCCAGTATGCCTCGCCGCTGTCGCCGACCAAGCGGGTGGGCGGCGCGCCGCTGAGCCAGTTTGAGAAGGTCACCCACGCCGTGCCCCTGGAGAGCCTCCAGGACCTCTTCTCCTACGAAGAGGTGGAGGACTTCGACGCCCATTTGAGGGAGTCAGCGCCGGAGACGGTCTATACCGTGGAGCCCAAGGTGGACGGCCTGTCCGTGGCGCTGGAGTATCGGGACGGCAGCTTCGTCCGGGGGGCCACCCGGGGCGACGGCCTGGTGGGCGAGGATGTCACCGAGAATTTGAAGACCATCCGCTCCATTCCGCTTCGGCTGGAGAACGCGCCGGAACGGCTGATCGTCCGGGGCGAGGTTTTCATGCCCAAGGCCGTGTTCCACGCCCTCAACGAGGCTCGGGAGGAGCGGGGAGAGGCCCTTTTCGCCAACCCCCGCAACGCCGCCGCCGGGTCCCTCCGGCAGCTGGACCCGAAAATCGCCGCCGCCCGCCAGCTGGATATTCTGGTCTTTAACCTCCAGCTCTGCGAGGGCCGGACCTTCGAGACCCACAGCGAAACCCTGGACTATCTGCGGCAGCTCCGGTTCAAGGTCATCCCGTACCGGCTCTGCGCCAGCGCCCGGGAGGCCGAGACCTGGATTGCCGACATCGGCGAGCACCGGGACCGCTACAGCTTCGACATCGACGGCGCGGTTCTGAAGGTCAACGATCTGGCCGCCCGGCAGCGGCTGGGCAGCACGGCCAAGTTCCCCCGGTGGGCCGCGGCCTTTAAGTATCCGCCGGAGGTCAAGGAGACCGTGGTCCGGGATATCGTGGTACAGGTGGGCCGCACCGGCGTGCTGACGCCCAAGGCCGTGGTAGCGCCGGTCCGTCTGGCCGGGACCACGGTGACCAACGCCACCCTCCACAACCAGGACTTTATCTCCGAGAAGGACATCCGCATCGGCGACACCGTGAAAATTCGCAAGGCCGGAGAGATCATCCCCGAGATTCTGGAGGTGGACAAGTCCCTTCGTCCGGCGGACGCGACGCCCTATTTCCTGCCGGAGACCTGCCCGGTCTGCGGCGCGCCGGTGGTCCGGGACGAGGACGGCGCGGCCTTGCGCTGCACCGGGGCCGAGTGCCCTGCCCAGCTCTCCCGCAATCTGGCCCATTTCGTCTCCCGGGACGCCATGGATATCGACGGCCTGGGCAGCGCCATCGTCGAGCAGCTGATTGCCGCCGGTCTCGTGAGAACCCCGGCGGACCTCTACTGCCTGGAGCGGGAGAAGGTGGAGGCCCTGGACCGCATGGGCAGGCAGTCCACGGACAACCTGCTCCGGGCCATTGAGAAGAGTAAGGAGAACGACCTGAGCCGCCTGCTCTACGCTTTTGGAATCCGCCAGGTGGGGGCCAAGGCGGCCAAGACCCTGGCCCAGCACTTCGGGTCCCTGGAGGCCCTCCAGGCCGCCACGGAGGAGGAGCTGACCGCGGTGCCGGACATCGGCGGCATTACGGCGGAGAATCTGGTCCGGTGGTTTGCCCAGGAGCAGGCCCAGGACCTGATCGCCCGGCTGAAGGCCGCCGGAGTCAATATGCAGAGCCTGGAGCAGCCGGTGGGAGACAGCTTTGCCGGGATGACCTTTGTGCTCACCGGCGCGCTGACCCGCTTCACCCGGGACCAGGCCGCCCATGAGATCGAGGCCCGGGGCGGCAAGGCGTCGTCCTCGGTGTCGAAAAAGACCACCTATGTGGTGGCCGGAGAAAACGCCGGGTCCAAGCTGAAAAAAGCCAACGATCTGGGCATCCCGGTCCTGACCGAGGCCGAATTTGCCGCCATGCTCTGAGGCATATCCGGGAAATACGGAAACAAAAACCCCGCTGCGAACGCAGCGGGGAAGTTGTCAATGGCTTTTCTGCGGATTGGGAACCGGGGCTTTGCCGGGGAGCTGAGAGATAATGACGCCGGCGAAGACCAGGCAGCAGCCCACCAGCTCGGCGGGCGTCAGGGCCGACCGGAGGATGATCCAGCCGAAGACCACCGAGAACACCGACTCCAGGCTCATCAGCAGGGAGGCCACGGTGGGCTCCGTGTAGGCCTGCCCGATGATTTGCAGCGTGTAGCCCAGGCCGCTGGAGAGGATACCGGCGTAGGCGATGGGCAGCCAGCAGGCCAGCAGATTGTCCCAGCTGGGCTGCTCCCAGATCACCATGCACACCAGAGACAGCATGCCGCAGACGAAGAACTGCATGGCGCTGAGCCGCACGGCGTCCACGGTGCCGGAGATATGGTCAATGACCAGAATATGAAAGCAGAAGGCCAGGGCGCAGCCCAGGGTCAGCCACTCGCCGGGGCCCAGGGAGAACTCGGTGCTGCCGCAGAGCAGGTAGAGCCCCACAATGGCCAAGGCCACGCTGCCCCAGATCCAGGGCTTGACCCGACGGCCGAAGAGCAGTCCCACCAGGGGCACCAGAATAATATAGAGCGACGTGAGGAAGCCGGACTTGCCCGGCGCGGTGTAGAGCAGCCCGCACTGCTGGAGAGAGCAGGCCGCGAACAGAATGACGCCCACCAGAAGCCCATACCCCAGCTGCCGCTTTTGGGCCGCCGGCGTCACGGGCCGATGGGGGTTGCCGCGCTTGTCCATCACGGCGATTACCGGCAGCAGAACCAGAGCGCCCAGGAGGCTCCGGGCGGCCTGGAAGGTGAAGGGACCGAGATAGTCCATGCCCACCGACTGGGCCACAAAGGCCGCGCCCCAGATCATGGCCCCCAGCAGCAGAACACTGTTGCCGATCCAACGTTTTGACATCATCATCCACTCTTTTCAGGAACATTCCGCATTAAATTACCACGGAAATACGGCCCTGTCAAGAGGCAAAAGGAAAGGAGGCGAGGCGGATGGAGGATTTGTTTCTGCCCACCCTGCACACCTTTGAAAATAATAATATTTTTACCGGCAGCTGGGGCAATCTCCGGTTCAAAATCACGCCGTCCATTGTGATGAAGACGCCCAAGGAGGTGGACATGGAGCAGAGCTCCATGAAGGCCGAGGTCTGGCACGGGCCTCTGTGCTATGAAAAAAGCGACATCGAGGCCGACCAGGTCTTTCCGCTCAGCACCGAAGGCCGGGAGACGATGCACCGCTGGCTCAAGGACCACGCGTGAACGGAACGGATCGGATTCGATCTAAAAGGAGGGACTTGGATGCGCACTGCGCTGATTCAGATGCCTGTCACCGCGGACAAGGCGGTCAACCTCGCCGTGGCCGCGGACTATGTCCGCCGGGCGGCGGATGGCGGGGCTCAGCTGGCCGTCCTGCCGGAGATGTTCTGCTGCCTCTATACCAACGAGGCCTTTCGGGCCAACGCCGAACCGGCGGGCGGCCCGGTCCATAGGGCCATGGCCGGGCTGGCCCGGGAAACGGGCCTCTGGCTGGTGGCCGGGTCCATGCCCGAGGCGGACGGCGAGAGAATATACAATACATCCTTTGTCTTCGACCCGGCGGGCCGTCAGGCGGCGTTTCATCGGAAGATGCACCTTTTCGATATCGACGTCAAGGGCGGCCAGCGGTTTATGGAGTCGGAGACCTTCACCGCCGGAGACAGTGTCACGGTTTTTGACACGCCGTTTGGCAAGCTGGGCCTGTGCATCTGCTTTGATCTGCGCTTCCCGGAGCTGGCCCGGTGCATGGCGCTGGCGGGGGCCCGGGCGATCGTGACGCCTGCCGCCTTCAATATGACCACGGGCCCGGCCCACTGGGAGCTGCTGTTTCGCCAGCGGGCCGTGGACAACCAGCTCTTCACCCTGGGCGTCGCGCCCGCCCGGGACGAGCAGGGGCCCTACGTCTCCTATGGCAATACCATCCTCTGTTCCCCCTGGGGCGAGGTTCTGGCGCGGGCGGGCAGCGCCCCGGCCCTGCTGCTGGCCGACGTGGACCTGAATCAGAACGAGTCGATCCGCGCCCAGCTGCCCCTGCTTTCCGCCCGCCGCACCGATGTCTACCGGCTGAGCTGGTAAGCAGCTATCAGGGGAAGGGCAGATCGCGGAATGCTATGCTCCCTCCATGAGAGACAGCAAAACTCTGTCCATCATGGAGGGAGCATTGGTTTACCTATGAGACAAGAGGAAAGCGGAGAAGCTTACTGCCGTTCCAGTCGGGCCTCCATGGTCTTGCGGACGGCGCGGAGAATATTCTCGTAGCCGGTGCAGCGGCACAGGTGGCCGGAGAGGAGCTTCCGCAGCTCGTCGTCGGTGTAGCGCTGGCCGCTCTCGAGAATTTCGACGGCGGTCATAATAAAGCCCGGCGTGCAGAAGCCGCACTGGATGGCGGCCTCGTCCACAAAGGCCTGCTGAATATCCGATAGCTCGCCGTTGGGACCTAGCAGTCCCTCCAGGGTGCGGATCTCCTTGCCGTCGGCCCAGGCGGCCAGGTACAGGCAGGAGTTGAAGCACTCGCCGTTGATGATGACGTTGCATGCGCCGCACTCGCCGACTTCACAGCCCTTCTTCACCGAGGTCAGGCGGAAGTCGTTGCGGAGCATATCGGTCAGACTGGCCCGGACGTCCACCACGGTGACGACGGGCTTGCCGTTGATGGTGCAATGGATTTCCTTAAACTGTGCCATCAGAGCTCACCTCCTGCCAGACGGATGGATTCACACAGGCAGCGCTTGGCCAACTCCACGGCGATATGCTCGCGGAAGGCCTTGGAGGCCCGCCAGGAATCCCGGGGATGGACGTCCTGGAGCACGGCCTTGGCGAAGGCGGACACGGTCTCCTTGGAGACGGGCTGGCCCTTGGCCGCGGCCTCGGCGGTCTCGGCCCGCATGGGGACGGGACCGGCCACGCCGTAGGCGATGCGGGCGTCTTCGATGGTTTTCTTGTCCTCGGAGAGCTTGACATTCACCGAGCAGCCGGTGGTGGCGATGTCCATGGCCTCGCGCATGGCGTACTTGATATAGTGGCCGAAGTAGCCCTCATAGGCGGCCTTCGGGATCAGGATGGCGGTCTGGATCTCGTCGGGCTTTAGGTCCACCACGCCGGCCCTGAGGTAGAAGTCCCGGATGGGCAGGCGGCGGATGCCGTTTTGGCCGGTCAGCTCCACCACGGCGTCCCAGGCGAAGAGGGTGGACGCGGAGTCGGCGGAGGTGACGCCGTTGCAGGTGTTGCCGCCGATGGTCCCGGCGTTGCGGATCTGGGGACCGCCCACCAGGTCCACAGCCTGGCCGAGAACGTTGATGTATTTCTGAATGATCGGGTCCTTGGTGATATGGGAGAAGCTGGTCAGGGAGCCAATGCGGATCGTGCCGTCGGCCTCCAGCTGCACGCCCCGGAGGGCGTCGATGCCGAAGATGGAGATCAGAGCCTTACCGGCCCGCTTGCCCTCGCGCATCTGGACCAGCACGTCGGTGCCGCCGGCGATGATCTGAGCCTCGGGATGCTGGAGGCGCAGAGCCACGGCCTCTTCGACGGAATTGGCTTCATACAGTGCTGCAAGATCGTACATGGTCACACCTCCTCAAAGAGCCCGGCCTCCTGGAACTTGGCGAAGAGGACATGGGGCGTGATGGGACACTGGTTGACGGCCACGCCGGTGGCCTGGAAAATGGCGTTGCGGATGGCGGGCGCGCCGGAGCAGGCGGGCGGCTCGCCCAGGGCCTTGGTGCCGTAGGGGCTGGTGGGCTCGGGGTTCTCCACGAACCGGGCCTCCAGATGGGGGTGGTCCATAAAGGTGGAGAGCTTGTAGTCCAGCAGGTTGTTGTTCAGGACCCGGCCGGTCTTGGGGTCGAACTTCAGCTCCTCGGATAGGCCGTAGCCGATGGCCATGGACATGCCGCCGTGGACCTGGGCCTCGGCCAGCGCCGGGTTGATCAGCGTGCCGCAGTCGTGGACGTTGACCATGTTCAGGAGCTTCACCTTGCACAGGGGGATGTCCACCTCCACCTCGGCAAAGGAGCAGCCGAAGGAGTAGGCGTTGGACTTGATCTGGTAGGTGCTCTCCGCGGTGATATGCTCCGAGTGGGTCATGGAGTAGAGGGCCTCAGTGGCCAGCTCGCCCAGGGTCATCAGCACCCGGCCGTCGGGCACGCGGACGATTTTGCCGTCCTGGAGATCCAGGTTGGACACGGGCATCCGGGTCAGTTCCTGGGCGTATTTGAGAATCCGCTCCTTGAGGAGCTGGCCGGTCTGCTTGATGGAGAAGCCGCCGATGTAGGTCTGGCGGGAGGCGTACGCGCCCAGACCGAAGGGAGTGACGTCGGTGTCCTGGGTGGAGACGATATGGACGTCGGACACCGGGATGCCCACGGCGTCGGCGGCCATCTGGCTGTAGGCGGTGTCGCAGCCCTGACCGATTTCGGTCTCGCCAGTCTGGACCTGGATGGAGCCGTCCTGGTTGAGGACCATGCGGCAGGAGCTGGACTCCAGGGAGATGGGCCAGACGGCGGTGTTGTACCAGAATACGGCGCAGCCCACGCCCCGGCGGACGGGACCGGTCTGGTTCTGATACTGTGCATACTTTTTCTTGTATTCCAGCACGGCCTCGCCCTTCTCCAGAACCTGGCGGAAGGTGTCGTAGTAGTTTTCGTTCTTGGAGAAGCCGTCCACGTAGCCCTGGTGCATCACAAAGCGGTTCCGGTACTCCAGGGGCGGGATGCCCAGGGTTTTGGCGATGTCGTCGATGTGGCTCTCTCCGGCGAACATGGCCTGGGGGATGCCGTAGCCGCGCATGGCGCCGGCGGCGGGCCGGTTGGTGTAGACGGTCCAGCAGTCGCCCTCCACATTGGCGCAGGGGTAGAGCTGGGGGAAGCAGTTCATGCCCTTGGCGCCGACGCCGTGGCCGTGGGAGGCGTAAGCGCCCTGGTTGGAGTAGCACTCGATCTTCCGGGCGGCGAAGGAGCCGTCGGGCCGGACCCAGGAGATGATACGGGTACGGATGGCGTGGCGGACGCGGTTGGAGACGAAGGTCTCCTCCCGGGCGCAGTCCAGCTTCACCAGGCGGCCTCCCAGCTGGGTGGTGAGCCAGGCGCACAGGGGCTCATAGAGGGCGTCCTGCTTGTTGCCGAAGCCGCCGCCGATGTAGGGCTTGATGATCCGCACCTTGCCCCAGGGGATGCCCAGGGCCTGACCGACAATGCGGCGGATGATGTGGGGGATCTGGGTGGAGGCGGTGACAATGACCCGCCCGGCCTCCATATAGGCGAAGCAGATATGGTTTTCGATGTGGCAGTGCTGGACCGTGGGGGTGTCGTACCAGCCCTCCACGCAGATCAGGCCCGGCTCCTGGATGGCCTTCTCATAGTCGCCGTTGCGGAAGCCGGTGTGGGCCAGAATATTGCCGGGGAAGCCCTCATGGAGCTGGGTGGCGTCCTCCTTCATGGCGTCGAAGACATCCAGCAGCACCGGGTATTCCTCATAGCTGACCTTGACGGCCCGGGCGGCCTGGACGGCGGCCACTTCATTCTCGGCCACGACTACGGCCACATCGTCGCCATAGTACCGGACCCGGCGGTTTAAGAGCAGCCGGTCGGCCACATCCTGGTGATGGGGGTCGGTGCTCCAGGGATGGCCCGCCGTGGGGAAGGGGTTGTCGGGGACATCGAAACAGGTGAGGACCTTCACCACGCCGGGGATTTTCTCGGCCTCACTGGTGTCCACGGCGGTCACCAGGCCGTTTCCCACGGTGGAGTGGACGATCTTGGCCACCAGGGCGCTGCGGTCGCACAGATCGTCGGTGTACTTGGCCCGGCCTGTGGCCTTGTCAAAGGCGTCCACACGGACGATAGATTTGCCTACGCTTGTACGCATGGATAACCCTCCTTTATTGTGGTTTGTCGCTTCTTGCTTCTATGATAGCACAGTTCGGTTCCGAGGAAAAGGAAGAGGCGTAATCTTTTTTAAAAATATCGCTCTCTGACAAATACCCCAACCTTGACCGGATTTTCCATGAGGTGTATACTGGATTTTATACAAACGCGGTGCGAGGAGGACGAGCGCATGGACTTGGGACTGGTCATCATGGCGGCGGGCGCGGGGCGGCGCTTTGGCGGCGGAAAGCTGCTGGCGGAATTCGGGGGGCGGCCGCTCTACGTCCGGGCCCTGGAGGCGGCGCCGCCGGGGGTGTTTGCGCGGACGGCGGTGGTGACGGCCATCGAGCCCATGCTGGCCCGGGCCCGGGAGCGCGGCTTCCTGCCGGTGGTCAACGACCGTCCGGCACTGGGGGTCAGCCGGACCATCCGCCTGGGCCTGGAGGCCGTAGGAGATTGCGGGGGCGTCATGTTTCTGGCAGCGGACCAGCCGCTGCTGCGTCCGGAGACCGTGGCGCGGCTGGCCCGGACCTTTGCAGAAAATCCAGACCGCATCGTGGCCCCGGCGGCGGGCGGAAAGCGGGGCGGCCCCTGTACCTTCCCGGCGGAATTTGTGCCGGACCTGCTGGCCCTGACCGGCGACAAGGGCGGCGCGGGGATTCTCAAGGCGCACCCAAACCGTGTCCTGCTGGTGGAGGTCCCGCCGGAGGAGCTGCTGGACGCCGACACCCCCGAGGCCCTGGCCGCGCTGCAAGCATAAAAAGCGCACCGCACCCACCAGGGTGCGGTGTTGTGCTATCATCGGCCTGCTGGACTATGTGCCGAACGAGCTGCCGCCGGCCGCACAAACCGTAGGGGCGCGCATTGCGCATCCGTGCCCAACGCAACCACCCGGCCCTACGGACCCACCTGCAAGTTTGTTGTAGGGGCGGATTATATATCCGCCCGCAGACTGTCGAAAAACCTCGCTGAAGATGTCTGTGACAGAGCAGCGGGGGAAGTGTGAAGGGGGCAAAAAGCCCCCTTCGCGTTCAATCGACACGTATTTTTAAACTTTTTAGAAAGTTTAAAA
>DVFN01000136.1 GCA_018713205.1 Candidatus Avoscillospira stercorigallinarum | reverse complement strand
CCAATCTTTTGCCCCATCCGTGCAGTTATAAAAGGGGGAAATACATACAGTATTCCCGCCCTTTTATAACTTTCGTATGAGGCAAAATCTTTGGCCGAATGCTCTTGCCAAATTGTGCGGTGCTGCCCTAGAAATATCCAACTTGACATTCCGCCAGAGGATAACCCTGCTCCGCCAGTTCCAAATGCCCTCTAAAGCATAAGTCATATTGTCCGCTGTACCAATACTGATCGATCAAAGCGTTGCAACGATCCAATTCCGGACAAGGCTTGTAATACGCACTCGCCATATTCGCTCCTCTTTTCTATTCTATGCGAATCCAACTGCCTATCGAATGGTTTGAAATTGTTGATGAGAGCTTCTCGGTTTTTCGGGCAGCGTCATCTCCAGCTTCCCCTGTGCCAGCAGCGGGCGAATATACCGCTCCATGGCGTATCCGGCTGTTTTCAGTCCGAGGAACTGGGTGATCTCCTTTCTGGACCGCGGCGTCCGGCAGAATTCCAGCAGCGACTCTATACTGGACGCATCCGCCCGGACTGCGCTCTGTTCCTTCAGTATCCGAAGACTTTCGCTGAATGCCAAAGCGGAACTTTGGTTATACAAGGTCACCACAAACTCATTTCTCCGGTTTTCAAAGACCGGCTCCGGCAGCCCATGGGCAGCCATCTCCCGGCGAATCGTCGGAATGCCGGAGTAGCGATTTTCAGCGCCCACCAGTCCTTCAGCCATGACAGCCAAGGCCGGATTTCGCAGATCCGGGCGGGCATAGCCCAGCTGCTCCACGGTCATCCGGCCGTAGAGACTGCCAGGGCTGTGAATTTCCAACCGGTCTGTGAAAAAGTTGATCTGTACCGGTGTTCCCTCGGTAAGCGGGCTGTAATCCCGATGGATCAACGCGTTGAGCACTGTCTCCCGAATGGCCTCCAGGGGATATTCCGTGCGATCCTGCCGACGTCCTGTCTCCGGATCGATCACCGTTTGGACCCTCATACTGCGGCGGCAGAACACCATAGCGTCTTCCACCATGGTTTGAATGGTGCCTTCGATGCGCTTATTATCCAGAAACCGCGCCTCGCCCGAGGGCTGCTGGCCGATCTCCGTCCCCGGTACCACCACCGCCGTAATGGCCAGCTGCGGAAAATACCCCTGGGGATAGACGCAGAAATTCATCACGGCCGCCAGCGTCGGCGTCCCGTCGCGGGTGATATTCAGCATCTCCAAAGCCTGGTGCTCCGGCAGCTGGGCAAAACCGGGGCGCTCCAGCCGCTTATCCAACAGATACCGCTGCAATCGGTCTGGGTCCAGGGTGTCCAGAGAGGCCCGTTCCACCGGCCGCTCGTCGTCGTGGAGATGCTTGCGGAAGGCCTCCAAGCTATAGAGCTCATAGTCCGTCATCGGCAAGTCCGCGTCGCCCACCCGGACAAAGGAGCCCTTGATCCGGCCTCTTCCCATATAGTAGCAGGGCCGGTCTGCCAGGTCCACAGCGGGAATTTCCGCCGCGCACAGCAGCTTCCCCTCCAGTTCCGCTGCGGTGAATACGGCCCGCACCGGCGGCTCCATCTGGTTGCACTGCTCCGTGACGTTTTTCTGCAAATCCTGCAAATCGTAGACGCCTACCGCCGCAAAGCCCTGCTTTTCGTCCAGGCCAAAGACAATAATGCCGCCGGCATCCTGATTGGAAAAGCTGGAGAGCGTATCATAGAGTCGCTTCGGGCAGCCCTCGTGGGCCGCTTTGACCTCTATGGTCTGTCCCTCTGCCTTCCGTCGCTGAATCTCTTCTATCAGGGACAACAGTTCCACAGTTTGCATACATTTCCGCCTCCTAGGGCCATTGTACGTTTCTCTATTGCCAGCATACCAAATTGATTTGTAAAATTCAATCGAATTTTGAAAAACTTTTCGAATCAACATATGGAATTTGAAAAGTTTTTCAAATCCATGGAAGATTTTCTTCAAATTTTCAAAAATTGTTTCAATTGGAAAGGAGCGTTCCATGACACCGCAAGAACTCTGGGCGCAATTTACCGCGGTCCATCCCGTGGAGCAGGATGGCTATGAGGCCTGGGCCTTTGGGGCTGATCCCGACGGGCTGGCTGCGCTGGTGCTCCGGGGGGAGAAGACCGGCACCTCCTCGGCCTATGACCTCTATCAGCTGGAAGGAGAGCCGCTGCCCCAGCCGGGGAAATACGACGTGCTTCTCAACGGCCGGGAGGAAGCCGTCTGTATTCTGCGGACGACCAAGGTCTATGTGACGCCCTTCGACGCGGTCACCGCCGGCCACGCCCGGAAGGAGGGCGAGGGAGACAAGTCCCTTGCATACTGGCGGCAGGTCCACGAGGCCTTTTTCACCCAATGCCTCCAGGAGGCGGGCCTTTCCTTTACCCCCGAGACCCGGGTGGTCTGCGAGGAATTTGAAGTGGCCTTCCGGCCCTAGCGGCAGACCTGTATCAAATTGCAGCTGCCCCGGGCGGATATACAATCCGCCCCTACAGACGCACCCGCTGCCGTTTCCCGTCGTAGGGGCGGCTATCAGCCGCCCGTGCCGCACCGCCGCAACCACCAAGGCCCCCGGTCATCGCAGCATGGCCATGGCGGCATGAGGGCATACCGCCCTGCAAGGTTCAGCGGAAGTACGGCGCGAATCGCGGGCCTGTTCGGGCGGCTGATAGCCGCCCCTACGATGCACCATCGACTTGGTCCGTAGGGCGGGGTGCCCACACCCCGCCCTAGCAGGCCGACGGAACCACCAGGGTCCCCGGTCATTGCGACCCTGTCCGGGCGGATATTTAATCCGCCCCTACAGACGCACGCGGTGCCTGGTTCCGCTGTAGGGGCGCATTATATATGCGCCCGGACCGCACCCCCGCAACCACCAACGCCCTCGGTCATCGCAGCATGGCCATGGCGGCATGAGGGCATACCGCCCTGCAAGGTTCAGCGGAAGTACGGCGCGAATCGCGGGCCTGTTCGGGCGGCTGATAGCCGCCCCTACGGCGTTCGGCGGGGGTGCGGTGAGAATCAGAAGCCTGCCTGGGCGGCCATGAAGGCCGCCCCTACGACGCACCATCGACCTGGTCCGTAGGCCCACACCCCGCCAAACCGGGCCCGCAATAATCGCGATACGCCGCCGCGTCCTCGCGCCCGTAATCAGCACCCATGCCGCCATATTTCCAGGATTTTTGGTCGAAACCGATGGGTTTCGGCCATTTTTCATCCCCCCGGGGGGCTTCCGTCCCGGCGTCGAAGCCGATATAATAGAGGCGCAAAATGCCCCGGGACTGCTGGCACAATCCCGGGGCCCGCCGACCCCCGTCGCAAAAACAAAGGCAGGCGCAACTCTATTATATATGGTCCTGCCGAAAAAGGAAAGGAAAAAGATATGAAACGCAACGCATTCCCCGCATGGCTGCTGGCGCTGGCGCTGCTGCTGACCGGCTGCGCCTCCGGACAGGCCGCCCAAACCCAGGAACAGGCCCAAACGCAGACCGAGACCAAGGACAGCGTCGTCATCGCCATCGGCTCCGAGCCGGAGACCCTGGACCCGACCCAGGGCTGGGGGCACGGCAACGCCCCCATCGTCCAGAGCACCCTGGTCCAGTACACCGCCGACCTGACCTTTGAAAACGATCTGGCCACCGACTACACCCTCTCCGAGGACGGGCTGGTCTGGACCTTCCACATCCGGGACGACGCCTATTTCACCGACGGGGAAAAGCTGACGGCTGAAGACGTGGCCTTCACCCTGGAGACCGCCAAGGCAGCCCAGGGCAGCGTGGACCTGACCTATATGGACAAGGCCGAGGCCGTGGACGAGGATACCGTGGTCATCACCCTGAAGCAGCCCACCTCCATTTTCCTCAATACGCTGGCCTCGGTGGGCATCGTCCCCGAGCACGCCTACTCCGACGACTACGGCCGCAATCCCATCGGCTCCGGTCCCTATAAGCTGGTGGAGTGGCGGCCTCAGGAGCAACTGATTTTCACCGCCAACGAAGACTACTACGGGGAACAGCCCGCCATTGAGAACGTCACCGTGGTCTTTATGTCCGAGGACGCCGCGCTGGCCGCGGTCCAGGCCGGACAGGTGGACGTGGCCTATTCCACCGCCACCCTGGGCACGACGGAAGTGCCCGGCTACCATGTGGAGGCCATCCCGTCGGCGGACAACCGGGGCTTTACCCTGCCGGTGCTGCCGGACACCGGGGAGACCACCGACACCGGCGCGCCCATCGGCAACAATGTCACCTGTAATCTGGAGGTCCGGCAGGCCATCGCCTACGCCATCGACCGGGACGCCATTGTGGACGCGGTGCTCAACGGCTTTGGCCGTCCGGCCTACTCCGAGAATGACGGGATGCCCTGGAACAACCCCGCCGTGGCCCTGGAGACCGACGTGGACTACGCCAAAGCGCTGCTGGCCGGCGGCGGCTGGGCCGACACCGACGGCGACGGCATTGTGGAAAAAGACGGCCTCAAGGCGGAATTTGACTGCCTCTACCCTGCCGGCGACTCGGTCCGGCAGGCCGTGGGCATGGCGGCTGCCGAGCAGCTCCGGGCCATCGGCATTCAGGTCAACGTCCGGGGCCTGAGCTGGGACGAGATTTCCCGGGAGATGTTCTCCCAGTCTGTCCTGATGGGCTGGGGCTCCGCCAGTCCCAACGAGACCTACTACCTCTACCGCAGCGAAGGCGCGCTGCTGGAGGACTACTACAACCCCGAGGGCTACCAGAGCGAGATCACCGACGGCTATCTCCAGGCCGCCATGGAGGCCCTGACCCCCGAGGAGGCCAACGAATATTGGCAGCTGGTCCAGTGGGACGGCGAGACCGGCACGGCCATGCAGGGCCAATGTCCCTGGGTCTGGATCGTCAATCTGGACCACGTCACCTACGTCCGGGACGGCCTCTCCATCGGCGGCCAGCCGATTCACGGCCACGGCCACGGGCTGCCGCTGATTCAGAACCTCAGCGACTGGGCCTGGACGGAGGGCTGAGCCATTTTCCTTGGAAAGGAGCATTCCCATGGAGAAATTCTGGAGGCGGCTGGGCCGCCCGCTGCTGCGCTACGGCGTGAAGATCGTCGCGCTGCTGCTGGCGGTGAGCATTGTCGCCTTTCTTCTGGTCTGCCTGTCGCCGGTGGACCCGGTACAGCAGTATATCCTCGGCCTGGGCTCGGCCATTTCGCCGGAGCAGCGGGCGGAGATCGAGGCCTACTGGGGCGTCAACCAGCCGCCGGTGGAGCGCTATGTTCACTGGCTGGGGCAGCTGCTCCAGGGCAACTGGGGGGAGTCCGCCCTATACCGCCGCCCGGTGCTGGATATCATCGGCGAGCGGTTCGTCAACTCTCTGGCGCTGATGCTCTGCGCCTGGGTGCTCTCCGGCGTCATCGGCTTCGTCCTGGGCTGCCTGATGGGCATGTATCAGGGGAAATGGCCGGACCGGCTGCTGAAAAAAATCGCCTATCTGATCTCCTCGATCCCCACCTTTTGGCTGGGTCTGGTGCTGCTGCTGGTCTTTGCCGTCTGGCTCCACTGGTTCCCCACGGGACTCTCCGCCCCCATCGGCGTCACCCAGGATCAGGTCACCCTGGGCCAGCGGCTGCACCATCTGGTCCTGCCGGCCCTGACGCTGAGCTTTGTCTCCTTTGCCAACATCGCCCTGCACACCCGGCAGAAGCTCATTGACGTGCTCAACTCCGAGTATGTGCTCTTCGCCCGGGCCCGGGGGGAGGGCCGCTGGACGGTTTTGCGGCGTCACGGCCTGCGGAACATGCTTCTGCCGGCGCTGACGCTCCAGTTCGCCTCCTTTGCCGAGCTCTTCGGCGGCTCCGTTCTGGCGGAGAATGTGTTCAGCTATCCCGGCCTGGGCAGCGCGGCGGCCGCCGCCGGTCTCAACGCCGACGTGCCGCTGCTGCTGGGCATCACCCTTTTCTCCGCGCTCTTTGTCTGTGTGGGCAACACCATCGCCAACCTGCTCTATGGCGTGATCGACCCGCAAATCCGGGAGGTGGCCCCATGAGACGCATCAACCGCCGGACCCAGGCAGTTCTCTGGACGGCGCTCCTGGCCCTCGTCCTGATTGCCATTTATATCATCGGGGCCACGATCCCCGAAGAGGCCTACGCCTCCAGCTACCTCCAGGCCAAGCTGCCGCCCTCCTGGGCCCATCCCTTCGGCACCGACTCCCTGGGCCGGGATCTGCTGATGCGGACCCTCAAGGGCCTGTCCATCAGTATGACCGTGGGCCTGGCCGCCTCGGCCATCAGCGCGGTTATCGCCGTGCTGGTGGGCATCGCCGCCGCCACCGGCGCCAAATGGGTGGATGCCGTTATCAACTGGGTCATCGATCTGGTCATGGGCGTGCCCCACACCATTCTGGTTATTCTGATCTCCTTCGCCCTGGGCCGGGGCCTCAAGGGCCTGCTGATCGGCATTGCCGCCACCCACTGGTGCAGTCTGGCCCGGCTGATTCGCGGCGAGGTGCTGCAGCTCCGGTCCCAGACCTATATCGCCGTTTCCCGCAAGCTGGGCAAACGGAGCGGCTGGATTCTGGTCCACCATCTGCTGCCCCATCTGGTGCCCCAGTTCTTTGTCGGCTTGATTTTGACCTTCCCCCACGCCGTCCTGCACGAGGCGTCCATCTCCTTCCTGGGCTTCGGCCTGCCGCCGGAGCAGCCCGCCATCGGCATCATTCTCTCCGAGAGTATGCAGTATCTCAGCACGGGCCTGTGGTGGTCGGCGGTGTTTCCGGGGCTGCTGCTGGTGGCCATTGTGCTGCTGGTGGACCGGCTGGGCGACCAGCTGCGGCGGATTTTCGACCCGGCCAGCGCCCAGGAGTGAACAAAGGAGTCTTTCCATGGAACAGAAACAAGAAACCCTGCTGGAGATCCACGACCTGTCGGTCTCCTTCCGGATGTACGACGCCGGTCTGGAGCAGAAGGATTTGCAGGTCATCTCGGACCTCCATCTGCGCATCCGCCCCGGGGAGATCGTAGCCGTGGCCGGGTCCTCGGGGTCCGGCAAGAGTCTGCTGGCCTCGGCCATTCTGGGCATTCTCCCGGCCAACGCCACGGTGCGGGGTCACGTCCACTACCGGGGCAAGGAGCTGACGCCGGAGATGCAGCGGGAGCTCCGGGGCAAGGAAATCGCATTGGTACCCCAGAGCGTGGCCTATCTCGACCCGCTGATGCGGGTGGGCAAGCAGGTGGACGGCCACCGGCGGCCCAAGCCCACCGAAAAACGCCGGAGCCTCTTCCGGCGGCTGGAGCTGCCGGAGCGGACCGAGACCCTCTACCCCTTCCAGCTCTCCGGCGGCATGGCCCGGCGGGTGCTGGTCTCCACGGCGCTGCTGACCGAGGCCAGTCTGGTCATCGCCGACGAGCCGACGCCCGGCATGAGCCTGGACCAGGCCCTGGAGGCCCTGCGGATGTTCCGGGAGATGGCCGACGCCGGGAAATCGGTGCTGCTCATCACCCATGATATCGACTTGGCCTTTGAATTCGCCGACCGGGTGGCCGTGTTCTACGCCGGAACCACCGTGGAAATCGCCCCGGTGGAGGATTTTCGCACCGGCCCCCAGGCGCTCCGCCATCCCTACAGCCAAGCCCTCTGGCGGGCCCTGCCCCAGAACGGCTTTACGCCCATCGACGGCTTCCAGCCCTACGCCGGAAGCCTGCCCCGGGGCTGCCTCTTCGCCCCCCGGTGCCCCTATGCCACCGACCGGTGCCGGGCCGAGATCCCGCCCGTCCGCGAGGTCCGGGGCGGAGAAGTGAGGTGCTTCCATGGCGCTTGAAGCAAAAAACGTATCCTTCCGCTACAGCCGGAAGGAGCCCTGGGTGCTGCAAAGCTGCAATCTCTCCGTGGAACGCGGCCAGCGGCTGGCCCTGTTCGCCCCCAGCGGCTACGGCAAAACCACCCTGGCCCGGCTGCTGGCCGGGTACCTCTCCCCCACCGAGGGTCAAATTTTATTGGACGGCGCGCCCCTGCCCCTGTCCGGCGTCTGCCCGGTGCAGCTGATCTTCCAGCACCCGGAAAAGGCCATCAATCCCCGCTGGCGGCTCCGCCGGGTACTGGAGGAGGCCGGCATCCTCCGGGAGGACATTCTCGACGCCTTCGGCATCGAGCGGCCCTGGCTGGACCGGTTCCCCCGGGAGCTCTCCGGCGGCGAGCTCCAGCGGTTCTGCGTGGCCCGGGCGCTGATGAGCGGCGCGGATTATCTGATCTGCGACGAAATCAGCACCATGCTGGACGTCATCACCCAGGCCCAGATCTGGAACGTGATCCTGGACGAGGCCGCCCGCCGGAATATGGGCCTGATCGCCGTGACCCACAACCGCCATCTGGCCCAGCGCATTTCCGACCGGATCTATGATCTGAGCGAATAGCGGCGGGCGCTCTGACAGCGCGACCAAGCGGACGCGCCATGCGCGCCCCTACGGCGGGGGAACCATCGTATCCCGGCAGGAATCGGGACCCGGTTCCGGGCGGGCATAAAGCCCGCCCCTACGAAAGGACCGAAGGCGGGGGGTGTAGGGGCGGCCTTCATGGCCGCCCGTGCCGCACCGCCGTGTTGCATGCACCATCGCCGAGCGCACCCTGTAGGGGCGGATTGCATATCCGCCCGAGCACGCCTGCGATTTCCTATGCAGGCCC
>DVFN01000135.1 GCA_018713205.1 Candidatus Avoscillospira stercorigallinarum | reverse complement strand
CCAAAGATTTTGCCTCATACGAAAGTTATAAAAGGGCGGGAATACTGTATGTATTTCCCCCTTTTATAACTGCACGGATGGGGCAAAAGATTGGGCGAAGGCCGCAGACACAATTGTGCGGTGATGCCATAAAGCTTGGCCTGGGAAGTGCCAGGGAGGCGCGAGGCCGCCTCTGCCTGCTTCCCAGGCCAAGTATCTTGTACAGCTTATTTGTTTGCAACAATTCGCAGCGGGCTTTGCGGTAAAAACTCACTGCGTGCCGCATAAAATTGCGTGAGAAGGGGGGGCTGCGCCATGGCCAAGAAATATGCTTCGCTGGAGCGCATTGAGAACGACCGCCAAATCACAAGAGAAACGGACGCGCCGTTTCTTCACCGCCTGCAGAGCGGACTGCTGCTGGCCCTCAAGGAGCAGGGGCAGCTCAGCGAGATGCAGTACCGCCGCGCCCAAGAGCGTCTGGACCGGCAGTACCGGGAATGGACCGCCAAGCTTCGGGAGAACCCATAGCACGGCGGCCCGGCCTGGGATCGGCGGCTTCAGCGCACGTTGCCGCTGCTCCGTCCGGCCAGCGGGTCCTCCAGAGGAAGCCAGTCCAGGGCCTTTTTGATATAGGTGTCCCAGAAATCCCACTCGTGGGCCCCGGGGCCCAGCTCGAAGGTGTGCGGCACGCCGCAGCGGTCCAGCAGCTCGTGGAACGCCAGGTTCTTTTGCAGCAGGAAATCGTCTTCTCCGCAGGCCATGTAGATATCCGGGAACTTATCTCCGGCTGCGGCCATGGTCTCCACCAGGTATTTCGGATTGCGATCGCTGACCAGGGCGGCCCGCAGGTCCGGTCCGTAGACCGCATGCAGGAATTCTTGGCTCTCGGATTGGAACTGCGGATTCTCCGGCGGTGTTAGAATGTCCTCGTCCAGGACGAAGCCGCCGGAGAGAGATAGGATAGCGCCGAAGGTGTCGCGGTACTTGAGGCCGTTTCGCATGGCCCCGAAGCCGCCCATGGAGAGGCCGCCGATGAAGGTGTCCTCTCGCCGGTGCGACAGGGGGAAGGTGCGCCGGGTGAACTCCACCAGCTCCTGGCCCACAAAAGCGCCGTAGCGGTCCACCGCGTGGTCCAGGTACATGGAGTTGTCGCCGCTGGGCATGACCACGGCCAGCTCCCGCTCTTCGGCCCAGCGCTGAATCCGCGTGCCGTAGAGCCAGTCGATACAGCTGCCGATGATGCCATGGAGAAGATACAGCGTCTTGTAGGGCTTGCCGGGGTCGCGCTGGGGCATTCCCGGCGGAACCGCCTTATCGGTGGGCAGGATCACCACAAAGGGCACGGTGCGGTTGAGAGTCTGGGCCATAAACGTCCCTTGAAAGACTGCCATAGAGTGCTCCTTTCTGCGTACAGCGCGGCGCTCAGGCCAGAATCGCGGCTGCGAAGCTCTCTCCGGGCGTCTCGAAGGCGACGCCCAGCAGCTCGCAGACCGTGGCGGCCAGATCGGCGAAGGTGGAGCGGGTGCCCAGGTTCACCGGCCGGATGCCCTGGCCCAGGGCCAGCAGCGGGACGTATTCCCGGGTGTGGTCGGTGGACT
The DNA here is from genome assembly GCA_018713205.1 of Candidatus Avoscillospira stercorigallinarum. Lineage (GTDB taxonomy): Bacteria > Bacillota > Clostridia > Oscillospirales > Oscillospiraceae > Avoscillospira > Avoscillospira stercorigallinarum. Next base: position 22,700 of record DVFN01000135.1, on the reverse strand, counting down.
GGTCCGAGGGGTCGCAGCCGTGGTCGGCGGTGATAAAGACCACGTCCTCGGGACCCAGCTTTGCCAGGAAGTCCGGCAGCCACCGGTCAAACTCGGCCAGGGCGGCGGCATAGCCGTCGGGGTCCTGCCGGTGGCCGTAGAGCATGTCGAAATCCACCAGGTTCACAAAGCACAGGCCCCGGAAGTCCCGGTCGGCCAAGGCCAGGGTCTTGGCAATCCCGTCGGTATTGCCCCGGGTGGGAATGGATTCCGTGACGCCGCTGCCGGCGAAGATGTCGTTGATCTTACCCACGCCGATGGCGGCCTGCCCCTGCTCCGAGATAGCGTTGAGCATGGTACGGGGCGGAATTAGGGAAAAGTCATGGCGGTTGGTGGTGCGGCGGAAGGGCCATTCCCCTTCAAAGGGCCGGGCGATCACGCGGCCCACGCCGTGCTCGCCCTGGAGGATTTTCCGGGCGGCGCGGCAGTATTCGTAGAGCTGCTCCGGCGGTACCAGGGATTCGTGAGCCGCGATCTGGAACACGGAGTCAGCCGAGGTGTAGACGATGAGCTTACCGGTTTTCAGATGCTCCTCGCCGTAGTCCTTGATGACCTCGGTGCCGGAATAGGGCTTGTTGCACAGCACGCCCCGGCCCGTGGCCTGGGTGAAGGCGTCCAGCACCTCGGCGGGGAAGCCGTCGGGGTAGGTGGGCAGCGGCGTGGGCGACACGACGCCGGCCAGCTCCCAGTGGCCGATGGTGGTGTCCTTCCCCCGGGAGCGCTCCCGGAGCCGGGCCAGCGCGGCGGTGGGCTTGTCCGTCCGGGGCAGGTAGTCCACGCCGTCCAGATTGCCCATGCCGGCCTCCAGCAGATGGGGAATGGCAAAGCCCTGGCCCGCCGAGACGGAGCGGAGGGTATTGGCCCCCACGTCGCCGAAGTCGGCGGCGTCCGGCTCGGCCCCGATGCCCAGGGAGTCCAGCACAATGATAAAGACACGTTTCATCAAGCCGCCTCCTTATGCCATGGTGGCAGCTTCCAGCGCCACCTTCATCATATTGGTAAAGCAGGTCTGGCGCTCCTCGGCCGTGGTGATGCCGGGGCTGACGAAGCTGTCGGAAATGGTCAGCAGGCAGGCGGCCTCCTTGCCCAGCACGTTGGCGTTGTGGAAGAGGGCAAAGCTCTCCATCTCCACGGCCACGCAATTGCGCTGATCCCGGAGCTTTTCCCAGTAGGTGGGCGTCTCGCCGTTGTCCTGACGGTAGAACACATCCGCCGAGTGGACGTTGCCCTGGGCCAGGGGAATCCCCAGCTGGGCGGCGGCCTGGCGCAGCCGGTCATTGAGGGCGGCGCTGGGGTAGGTGATATCGTCCTCATAGCCGGACATCACCTTGGCGTAGGTGGATTCGCTGACGGCGCCCTGGGCCAGCACCACGTCGTAGAGCTTGACGGCGGGGTCATAGCTGCCGGCGCTGCCGATGCGGATGATCCGGTCCACATCGTAGTGCGAGAAGAGCTCGTAGGAGTAGATGCCGATGCTGGGAATACCCATGCCATGTCCCATCACCGAGACCGGCACACCGTGGTAAGTACCGGTAAAGCCCAGCATACCCCGGACGGAGTTGACAAGCTGAGGCGCATCCAAGAAGGTTTCGGCGATGAACTTGGCCCGGAGGGGATCTCCCGGCATCAGAACGGTTTTGGCGAATTGGCCGACGGCTGCTGCATTGTGAGGGGTAGACATAGGTTAATCCTCCTTTTGTTACGGGGATCAGGCTTCGGCAGCCTGATCCAGTTCATTTCTGGCTTTTCCCAGGGCGGCAGCTGGAGTCGAGCAGCTTGGCCGTCTCCTGCATGGTCAGCTCAGAGCGCTCACCGCGCCGGGCCCGCACCTGGTCCTGCAAGAAGAATTTGCAGGTCGTATGCTTCGATGGCCGCCGTACCTGGGTGGAACCGTGAATCTGTCTCATGGGACACTTCATCCCAAATGCGCGGCGGACAAAGGGAAATATGAGTATGGATATAGTATAACACACCCGGAGCAAACGCCATAGGACATAAGTAACAAAATCAAAAAGGATTTTTCTGCACCGTCCGGACCGGCGGGTACGACATATGTCATAGCGCGGCGGCAAAATCCAGGTATAATAGACTTGAAACCCTGTCGGATACACCCGAATTGATAAGGAGGCGGCAGCCATGCTGGCATACACCCATGGAGAAGCATTTCATCTGAAAATCAACCCCGGCGACATCGGCGCTTATGTCATCCTGCCCGGCGACCCGGGCCGGTGCGAGAAGATCGCGGCGCTGTTCAACAATCCCCGGCTGCTCTCATCCAACCGGGAGTACACCATCTATAATGGAACCCTGCTGGGCACGCCGGTCAGCGTGTGCAGCACCGGAATCGGCGGGCCCAGCGCCGCCATTGCCCTGGAGGAATGCGTCCAGTGCGGCGCGCACACCTTTATCCGGGTGGGCACCAGCGGCGGCATGCAGCCGGAGGTCCTGGGCGGCGACCTGGTGGTGGCCACCGGCGCCATTCGCCTGGACGGCACCAGCCGGGAGTACGCGCCCCTGGAGTATCCCGCGGTAGCGGATATCGACGTGGTCAACGCGCTGCGGCAGGCGGCCAAGGCCGGCGGCTGGCGCTATCACACCGGCGTGGTCCAGTGCAAGGACAACTTCTACGGCCAGCACGACCCGGATTCCATGCCCGTGGGTCCCTGGCTCAAGGAGAAATGGGAGGCATGGCTTCGCTGCGGCGCGCTGACCAGCGAGATGGAGAGCGCCACGCTCTTTATCGCCGGCGCGGTGCGCCGGGTCCGGGTGGGCGCGGTGCTGGCAGTGCTGGGCAATCAGACCCGCCGGGCCATGGGCCTGGAGGACATTCAGGTCCACGATTCCAGCCGCGCCGTCTCCGTGGCCGTGGAGGCCCTGAAGCTGCTCATCGCCCAGGACAAAGCCGGGGGCTGACCGCCGGAAGGAGGCTGCCGTGAAGCGCACCGATATCGCCAGGGCTGTTTCAAAGTTTGAATGAGGCGAGAGCTTCTACTTCAGAAGTTGGGTAACGCCGCGAAGATCCGAATTTGCATCGGGTTTTCGCGGCGCTGTATTTGGCTGCATCTTATGCCGCCGGGGACAGGATATACAGGCTGCAGTTCAAACCCTTTGTCGCCCGGCATACATTGAAGAGAAAGAACCGGGGCCGGTGCAGCGGCGGAAAGGGGCGTCTCTATGATTTATGTTGCAGCCTATTGCCGGGTGTCCACCGAGAAGGACGATCAAGCCAATTCCTTTGCGGCCCAGCAGCAGTATTTCCGGACCTACATCGAAGGAAATCCAGACTGGGCGCTGTATGCCATCTATGCCGACGAGGGAATCTCCGGCACCAGCACCCGGAAGCGCGTCCAGTTCCACCGGATGATGGAGGACGCCCTTCAGGGGAAGTTTCAGCTGATTCTCACCAAGGAGGTCAGCCGGTTTTCCCGCAATATCGTGGACACGCTCAGCTATACCCGGGAGCTCAAGCGGATTGGCGTGGCGGTGGAATTTGTCACCGACCATATCAACACCATGGACGGCGACGGCGAGCTGCGCCTGTCCATCATGGCCACCATGGCCCAGGACGAGAGCCGCAAAACCTCCCGCCGGGTGGTCTGGGGGCAGACCCGCCGGATGGAGCAGGGCGTGGTCTTCGGCCGGTCCCTGCTGGGCTACGAGGTAAAGGACGGCAGCCTCACCATCGAGCCGGAGGGCGCGGAGCTGGTCCGGCTGATTTTTCAGAAATACGCAGTGGAGCAGATGAGCGCTGCCGCCCTGGCCCGCTTCCTGACCCGGGCGGGGTATCGAACGTACCGCGGCGGCAGCCAGTGGAAGGCCGCGGCCATTCTCAAAATTCTGCATAACGAGAAGTATGTGGGGGACCTGGTGCAGAAAAAGACCTATACCCCCGACTATTTGACCCATGAGAAACGCAGAAACAGCGGGCAGGTGCCGCAGATCCGGATTGAGAATCACCATACGCCCATCATCTCCCGGGAGGTCTGGAATCTGGCCCAGGCGCGGATGCAGCAGAACAACAAGCATGGCAGCGGCGGCGGCGGACACTCCAACCGCTATGTGTTCTCCGGCAAGATCAAATGCGGCCAGTGCGGGGCCAGCTTTGTGGGCCGCGTGAAGACGCTGCGGGACGGCTCCAGGGTGCGCCGGTGGAGCTGCGGGACGGCGGTGCGAGCGGGGAGTGCCGGGTGCGGGATCGGAAGACTGGTCCGGGATGACGACGCCATGCAGATGCTCCATACCGCCGTCCGAAATCTCCGCCTGGACGTCCAGGGGGTGATTGGCAATGTGGCCGCTCTGGCCCTGGACGCCATTCTGGAAGGGGAGACCGGCGCGGCGGACGCGCCGGAGCGGCTGGCCTATGAATTGGAGCGGCTGGGGCAGAAGAGGGGCGCGGCGCTGGACCGCTACATGGCGGGGGATATCACCCGGGAGGATATGCTGGCCCTGAAGCAGCGGTATGAAGCCCAGGCGGAGGCATTGGAACTGCGGCTCCGTCAGGCGGAGGCGCGGCAGCAGCAGGGGTATACCGCCCGGCAGCGGAAGGAGGCCCTTTGGGCGGAGCTGGCGGCCATTCTGGACGGAAGGACCGAGAGCGAGGTGTTCTCCAAAACCCTGCTGCACAGCCTGACCGTCTTCCCAGGCCGCCGCCTGGAGCTGCGATTGAACAATCTCCCCCAGGTGTTCCACTTTTCCGGATGAATGGCGCCGCCGTTGTGCAATGGACGTTTCTATGATAAAATATGCCTGTCCTTGACGGCCGGCCGGCGAAAGCAGCGGGTCTCCTTTTGACCCTTCCGTACCGATATCGGTGAGCAGGGCCTTGAGCTCGGGATAGGGCATGGCGTAGCGCTGGCTGAGATACCGCAGGGAAGCGCCTAATTCACCATCGGGACCGCCGTATTGACTGATGATGATGCTGGCCAGCTTCGGGTCCACCCGGTCGATCTTCACAGGGTACTGCAATTTTTTCTGATATACAAACATCTTACCGCTCCTCCTTGTTCCGATAGTCCCAGGGCCACGGATCGTTGATCCAGTCATAGCTGCCCTCCAGGGCCGAATCCATCTGGGTCAGGGAACCGTACTGGCTTTCATATTTTTGCAGGGCGTCCTCATAGCGCTCCACATACTGGTTGAACAGCGCCACGGCGTCGGCGTCGTCCCGATGGGTGTCCAGGTAGAGGCCCAGCTCATCGACGGCGAAGCTCAGCGCCTGGATCTGATGGCGCAAGGTCGCGGTTTTCTCCTGGGTGTTGACCTGATTCTGAAAGGGGAGGTCCAGACCGGGATAGAGGGTGCCGCGGATTATCCCGGCGGCGGCGGTGTAAACCTGGGGATTGTTCTGCTGGAACGGCACGAAGGGCACCGCCAAGGGGGTGCAGGCCGGCAGAGTGCCGTTGGCGTCCGGACAGGTGTTGGGTCGTGTGGCGACGATTTCGTCCAAGGGAATTCCTCCTTTTTTGTTGGTTCCCGCTATCCTATGCGCGCCCCGCCGAAACGGTGCAATTCGACAGCCTTGTGCGCATAAGGTTCCATGGAGGTGTTGTCCATGGAAAAGCGGCTTTCCGCCGCCGTTGCCACGACCCTGGTTCTGGCGGCGGCGTATTATTTCCTGACCCAGGCGGTGCGGTTCAATCTGGCGGCCACGGCGGCAGCGGCGCCGGACACGGTCACGGTCATCGTGGACGCGGGCCACGGCGGAGAGGATGGGGGGACATCCACGGCCGACGGCGTCCGGGAGTGCGATTTGAATCTGGCCATCGCCCTGCGGCTGGAGCAGGTGCTGGCCCTGTGCGGCCAGCCGGTGGACATGGTCCGGCGAACCGACACGGCCATCTACTCCGACGGCGCGGCGACCTTCTCGGAGAAGAAGACCTCGGACCTCAAAAACCGGGCGGCCCTGGTCAACGCCGCGCCCCGGGCCATTCTGGTCAGCATCCACCAGAACCATTTTCCCCAGGACCGGTATGACGGAGCCCAGGTCTTCTATGCCAAGACTGACGGCAGCGAGGCGCTGGCCCAGCTGACCCAGGGGACGCTGCGGGCGGCTTTGGACCCGGAAAACGACCGGCAGATCAAGGCCGGCGACGCCATTTATCTCCTGGAGGCCATCGACTGTCCGGGCATTCTGGTGGAGTGCGGCTTTCTCTCCAACGCCGCCGAGGCCAAGCGGCTCCAGGACCCATTGTACCAACAGAAAATCGCCTGCGCCGTATCCAGCGCGGTGATCCGATATCTCGAAAGCGAGGCACAAGCCCATGAAAGCGAAAACCACATTCTACTGTACAGCCTGCGGCAATGAGACGCCCCGGTGGCAGGGCCGCTGCCCGGCCTGCGGCGCGTGGAACACCATGGAGGAGCACGTGGAGGCCCCGGCCCCGGCCGCCCGGGGAAAGACGGCCCGGCCCCAGGAGGTCCGCCGTCCCAAGCCGCTGAGCGAGGTGGACTGCGGCAGCGAGGTCCGGTTCCCCACGGGGCTGGGAGAGCTGGACCGGGTCCTGGGCGGCGGCGCGGTGCAGGATTCGCTGGTGCTGGTGGCGGGCGCGCCGGGCATCGGCAAGTCCACGCTGCTGCTTCAAATCTGCTCGGAGCTCTGCCGGACGCTGAAGGTCCTCTACGTCTCTGGCGAGGAGAGCGCCGGTCAAATCAAGCTCCGGGCCCAGCGGCTGGGCGTCAGCACCGACAATCTGCTGCTCCTGTGCGAGACGGATCTGAGCCAGATCGTGGCGGCAGCCGAGGAGCTGCGGCCCGACGTCTTCATCGCCGATTCCATTCAGACACTCTATGACCCGGAGAACGCCGCCTCGCCGGGCTCGGTGACCCAGGTCAAGGCCTGTACGCTGCGGCTGATGCAGCTGGCCAAGGGGAGCGGGATCACGGTCTTCGTGGTGGGCCACGTCAACAAGGACGGCGCCATCGCGGGCCCCAAGGTCCTGGAGCATATGGTGGACTGCGTCCTCTATTTCGAGGGCGAGTCGGCCCACAACTACCGGATTCTCCGAGCGGCCAAAAACCGTTTCGGCTCCACCAATGAGATCGGCGTCTTTGAAATGGCGGACCGGGGCCTGCGGGAGGTGCCCAACCCCTCGGAGCTGCTGCTCTCGGGCCGCCCGACCCACGCCCCGGGCACCTGTGTGGCCTGCGCCATGGAGGGCAGCCGCCCGGTGCTGGCCGAGGTCCAGGCACTGGTGGCCCGCACCACCTTCAATGTGCCCCGCCGCATGGCCGACGGCTTTGATTTCAACCGGGCGGTGCTGCTGATGGCGGTGCTGGAGAAGCGCGGCGGCGTCAATCTCTCGGGCAGCGACGTCTATATCAACGTCATCGGCGGCCTGCAGCTCAATGAACCGGCGGCAGATCTGCCGGTGATTCTGGCCGCCGCCTCCAGCTTCCGGGACAAGCCCCTGGACAGCTCCGTGGCGGCCATCGGCGAGGTGGGTCTCACCGGCGAGCTGCGGGCGGTGTCCAGCCTTTCCCAGCGCCTCTCCGAGGTCCATCGCCTGGGCTTCCGCTGCTGCGTGATTCCCCGTCAGGGGGCCGCCAACCTGGAAGTGCCGTCCGGCCTGGAGATTCTCCGGGTCCGCAATATTCGCGAGGCCATCGAAACGCTGCTCTGACCCTCGGCCCGGTTTCTATTTACATCACCGCTGGAATGTGATACTATGACGAAGAACTTCCAAAGGATGTGATTGCATGTATCTCTATACGGTGATGGAAGCACGCGGCGAGACCTTGGCCGCCGCCTGGACCCAGGACGGGCCGCTGTACCGCCTGTCGGATTTGGGCGTTTCCTATGGCTCCATGCTGGAGCTGATCGAGCATATGACATTGGCGGAGCTGCGGACCCTGTCTCCGGCAGGGAAGACGCCGCTGGAGCCCGGGACCTATGGGCTGCTGGCGCCCATTCCCCGGCCCCGGCAGGACGTGCTGTGCCTGGGCATCAATTATGCCGACCACGCCGCCGAGTCCGCCAAGTTTTCAGATACCTTCCGCAAAGCGGAGCCGGTTCCGGTCTATTTCTCCAAGCGGGTGGTGGAAGCCGCCCATCCGGACGAGGCAATTCCCTCCTATCCCGGCCTGGTGGAGAAGCTGGACTACGAGGTGGAGCTGGCGGTGATCCTGGGCAAAACCATCAAGGACTGCCCGGTGGCCGACGTACCCGCCGCCATCTTCGGCTATACCATCCTCAATGATATGAGCGCCCGGGATCTCCAGACCCGGCACACCCAGTGGTACCGGGGCAAGAGCCTGGACAAGTTCACCCCCATGGGGCCCTGCATTGTCACCGCCGACGAGATCCCCTGGCCGGTGCGGCTGGATATCCGCTGCTATGTCAACGGTGAGCTCCGGCAGCACAGCAATACCGCGCAGCTGATCACCGGCATTGCGGAGGCTCTGTCCATGTTCAGCCAGGGAACGACGCTGCTGGCCGGATCGATTCTGGCCACCGGCACCCCGTCCGGCGTGGGGATGGGCTTTGATCCGCCCCGGTTCCTCCATCCCGGGGACGAGGTCCTCTGCGAGATTGAGAAAATCGGCCAGCTGCGCAATACCATCGGATAAAAGGAGGGAGTTTTGTGGCTCCCAGTCACAGAAAATGGTACCGAAAGGGCCTGAAGGACGGCATCCCCATCGGCCTGGGGTATTTCGCCGTGGCCCTGGCCATGGGCATCGCCGCCCGCAATGCCGGGCTGACGGCGGTCCAGGCCACGGTGACCAGTCTCCTCATCAACGCCTCAGCCGGGCAGTACGTGGGCTTTACGCTAATGGCCGCCCGGGCCGGACTGCTGGAAATCGCCCTGATGGAGTCCGTGGCCAACGCCCGGTATCTGCTGATGTCCTGCGCCCTGAGCCAAAAGCTGCCGCCGGATACGCCCCTGTGGCAGCGCATGGTCCTGGGCTTTGACGTCACCGACGAGATCTTCGGCGTCTCCATCTCCGTCGAGGGCAAGCTGGACCCCTTTTACACCTTCGGGGCCATGACCACCTCCATTCCCGGCTGGGCCCTGGGGACCTTTTTGGGCGTGGTGCTGGGCAACGCCCTGCCCGCCGCCCTGGTCAGCGCCCTGGGCGTGGGCCTCTACGGCATGTTTATGGCGGTGTTTCTCCCCGCCGCCCGGAAGGACCGGGTCGTTCTGGGCCTGGTGGCCCTGAGCTTTCTGCTGAGCTGGCTGTTCAGTGTGATTCCCGTTTTTCAGGCCATTTCCTCGGGCTTCCAGATTATCATTCTCACCGTGGTCCTCGCCCTGGGCGCGGCCATTCTGTTCCCGGTGCAGGAGGCGGAGGACCATGCTTGAACACGCCTATCTCTATATCTTCACCATGGCGGCGGTGACCTTCCTAATCCGCGCTCTGCCGCTGACCCTGATCCGCCGCCCCATCCGCAACCGGCTGGTCCGCTCCTTCCTCTACTACGTGCCCTATGTGACGCTGGCGGTGATGACCTTCCCGGCCATTCTGACCGCCACCCAGAGCTGGATTTCCGGTCTGGCGGCGCTGGCGGTGGGCCTGGTGCTGGCATGGCTGGGCGCGGGCCTGTTCCCCGTGGCCCTCTCCTGCTGCGGCGCAGTGCTGGTTGTGGAGTGGATGATGACTTTGTTCTAGGGCTAGCGCATTCAGAGACAGCTCCCCGCCGAACGCGCACCCCTACGTGGAAAACCATCGAACCCCGGTGGAAGTCGGGGGCCGCCCCTACGAGAAAACCGGGAGGCGGGTCTGTAGGGGCGGATTTTATATCCGCCCGCGCGCACCTGTGTGTCGGATGCACCATCGACGACCGCACTCCGTAGGGGCCGATGCCCACATCGGCCCGCCCGGTATCGACATCAAAAGCGCCATCGCCGAACGCACAGCCCGTAGGGGCGCGCATTGCGCGTCCGGAACCGGGTGCGATATACACAGGGCTTGGTCGATGCACCCGGTCCTGGGCGAATATATAATCCGCCCCTACGGCGTGGACGGGGGACGGTGCGGTCGACGGACTGCCTTGCAGCCGGAACCAGGCGGGCCGATGTGGGCATCGGCCCCTACAGAGGATACCATCGAACCCCGGTGGAAGTCGGGAGCCGGTCCGGGCGGCCATACAGGCCGCCCCTGCCAAGTTTTTGTGCATCTTTCCGGGCTGCCTCTATTTTGAGGCAGCCCCTTTTCCGTGCTCTGGCCTTGCAAAACGCTGCAATTCCTGCTATAATTTCCATATTTGAAGGCAACTGCTCTGTAATTGGAGGAACTCCCTTGAAACACCTGCTCTTGCGCCGGATGGCGGCGCTTATTCTGCTTCTGTGCCTGGTCCTGACCGCCTGCACCCAACCGGATGAGGCGGCCGCCGTGCTCCACGAGGCCCAGCCTCTGCCGGACGGCCAGACCTACGGCGTCCGCGCCGCGGTGCTCTATGATGAGAGCTGCGACATGGCCCCGGTGGAGGATATCGTGGACTGGCTGGATCAATCGTCCCTGCTGGGCCTGACCACCGAGGCGGTCGCGCTGACCGAGACCACCGACCTCTCGGCCTATGATCTGGTCATTCCCGCCCCGGCGCTGGCCGAAGTCCCGGACTGCGCGGCCCTGGAGGCGCTGCTGGAGGCCTATACCATGGACGGCGGCATCGTGCTGCTGGACAACGGCTTCGCGGCGCGCTTTTCCACCGACTATCTGGGCATCTCCGAGGTCCGGCCCATCGAAGGCTGTCCCGCGGAGCTGCAATTCCCGGCGGTAGGGGAGGACCTGCAGCCCCTCCAGACTCTGGTGGAGGACTATGCCGGGCTGTATCCCGATTTTTATGACTACGACGTGCTTTCCCAGCAGGACTACGGCGTTGGCTTTGTCGCGGACGAGGCCCAGGCCCTGGTCACCCTGGGAGAGCTGGCCCTCTATACCTATCGGGAGTATGGCGAGGGCGCGGTGCTGCTGACCAACCCGCTGCTGCCCAATTTCTATTCCCTGGGCAACCTCTCCATGACCCGGCGGACCGGCGAGGAGACCGCCTTCTCTGCCACGACCTCCAGCATGAACCGCCTTTTCTACGGCGGCGTCGCCTCGCTGGCGGCCAAGGAGAAGTTCGGCTACGCCCTCCAGCGGGTCTATGGCTACCACGGCAGCCCCTCCATGAGCTGGGAGCTCCACTACGAGGAGATCACCGGCATTGCTCACAACTCCATGCTGATTTTTAGCGAGCTGTGCCGGGAATACCATCAGATTCCCTCCTTCACCCTGATTCGCAGCAGCTACTGGTGGTTCCTGCGGACCGAGACTGTGACCTATCTTTTAAACCAAGCCGAGGAGGGCTTCGACTACCAGATGGACTGGGAGGAGAGCGCCTATTCCTCCGGCACCCACATCGGCTGTGACGGGGCGTGGCTCCAGATCAACTCCATCGAGGACGCGGGCAGTTATTTCCGGGAGTATCCGGAGTACGACTACCGGGCCTATCCCTGCTTTGGGGAAATCGGCGGCCGGGAGGTCCTGCTCTCCGGCAGCGCCGACGGGAAGTTCTATGCCTATGAGATTTTGGAGTATTCCGACCGGCTCCAGGTGGCGGAGCCGACGCTGCTCACCGACCCCGACGGCTATCCGCTCCAGGTGTCCGGCTACTCCGCGCCCCAGCTTTGGGACCTCAACGGCGACGGAATTCCGGACCTGATTTCCGGCAGCAGCGACGGCCGGCTCCTCTGGTATGCCGGAACCGCCGACGGAACCTTTATTCCCCAGGAGGACTTGCTCGCCACGGATCTCACCGGTCAGGTTTTGCCCTGTCTGGGTGATGTCAACGGCGACGGCGTGGCCGACCTGATCCTCGGCAGCGGCTGCGGGACTCTGGTCCTGTACTATGGACAGACCGGCGGCAGCGGCCTTTCCTTCTCCCACAAATCCATGGCCGCATTCTCCCGGCTCTGCGCCGACGCGGAATTGGGAGACTTCCTCGCACCGGCCCTTGTCGATTGGAACGGCGACGGCGCGCAGGACCTGGTCCTCGGCACCTTCGAGGGCTATCTGGCCATTCTCCTGGGCGACGGCGACGGCGGCTTTGCCTTCGACGGCTATATCACCCTGAACGAGTGGAACTATAAGGAGAACGACCGGGCCAAGTTCGGAAACTACGCCGTGCCGGTGTTCTATGACGTCAACGGCGACGGGGCATTGGACCTGGTCTGCGGCTCCCTGGAGTACGGCCTGGCCTATCCCATCGACTCGCCCTACTTCCCCGAGCGGGAGGCATTGGAGGCCCAGGTGGCCTACGCCCTCGAGAATCACTTCTATGTTGGCATCCACCACTACACCAACGCCGGCGCCTCGGCGGAGCGGGAGGCCTATGAGCTCCAGCGCCATTTGGAGGCCTTTGAAGCCTACGGCCTGCCCACCGAGGGCATCGGCTGCAACCTCCACACCTGGTACTCCAGCAACTTCGGCGATACCCAGACCTTTGACGCCGAGTACGACGCCGGGCTCCTCTGGAACTCCGGGTTCTCTCCGGCCTATGATACGGGCGTCGCGCCCCAGTACGCAGCGGAGAACGTGGTGGCGCTGCCCTTCCTGCTGGAAAAGGAGGACGGCCAGACGCTGCTGGTCCAGGACAACTCCGTCCTGCCCTATGAGATGGAGTGGAGCCAGATTTCCGGCAAATACGGCATGCCGGTCTGCGTCTACTACCACTGCGACTTCGTCTACGAGGGCGACGCCGGCGCCAGGGACTATCTGCAAAAGCTCTCGGACTTCCAGTGGCAATACGGCTATAACTTCGTCCGGGAGGACCAGCTGATGGCCGCCTCGAAGGAGGCCCTGGGTCTGACCGTGAAGGCTGAAACCCGGAACGGCGCGCTGACCATCGCCGCTTCCGGCGAGACCTGCCTGGGCGTGGAGATTCAGTTCTCCCAGCACCACAGCGCCGAGGCCTTCTCGGTGGACGCCGACGTCTGGTCCCGGCGGGGCAACAGCCTCTTTGTGAGTCTGAACCGGCCCGTGACCCTGACCGCGGGCACGAACCAGACCGCGCCCCATCTGACCCAGGTCAATCTGCCTGCGGAAATCACCGTCGGGGCCAACGGCGCGGAGATTGCCTTCTCCGAGGACGGCATGCTCCAGGCGGTGGTCGAGGGAAAGGCCGTGGCCGCCACCCCCGGCTGGGAGACCGAGTTCCGCGACGGCAAGACTATCTTTACCAAATACGGCGAGGCGGACACTCTGTCCCTTCGCTACAGCGAGGAGATCGTTCCATGAATGCAGCAGTCTGTATGCTGGACGAGGCGGCGGCCCAGTACGGTTCCCGCGTCGCCCTGGAGGATGAAACGGAAGTTCTGACCTATGCCCAGTATCGCGGCCGGGCGCGCTCCATTGCCACGGCGCTGTGGAACCGGGGCAGCGGCCGGAAGCCGATTATCATGTACCTGCCCAAGAGCGCGGCCATGGTCTGCGCCTTTATGGGGGCCCAGTACGCGGGCAGCCCCTATGCGCCGGTGGATTCTCATATTCCCATGGCCCGGCTCCAGAAGATCATCGAGAGCCTCAACCCCGGCGTCATCGTCACCAACGGCCAGCTGGCCGGAAATCTGGAGGGAATCGACCTGCTGGGGGCCCAGGTGGCCCTGATTGAGGATCTGTCCGCCGCCGAGGCCGACGAGGCCTTGCTCCGCCGGACCCTGGCCCAGGTGGTGGATTCCGACCCCATCTATATCATGTATACCTCCGGCTCCACCGGCACGCCCAAGGGCGTCACCATTCCCCACCGGGGCATCATCGACTATGCCGGCTGGGTGGTAAATACCTTCCGGTTTGACGAGAATACGGTCATGGCCAATCAGGCCCCGTTTTACTTTGACAACTCCACCTTCGATATCTACGGCAGCCTCCGCTGCGGCGGCAAGCTGGTGCTGATTCCCGACGTGCTGATGCTCTTCCCCCTGCGGCTGCCGGAGTTTTTGCAGGAGAAGGAGATCACCTCAATTTTCTGGGTGCCGACGGTGATGATCAACGTGGCCAACTCCGGCGCGTTGGAGGGTATCCAGCTGCCCCAGCTGAAAACCGTTGCCTTCTGCGGCGAGGTCATGCCCAACAAGCAGCTGAACATCTGGCGCAGAGCGCTGCCCCAGTGCACCTATGCCAACCTCTACGGCCCCACCGAGATCACCGACGTCTGCTGCTACTACCTGGTGGACCGTGCCTTTGACGACGCCGACCCGCTGCCCATCGGCCGGGCCTGCGAGAATATGCGGGTGGTCCTGCTGACCGAGGAGGGGAAGGAGGCCGCCCCCGGCGAGCAGGGCGAGCTGTGCGTCATTGGCAGCGGCGTGGCCCTGGGCTACTGGAACGCCCCGGAGATCACCGCCAAGGCCTTTGTGCAGAATCCCCTGAGCCCGGGCTATTCCGAGCGCATGTACCGCACCGGCGATTTGGCCTACTGGGATCAGGACGGCCTGCTGCAATTCTGCGGCCGGAAGGACAACCAGATCAAGCTCAAGGGCAACCGAATCGAGCTGGGCGAGATCGAGACCGCCGCCATGTGCATCTCCGGCGTGGAGAATGCCGCCGCCATCTTCGACGCGGCCAACGAGCAGATCGTCCTCTTCGTCGAGACCCAGGGGACGCTGCCCTTCCGGAAATTCAATCTGGAGCTCAAGCGGTATATCCCGCAGTATATGCTCCCGGCCAAGCTGATCCCCATGGAGAAGCTGCCCCACACCGCCAACGACAAAATCGACCGGGTGACACTGCGCAAGAGCCTGGAGGCCTGATCCCTTCCCCTTGTAGGGGCGCATTGTATATGCGCCCTGGACCAGGTTCGTGCTGAATTCGGCTTTCTATCATTGGGAGAGCCTGCTGGGCGGATATATAATCCGCCCCTACAAAGTTGTCTGCCCGCGCGTTTTTTGAAAGGAGACCCGCCATGAACTCCATTGTCTGCCTGCTGGAGCGCACCGCCGCCCGGCTGCCGGCGCATATTGCCCTGGAGGACAGCGACGGTGTAATGACCTACGAGGCATTACGCACCGCGGCCCGAATCGCCGCCACGGCGCTGCTGGGCCACGGCGTCCGCAAGGGCGGCCCTGTGGCTGTGTACCTGCCCAAGAGCTGCGCCAGCGTCGTCAGCTTCTACGCCGCCCTCTACTGCGGCGCGCCCTATGCGCCCCTGGACTATACCGCCCCGGCCAACCGGACCGAGAAAACCCTCCAGAATCTGCGGCCCAGCTGCATCGTCACCAACGAAGAGGGGAGAGGCAAGCTCCAGAGCCTGGACCTGCCGGATTCCCTGCTGCTGGACTACGACGCCCTGACCGCCGGTACGGAAGACGCCGATGCGCTCTTCCGCACGGTGGACGCCACTGTGGACACCGACCCGGCCTATATCATGTATACCTCCGGCTCCACCGGCACCCCCAAGGGCGTGGTCATTCCCCACCGGGGCGTCCTGGACTACGCCGCCTTTATCGCCGAGAGCTACGGCATCACCCGGGACACGGTCATCGGACTCCAGTCCGGCTTCCACTTCGACAACTCGGTCTTTGACCTCTACGCCGCGGTCCTCACCGGGGCCAAGGTGCTGATTATTCCGGAAATCCTCTTTATGTACCCGGTGAAGCTTATGGAGTATGTGGCCGAGCAGAAGGTCAGCTGCGTCTTCTGGGTGCCCACGGTCATGTGCAGCGTGGCCAATTCCGGCGCACTGGATACCGTGGCGCTGCCGGACCTCAAGACCGTGGTCTTCGCCGGAGAGGTCATGCCCAATAAGCAGCTGAATATCTGGCGGAAGGCCTTGCCGCACTGCCTCTACTCCAATCTCTATGGCCCCACGGAGATCACCGTGGACTGCACGATCTACAACGTGGACCGGGAATTCGCCGATTCCGACCCGCTGCCCATCGGCTATGCCCGGCCCAATATGCGGGTGCTGATCCTCCGGGACGACGACACCGAGGCAGCGGTCGGGGAGACCGGCGAGCTGTGCGTCATCGGCAGCCAGCTGGCCCTGGGCTACTGGAACAACCCCGAGGAGACGGCGAAGCACTTTGTGGCCAACCCCCTGAACCGCGCCTATGAGGAGCCCATGTACCGCACCGGCGACCTGGCCTACAAGGAGGCCGACGGCCTGATTCAGTACGTGGGCCGGAAGGACAGCCAGATCAAGCTCCGGGGCAACCGCATCGAGATGGGCGACATCGAGACCGCCGCCCGGTGCATTCCCGGCCTGTCCAACGCCTGCGCGGTGTTCGACCCGGACAACGAGCGAATCGTCCTCTTTGCCGAGACCCAGGACCCCTGGACCCTGCGGCGGCTCAATGTGGAGCTTGCCAAGTACCTGCCCAAGTATATGCTGCCGGGCAAACTGGTCTGCCTGGAGGCCCTGCCCCTCAACGCCAACCGGAAGATCGACCGGGTGGCCTTGAAGGCCCAGCTGTGAGGCGGCCCATGGAGTATGCCATCCGCCCCGCCGCGGCCGAGGACCTGCCCCGGCTGCTGGAGCTTTACCGTGATTATTTCCGTGGCCTTCTGGACCGGGGCATGAACTACGAGCTCAACGAGGAGACGCTGCCCCGGGTCCTGGAGACGCGAATCCGCTCCCGGCTGATCCTCACCGCCGTGGCCGAGGACGAGACCGGAGCGCTGCTGGGCTTCGTTTTCTGCTCCATCCTCCGGCTGAGTCAGGAATTTCTCTGCCGGGGGCAGGGGAGCGTGGGCTTTCTCAACGACCTCTATGTGGACCCCGCCGCCCGCCGTCAGGGTCTGGCCCGCCGCCTGACCGCCTACGCGGAAGATTGGCTCCGGGAAAACGGCATTGAGACCCTGGAGCTCCAGGTCCTCCCCGGCAACGCCGAGGCCCGGGCCTACTGGGACCGCCAGGGCATGACCCCCGTGGCTATCTGGTGCAGCAAACCGTTAATCTAACCGAAACGAGGTTTTAAATATGGAAAACGTCAAAGATACCCTGCGGAATTATATCCTGGAGCACTTCCAGATCGAGGCCGACGACCCGGACTTCGGCGACGACGTCCACCTCTTCGACTATGGCTTTGTGGACTCCCTGGGCGCCACGGAAATCGTCCTCTTCCTGGAGGAGACCTTCCACATCCAGATCACCCAGAAGGATATCACCCTCTATCCCATGAACACCATCGACGAAATCACCGAGGTGGTGGAGAACAAGCTCAAGGGCTGAGAAAAAGAGCCAACCGTGTTTGACAAGGCGTACCGCGTATGTAGGGGCGGATTATATATCCGCCCAAACGGCTTATTGCCTGCAAGAGGCTGGGCGCATCGCGGGCGCATATTGTAATGCGCCCCTACACGGCCTGATAAAAGGCTGCCGGGGAAAATGGGAGTAGACTATGTGGTATCTCAAGGTGGACACGCTGCTTTTGATGCTGGCGGCGGCGGTCCTGTTTGCGGCAGCCAGCACAATTTGCATGCGCCTCCGGCCCGGCTTTAAGCTGACGCCCTGGCTGTTGGTCCTGGACCTGGGCCTGCTGCTCTATGTGGACTGGCAGCTGGCCGTGTTCTACGTCTGCTATACGGCGCTGAGCTATCTGCTGGTTCTGGCCATCGGCGCGGTGAAACGGGGCCGGAAGTTCTGGTTCGTCCTGTTCTGCCTGCTGGACGTGGCGCCGTTCTTCTATGTGCGGGGCGCGGCCTTCGTCCCGGCCTTGCCCAACTTCCTGGTGCTGGTGGGCTTCGCCTACAATATGCTCAAGGCCGTGGACGCGGTGTTCTACGTCTACTATACCGGCGAGAAGATCCCGGTCCTGACCTACGCCAACTATCTGCTGTTCTTCCCGGTGCTGACGGCGGGCCCGATTTTCCGCTACCGGGACTTTTTGAAGGCCTATAACGCCCCCAAGGCTCTGACGGCGCAGACCGTGGAGACCTCGGTGAAGCGGCTGATTTTGGGCCTCTTCAAGAAGCTGGTCCTGGCGGCCTTTCTGATGAAGGCCCTCAACCGGGTGCTCCAGATGTCGTCTCATTTCTATGTCAGCGGAGCCTTGGCGCTGCTGAGCTATGTGATTCTCTACGTGGACCTCTCGGGCTACAGCGATATCGCCATCGCCGTGGGCAGCTTTATGGGCATCCCTGTGCCGGAGAACTTCAAGCAGCCCTGGACCGCGGCCAGCTTCACCCAGTTCTGGCGGAAGTGGCATGTGACCCTCAGCGACTTTATCCGCGAGCATATCTTCGTGGTGGTCAGCGGCAAGCGGCTCAACAAGTGGATTTCGGCCTTGATCGGCCTTATCACCATGCTGGTTATGAGTCTCTGGCACGAGTTCAGCCTGCTCTCCCTGTGCACCGGCTTCTATATGGGCGCGGTGCTGGCCCTGGAGAACCTGCTGGGCCTCACCACCGTGGATAAACGGCGGACGCCCAAGGCCCTCTATGTCTTCCGCTGCCTGGTGGTCATCGGCCTGTTCTCCGTCAACGCCATGTTCTTCACCATGAGCGGCTCACAGCTGGTCCAGGCCATAAGGGGGTTCTTCCGCCTATGAAAGTTGCAGAATTTTTGAAGCGGCACCGGTTTGTGCTGCTGCTTCTGGTGCTGGTCATCGCCCTGGACTGGGCGGTGTCGGCCCTGTTTCAGCCCTATCTCATTCAAAGCGGCCGGTTTGTGCTCAACGACTTTGAGCTGACCCGCCGGGACCACCCCGAGGAGGTCTGGGATCGGGTCTTCTTCGGCAACTCGGTGGTCATCTCTGCCTACCGGGAGGATATCAGCGAGAGCGGGTATGTAAACCTGGGCCTGGACTACGGCGTGGTCACTGACTTGTGGGACATGGTCCGCAAGGGAACCATCACCATCGGCTCGGACCTGGTGGTGGGCCTCTCGGATCTGACCTTGTACGATCACTTCGAGACCAACCCCACCTATCCCTGGCACCGGGAATTCTACGAGTCCTATTGCTACTTCCAGCGGGACCGGCTTCGGATCTTCCTGGAGGAGGATCTGAAGGCCCTGGTCACCGGCAGTGCGCCCGAAGCCCTCTACGCCGACCGGCAGAAGGCCCACTATACCGGCTCCCTCTCTCAGGCGGAGCTGGACGAGAAGGTGGCCAATTCCCAGTACAGTCACCTGCCCATCGAGGACTTCCAGGAGAATCTCCGCGATCTCGGCAAGCTGGCCGATTACTGCGCGTCCCACGGCATTCGGATGCGGGCGGTCTGGATGCCCTTGAACCCCAGCCTGGAGGTCTCGCCCGAGACCCGGGCCGTCTACAACCAGGCCAAGGCCGTCTGTGAGGAGAAGGGGATCGAGTTCCTGGACCTCGAATCGGCCCTGGACGCCTCGTGCTTTTATGACATCGGCCATCTCAACTACGAGTATGGCGCGTACCGCTTTATGGAGGTGATCGACCCGTGGCTGCTCTCCTGAAACAGCTGAAAGCCTGGAAAAACACCCCGGCCTACCGGGCCGCGGCGCTGGTGGTCTATGCCGTCATGCTTCTGCTGGTGCTGATCTACTTCACAGGAAATGGGGAGTTTATCTATGAGCTCTGAGGAACTGGTGACCCTGGCCCTGGAGAAGGGCTTTGCCAACGCCGCCCTGGTGGAGACAAAGGACATCCCCTTCGTACCGGGGTTCCGAATCTGCTGTGAGGACAACTCCTGCGGCAAGTTTGACGCCAACTATTCCTGCCCGCCGGACTGCGGCAGCCCAAAGGCCATGGAGGAGAAGGCCAAGTCCCACCGCTACGCCCTGCTGCTCCAGACCATGTGGGATATCGACGACGCCCAGGACAACGCCGCCATCAAGGACGCCAAGGGCAAGCACAACCGGATGATTGCCCAGCTGATTGCGGAGCTGCAGCCCCTGAGCCGCGGCATCATGGTGGGGGCCAGCGGCTGCGATCTGTGCAAGACCTGCGCCAAGGTCGAAGGCCAGCCCTGCCGCTTCCCCGCGCAGCAGTTCTCCTGCATGTCGGCCTACTGCATCTATGTGGAGAAGTTCGTCGAGGACCACGGCATGGAGTATGATTCCGGCCCGGGAATCGTCAACTTCTTCGGCATGTACCTCTTCGACTGGATCTGATGCGCCCATCGGCCCGCCAGCTTCTGCGTGCAAGGCACTCCGCCGGCCGCTGCGGGCGTAGGGCGGCATGCCCCCGTGCCGCCATGGCCGGATTCCGTTCCCTGCAAGCTGGCGGTTCCGGGAGGGGCGGTTCGGGCGGCTGCTAGCCGCCCCTACGAGGTGGAGCGGTGGCGGGGCACGATGACTGCGGGCTTGATTTGGCGGGGTGTGGGCACCCCACCCTACGGACCGGATCGAAAGCGCGGCGTAGGGGCGGCTAGCAGCCGCCCGAGCAGGCCGATGCCACTCTATTTCACATCAAAAATCCCCATCCCATGGTCGGGACGGGGATTTTCTATTACTGCACCAGCTTGCGGCAGGCGGCGGCCAGGGCCGAGAGGGTGCTGCACGGGATCATGCGGCACAGGGCCGCCATAGTCTGGACGCTCTTGAGATAGGGCCACTTGCTCTCGGGAATGGGGTTCATCCACACCACGCGGCCCGCCTGGTGCTTGGCTTCCAGCAGGGCCCGGACGGCCCGGGGCAGGTCGATGGTCTTGGTGTCGGAGAGGATCAGCAGCGTGGTGGCCGGACCCAGCACCGCGGGCTGCTTGGCGCAGAGCTGGGCCAAGGCCGTGCCCAGGTCGGTGCCCCGGCCATAGAGGCCCAGGTCCCGGACGTGGTTGCGGAACAGATCCATGTTTTGCAGGGAGAAGGGGTCGGCCTCCACCAGCTCCTCGGAGAAGAGGAACACCCGGGAGCTGTCGGAGGTCTGATTCATGGCCTGGATAAATCGCAGGGCGAACTCGGAGAACTGGACCATGGAGCCGGAGACGTCGCAGAGGATCACCAAGCGCTTCCGCCGCTTAGGCTTGCGCTTGAAGCTCAGCCGGTGGAGGCTGCCGCCGGTCTCCAGGCCGCGGCGGATGGTCCGGCGAAAGTCCAGCTGGCCGGAGTGGCTTTTCTTCTGCCGCTTGGCGCTGAGCTCGCCGTTGATTTGCCGGGTGATGGCCGAGATCAATGTAATGGCCCGGGGGATCTCCACATCCCGGAACTGGGTGATATCCCGGTAGAGCAGGCCCAATTCCGGGTCGCTCTCGTCCACACCCAGCCCGGCGTCCTCCATCTTCATCTGCTGCTCCAGCAGAGCACGGGTGAAAACCGAGTGGATAAAGTTGCCGTAGAGGTCCGGGTGGCGGTCGATGTTGCCCTTGTAGCGCTCCATCAGCTGGCGAAGCCGTTCCCGCTCCTCCTCGGGCATGGTGGCGTAAACTTCCTTCAAATCCTCCCGGAGGTGCATGGGCTCGCCGCGAATTTGCAGATCCTCCTCGGCCTCCCGGCGTCCCTCCTCCAGCTGCTGCTCCCGCTCCATCTGCGCCTGGGCCTGCTGACGCATGGTCTCCTCGCTGACGAAGAAGCCGTCGAAGACCCGGTCGAAGCCGGCCTGTTCCTCCCGGGACTTGGCGAAGACGGTCCGCAGCGCCGTCTTCACCCGTTCCCGGTCGGCGAGTCCCAGAGAGATCAGAATCTGGCTGGCGTCGGCGGTCTCCTGGACGCCCACAGTCAGCCCTTCCCGGCGGAGCATGCGGGCGAAGAGGGAGAGCTTCTCCAGATAGACCGAGGGATCATCCATGGTGATGGCCCTCGCACTGGCCGCCGCAGCCGCAGCCCTCGTGGCCGGGCGCATCGTCCTCCTCCAGTACGTTGAGATCCTCGCTGTTCTTGAGCACAAAGCCGGCGGTTTTGCGCATGGCGTCGGGCGTCAGCTCCCGGACGCCCAGGGCCTCCAGGGCGCTGGCCCAGTCCAGGGTCTCGGCGATGGAGGGCTTTTTCAGAATGGCCTCGTTGGCCCGGAGCTTCTGCACCGCCACGGCCACCTGGGCGGCCAGCCGGTCGTCCACATGGGGCAGCTTCTCCCGGAGAATGGCCAGCTCCTTCTCCAGGTCGGGGTAGGTGAGATAGACGTAGGCGCACCGGCGACGCAGCGCCTCGGAGAGGGGCCGGGCGCGGTTGGAGGTCAGCACCACGAAGGGGATGGTCTTGGCCCGGATGGTGCCCACCTCCGGGATCGAGACCTGCATCTCCGAGAGCAGCTCCAGCAGGAAGGCCTCGAATTCCTCGTCGGCCTTGTCGATCTCGTCAATCAGCAGCACCACCGGCTTGTCCGACCGGATGGATTTCAGCAGGGGTCGCTCCAGCAGATATTCGTCGCTGAACAGCGAGGCGGTCAGCGCGTCGGCATCCCGGTTGTCCTTCTGAATCTGAATGGCCAGCAGCTGCTTCTGGTAGTTCCATTCATAGAGGGCCTTGCTCTCGTCCAGGCCCTCGTAGCACTGCAAGCGTACCAGCTCCCGGCCCAGAGCCGCGGCCATGACCTTGGCAATCTCGGTTTTGCCGACGCCGGCCGCGCCTTCAATCAGCAGCGGACGGCCCAATTCCAGCGCCACACCCAGGGTGGTCAGCAGCGTTTCGTCGTGAATATAGTGGGCAGAAGCCAGCTTCTGCCGCAGCAGTTCCAAATCCATAGCAACCTCCCGATCGTATTTTTCTTTCAGGCAGCACCGCACAATTTGGCAAGAGCATTCGGCCAAAGATTTTGCCTCATACGAAAGTTATAAAAGGGCGGGAATACTGTATGTATTTCCCCCTTTTATAACTGCACGGATGGGGCAAAAGATTG
>DVFN01000134.1 GCA_018713205.1 Candidatus Avoscillospira stercorigallinarum | reverse complement strand
CGCCCAATCTTTTGCCCCATCCGTGCAGTTATAAAAGGGGGAAATACATACAGTATTCCCGCCCTTTTATAACTTTCGTATGAGGCAAAATCTTTGGCCGAACGCTCTTGCCAAATTGTGCGGTGCTGCCTTAAGATTTGGGGCCTTTGAGTGAGACAGCCCCCTTGCAAAATGCACAACTCCGATTGGGAGTTGTGCATTTTGCGCCGCCTGCGGGCGGGTTATGGAACGCGCTGGGGGCTCAGGACCGCCCCTGTTACAAGGAAACCGTAGGCAGGGGATTGTATATCCGCCCATGCGCACCGCCGCGTCGGACGCACCCCCGCCCTACGCCCACAGCGGCCGGCGGACTGCCTTGCACGCAGAAGCTGGCGGGCCGATGTGGGCATCGGCCCCTACGAGAGGAACGAAAGCGGGTCCGTAGGGGCGGATTGTATATCCGCCCGTGCGCACCGCCGCGTCGGACGCACCCCCGCCCTACGCCCGCAGCGGCCGGTGAACTGCCTTGCACGCAGAAGAGCACAGAGGGGTTGCTTCATGGCGTTCATCTCCTGGCAGGGCAGTCCGGCCCGATGGGAACCGGGCCTTTATGATACGCGCCGGAGAAATATTTGGCAAGAGGACGGAATTCGCCCGGAATTTTTTTCAAGCCTATTCCGCTTTTGCCCGGAAGCCGGTATAATCAAAGGAGACAATACGGAAGGAGGAACGCCATGCTGCGCGTTTATCCCATTTTTCACAGCGGCTTTCTCGTGGAGCTGCGGGAATGCTGTCTGCTCTTCGACTATTGGAGGGGCGAGCTTCCCGCCGTGGACCCGGCGAAGACGCTCTATGTCTTCGTCTCCCACGGCCACAGGGACCACTATACGCCCCGGCTGCGGGAATTGACGGCCCGCTGGCCCCGGCGGTACTTCTTCACCGGCGGCGTGGCCGGGGAGGAATTTCACACCATGGCCCCCGGCGACCGGGCGGCCGTGGACGGCGTAACGGTGGAGGCCTTCGATTCCACCGACGAGGGCGTATCCTTCCTGGTCCGGGCCGAGGGAACGGCCGTCTTTCACGCCGGAGATCTGAACCTCTGGTACTGGGAGGGGGACACCGAGGCCGAGCGGGCGGAGATGACCCGGCGGTTCGAGGCGGTACTGGACCGGCTGCGGGGCGAGCCCCTGGACCTGGCCTTCCTGGTGCTGGACAGCCGCCAGACCGAGGCCGACGCCGCGGCCGGAATCGACCGCTTCCAGGAGGCGGTCGGGGCAAAGTATATCTTCCCCATGCACTTCGGCGGCGACGAGGCGCTGCTGAACCGCCGGATGGCCCGGCTCCGCGACACAACCCATATGCTTGATCCGAGGAGGAAGCCCTATTATGACCTTTCGGATGATTCATGAGAACTACAACGTGTCCGACCTGGAGAAATCCCTGGCCTTTTACGGCGAGGCCCTGGGACTCCGGGAGGTCCGCCGGAACACCCAACCCGGCTTTACCATCGTCTATCTCCGGGACCAGACCGGACACTTCGAGCTGGAGCTGACCTGGCTCCAGGACCACCCCCAGAAGTACGATCTGGGCGAATGCGAGTTCCATCTGGCCTTTGCCGCGTCGGATTTTGAAGCGGCCCATAAAAAACATCAGGAAATGGGCTGCATTTGTTACGAAAATGATGCCATGGGCATTTATTTTATAGAGGACCCAGACGGATACTGGCTGGAGATCGTGCCGGTCCGCTGAGCGCGGAAAGGGGAGAGGGCAGTGAAGCCGTGGAATGCGCTGGTTCGCTGGGCGGCACGTCTGGCGGGCCATTCGGAGGTGGCCCAGACGGTCCGGAGCGGGGCCGCGTCGGGGACGCTGGCCGTGCCGGAGATCGTGCCGCTGGCCCGGGAGATTGCCGCGGAAGGGGCGGTGCTGCTGAAAAATGAGAACCGGACGCTGCCGATCCGGCCCGGGGAGCGGGCGGCGGTCTTTGGCCGCTGTGCCGTGGACTACTTTGCCGTGGGCTACGGCAGCGGCGGGGATGTGCGCACGCCCTATCGCACCAACGTCATGGACGGCCTGCGGGCCTGCGGCGTGGCGGTGTACCAGCCGCTGGCCGGCCGGTATGCGGCCTGGTGCCGGACCCACCGGCCTGACGAGGGCTATTGGGGCCACTGGCCCACCC
Organism: Candidatus Avoscillospira stercorigallinarum; assembly: GCA_018713205.1. Lineage (GTDB taxonomy): Bacteria > Bacillota > Clostridia > Oscillospirales > Oscillospiraceae > Avoscillospira > Avoscillospira stercorigallinarum. The sequence goes on along the minus strand of DVFN01000134.1, from coordinate 16,884 downwards.
ATCTGCCGGAGATGCCGCTGGCCGAGGCGGAGATTGCCGCCGCGACCCGGGGGAGCGATCTGGCCCTGGTGGTCCTGGGCCGGGCGGCGGGGGAGGACCGGGAGAACCGGCTCCAGCCCGGCAGCTTTTATCTGACGGCCCGGGAGCGGCAGCTGCTCCGGCGGGTCACGGCGGCCTTTGACCGCGTGGCCGTGGTCCTGGACTGCGGCAGCGTCATGGATCTGGCCTGGACCGAGGACCCGGGCCTGGGGGCGGTGCTGCTGGCATGGCAGGGAGGCATGGAGGCCGGCATGGCCTTGGCCGACGTGCTGACAGGCCGGGTGAACCCCAGCGGCTGCCTGCCCGACACCGTGGCCCGGCAGTACCGGGACTATCCCTCCAGCGGCCACTTCGGCCGCCGGTCCGCCAACAACTACGCCGAGGATATCTATGTGGGGTACCGGTACTTCGAGACCTTCGCCCGGGACCGGGCCCTGTATCCCTTCGGCTTTGGCCTGAGCTACACCTCGTTTTCCATGGACGCCGTGGGGGAGACGGCGGGGACGGCGGTAACGGTTCGCTGTACCGTGGAGAACACGGGCGACTGTCCCGGCCGTGCGGTGGTCCAGGTCTATGCAGCGCCGCCCCAGGGGGAGCTGGGCAAGCCGAGCCGGATTCTGGCGGCCTTCGGCAAGACGGCGCTGCTGGCTCCCGGCCAGCGGGAGCTGATGACGCTGACCTTTGATCTGTGGGAGCTGGCCTCCTATGATGACACCGGGCTCACCGGCCATGCCCACCGCTGGGTGCTGGAGGCGGGGACCTATGAGATTCTGGCGGGGCCGGATGTACGGGCGGCCCGGCCGGTGCTGACGGCGGCCCTGGGCCGGCAGCTGGTGGGGAAGACCAGTCTGGGCCGCTGCCCCGTGGCTTCCGGCCACGGCTTTTCCCGCCTGGTCCGCCGCCGGGGAGAGATGGCCTGGGAGCCGGTGCCCACGGCCAGCCCGGATCTGCGGAGCCGGATTTTGGCCAGGCTGCCGGAGGGCGTCTCCCATCCCGGGCGGGAGATTCCCTTCGATGAGGTAGCCGCGGGCCGGGCGACGGCGGAGGATTTCGTGGCCCAGCTCTCGCCGGAGGCGTTGGACCGGCTGACCAGGGGACAGGGGAAGATGAACGCGCCCTTCGGCCCGCCGGGCAACGCGGGCGCCTTCGGCGGCGTCACCGAGGAGCTGCGGGCCCTGGGGCTTCCGGCGGCCTTTGCCGTGGACGGTCCGGCGGGCATTCGCCTGCACCACGCCGCCGCCCTGCTGCCCTGCGGCACGGCGCTGGCCGGCACCTTCGACCCGGCGGCGGTGGAGCGGCTCTATCAGCTGGTGGGCCGGGAGCTGCGGGCCCTGGGGGCGGATCTATTGCTGGCGCCGGGGATGAACCTCCACCGAGACCCCCTCTGCGGCCGGAATTTCGAGTATTTTTCCGAGGACCCGCTGCTCACAGGGAAGATGGGCGCCGCCGTGGTCCGGGGGGTCCAGTCCGCGGGCAAGGGCGCTTGCCCCAAGCACTTCGCCTGCAACAACCAGGAGACCAACCGCTGCTATAACGACTCCCGGCTCAGCGAGCGGGCCCTGCGGGAGCTCTATCTCAAGGGCTTTGAGATCGCGGTCCGGGAGGGGAAGCCCTGGGCCATGATGACCAGCTACAACAAGGTCAACGGGATTTGGAGCCACTACCACTATCCCCTGGCCACGGAGATTCTCCGGGAGGAATGGGGCTACGACGGTCTGGTCATCACCGACTGGTGGATGCGCCGGGCCGTGTCGCCGGAGTTTCCCCATCTGCGGGACGACGCCTACCGGATTCGCGCCCAGGTGGACGTGCTGATGCCCGGCGATCACCCCACCAGAACCTTGCCCGCCGCGCTCCGCCATCCCCACGGCCTGACCCTGGGCGAGGCCCAGCGGTCCGCCGCCCATGTGGTCCGGTTCCTGCTGCGGCTGCGGGGAGATCAAATTTCAAACCCGTGAAACGAACCCGGCGGAAAAGCGGTCTTATAAGATAGAAGCGTTTTACACCGCAGATCGGTACCATTAACAGGAGGGATATCTATGTTCCGCAGTCATCGTTTCTCCGGGCGGCTGCTGGCGCTGCTGCTGGCGCTGCTGCTCCTCTGGACCGCCGCCGCCTGCACGGCCCGGCCCGCCCAGACGCCCGCCGTTACGCCGGACCCGCCCGAGACGCCGGATGCGCCCCAGGCGTCCGACCCGCCGGACGGCCTTCCGGCGGCGGAGCCGCTGGCGCGCAAGCAGCTGCTCCACCTGGAAGACGCCGCCGAACCGGTGACGGCCTCCGTCGCCCCCTACGAGACGGCGGCGGACCTTTCCAATATCGTCAATCTCGATCAGTTTTATCTCTCGGACGCGGCCGCCGCGCTGCTGGCGGAGAACCAGTTCGCAGTGACCGACCGGCAGGCCAGTGAATTCTTTGAAATCTACGAGGACAACCGCTATTTCCAGACGCCCAACTTCGTCACCGTGGATTCCATGATGCACACCTACCATCTCTATTTCAGCCTGCTTTTAAACCGCACGGAGAAGACGTATCTGTCCGACCGGCTGCTGGCCCTGAGCCGGTCCATGCTGGAGAAGACCCAGGCCCAGTATGACGCGCTGACCGGCACCGAGTGGGAGGAGGCGGCCCGGATCAATCTGGCCTTCTTCGCCGTAGGGACCCGGCTCCAGGACCCGTCGGCGGCCCTTCCGGAGGCAGCGGCGGACCTGGCCCAGCGGGAGCTGGATCTGGTCTACGCCGCCGCCATCAACGAGGTCTCGGCCCTGACCCAGGACTACGTGGACTACACCCAGTTCCAGCCCCGGGGCTATTACGAGGGCGACGCGGTCCTGGAGGCCTACTTCCGGGCCATGATGTGGTATGGACAGCTGAACTTCTTCCAGAAGACCGACGTCCTCAACCGCAGCGCCCTATTAATGGTTCTGGCCATGGCCCAGGACCTGGAGGCCTGGGAGACCATCTACACCGTCACCAGCTGCTTCGCCGGAACCAGCGACGACCTGGGCTATTATGAGTACGCCCCGGCCATCGAGGCCGCCTACGGCAGCCTGCCCCAGGCGGCGGACCTGCCGGAGGACGAGGCCGCCTATGAGACCTATGTGGGCCTGATCGAGGCCATGGACCCGCCGGCCATCAACTCCGTGCCGGTCTGGCAGTGGAATACGGCGGATATCCCGGAATATACCAAGGGCTTCCGCTTTATGGGCCAGCGGTTCACCATCGACGCGGCGATTCTACAGCAGCTGGTCTACCGCAACGTCACCGAGAATCCCGCGGGCGAGCAGCGGCTGCTGCCCGACGTGCTGGACGTCCCCGCGGCCCTGGGCTCCGATCTGGCCCTGGAGCTGGTGACCCAGCAGGGCGCCGCCGAATTCCCGGGCTACAGCGAGAACATGGAACAGCTCCGCACGGTCCTCTCCGAGGCCCCGGCCTCGGCCTGGTCCAGCAGCCTCTACTCCGGCTGGCTCTACACCCTGCTGCCGGTGCTGGAGCCCAAGGGCGAGGGATATCCCTCCTTTATGACCAGCGAGGCCTGGACGACAAAGAACCTGGAGACCTTCGCGGGCAGCTATACGGAGCTCAAGCACGATACGGTGCTCTACGCCAAGCAGGTCATGGCCGAGATGGGCGGCGGCCCCATGGAGGAGATCGATGACCGGGGCTACGTGGAGCCCGAGGTCGAGGTCTACCGCCGCTTTGCCCAGCTGGCCGGACAGACCGCCGAGGCCCTGTCGGACCTGGGCCTTCTCACCGACGCCGACCGGGAGAACCTGGACCGGCTGGCCCAGCTGGCCGGGATGCTCCAGACCATCTCCGAGAAGGAGCTCCGCAGCGAGACCCTGACCGGCGAGGAATACGAGCTGATCCGCGGCTACGGCGGCACATTGGAGCACTTCTGGATCGAGGCCGTCAAGGACAAGAGCCAATCGCCGTATCTGGCCTCCCAGGAGATTCCGGCCTCCCTGGTCACCGACATCGCCACGGACCCCAACGGCTGGGTCCTCCAGGTGGCCAACGGCCGCCCCAAGGAGATTTTGGTGGTTGTGCCCATCGACGGGACTTTGCGGCTGGCCTCCGGCGTGGTCTATGACTTCTACCAGTTTGTCCAGCCGAAGAGCGACCGGCTCACCGACACCGCCTGGCGGCAGATGATCGGCGAATGGGTGACCGAGGACGGCTCCTACAACTGGAACGCCCAGGTGGAGAAGCCCTGGTGGACCGAGAGCTACCGGTGCCAGAAATGAGCAAACGTATTTTGATAAGCTTGGCAATCGCGGCGGGACTCCTCGCCGCGATTGCCCTATGGCTGGGCGTGCGCGCCGGGACTGGACCGCCGGACTGGGTGGAATGGCAGAGCCGGACGCTGGCGGCGGGAGACTGGACGGTGACCCTGGACCGCGGCCGGGTCACGGGGACCAGGGCAGGGGAGACATGGCAGCCGGACCCGGACACCCGGGTTCAGGACGCCCTGACGGCGGATATGGACCGGGACGGAGAAGCGGAGCTGCTGCTGCTCACGTGGCGGCAGGGCCGCTACGGGGAAAGCCGCCCCTTCTGGGTGACCGAGGCCGAGGACGGGGACCGGTGGACCCAGCACATCGACATCTATGACCTGGGCGAGACCGTCCGGCCCCGGTGGATGGCCTCGGATATCGGCCTGGAGGCCGAAGCCTGGCGGTTCAGCGAGACCGCCCGGCTGGTGATTACGGACCGCACCGGTGCGGAGACGGCCTGGGACTGGCTGTCCTGGGGCCTGGAGCGGGTCGAGCTGCGGCCGGAGACCGTCACCGTGGCGGTCCTGGGGGAGCTGCTGGTCCACCGGCAGATCTATGACTATTATCTCCGGACGGAGAACGGCGGCTTCGGCGGCATGTTCTCGGAGCTGGAGCCGGTCCTGTCCGCCTATGACGTCACGGCCCTGCACCTGGAGACGCCCCTGGTGGACGATCCGGCGGACTACGGGACCTACCCTGTCTTCGGCACGCCCGTGGAGGCGGGGGAGGCCATTCTCTCCGCGGGCTTTGATGTCGTCAGCTGCGCCAGCAACCACGCCCTGGACCGGGGCCTGGCGGGAATTGACCGGACCGCCGGACTGTTCCGGGAGGTGGTCTGCGCCGGAATCCAGCCGGAGGCCGACGGGGCCTACCGGCCCTATGCAATGCTGGAGCGGAACGGAATCCGGATTGCGGTCCTGAGCTATACCGAGACCACCAACGGCCACGCCCTGCCCGAGGACGCGCCCTATGTCCTCCACACCCTGGACGACGAGGCCCGGGTCCGGGCGGATCTGAAAGCGGCCCGGGCGGCGGCCGACGCGGTGCTGGTCTTCGTCCACTGGGGCGACGAGTACGCCGAGACGCCCAACGAGACGCAAACCGCCTGGGCCCAGATCTTCGCCGAGGGCGGAGCCGACGTGGTTCTGGGAACCCATCCCCACGTCCGCCAGCCCTGGGAATGGGTGGATGGACAGGACGGCCACGAGACCCTGGTCTATTACTCCCTGGGCAACTGCCTCTCGGCCCAGACCGGCGAGGCCTGCCGCCTGGGCAGCCTGGCGGCCTTCACGTTGACCCGGACCCCGGAGGGCGTCGCCGTCACCCCCGAGCCCCTGCGCACCATCGAAACCCGCTACGACCAGGGCCGCTACTACGCCGCCGTCGGTTTTCCGTAGGGGCCGGTGCGTTCGGCGAAGCCTGCGGCGAATCTGGGGTGCAGTCCGGGCGGATATACAATCCGCCCCTACGGACTCGCCTTCGGTTTTCTCGTAGGGGCGGCCTGTATGGCCGCCCGAAACCAGGTTCCGATTCCTGCCGGGGTACGATGGTTCCTCTGCCGTAGGGGCGCGCATCGCGTGTCCGTGCCGCACCGCCGGAATCGCCTGGCTCTCGGGCGATGTTACCCTGCCAAGGCGGCATGTGGGCATGCCGCCCTACGGACCCGCCTTCGGTTTCCCTGTAGGGGCGGATTGTATATCCGCCCGAAACCGGGTTCCGATTCCCGCCGCGGTACGATGGAAAAGGCATAAGAAATCCCCATTCCGGCTTGCCGGAATGGGGATATTTGCTGGGAATTATTGTACCGTAAAGGTGATGGCGGCGGTGGTTTCGACCTTTTTGCCGTTGAAGTAGATCTCCAGGGTGTAGGAACCGGCTTCCTCGGGCATGCGGGTCAGCTCGCCGACGTACATGTCGCGGTCCCGGGCCCACATATCGTCCCAGACGGCTTCGCCGGCATAGTGATCCACCACATTGCCGTCGCTGTCCCGGACCACCAGGAGGGTGGTGACGGTTTCGTCGCTGGCGGTGAGATTGCCCATGGCCTCACAGGCGAAGGCCAGGGTCTCTCCGGCGGAGAAGCTGGTGCGGGTGGTGGCCAGATCGCGGTAGGTCCAGTCTTCCTTGGAGGGCTGGAGCCAGGTGCTGACATAGGCGTTGGTGAAGCCGTAGTCCTTGAAGGCCTCGGCGGCAGGCATGGCAGCCTCGACGGTGGTGTCGCCGCCGACGGGCTTTCCGGTGGCCTCCTGGATCTCGATGGTATAGGTCGCGCCGGGGATCAGGCCGGACAGGGTGACCGAGGTCTCGGTGACCTGCTCCACTGCGCCGTCCTCCTGTCCCTTGAGGGTGTAGACCACCAGCCACTGGGTATCGTCGGAGCTGGCCTCACAATTCCAGGTCACGTCGATGCCGCCGGCGTCGTTGGGCGTGGCCGTGAGCTCGGCGATGGTCAGATCCTCGGGGGTGATCTCGGTGCTGACGGCCCGGACCATGCTGTCAGAGGTAATCAGAATGGTATAGGTCTCGCCGGCCTTGAGGTTCTCCAGGGTGGCCATGTTCTCGGTGACGGTCATGCTGTCGGAGTAGCCGTCGGTGCCGGTGACCGTCAGGGTCCAGCTCTCCGGGGCGTCGCCGTCGTAGAGCCAGGTCAGCGTGGCGGTGGAGCTGATGAGAGAAGCGCTGATCTTGGTGACCGTCACCGAGGGAATGGTCTTGCCGGTGGCGGTGACCGCGCCGGTGAGCTGCAGATCGGCGGAGTCGGCCAGGGTGACCGTGTACTCGGTGTCGGGGTCCAGACCGGAGAGGGTGACGGTGTGGCCGGTAAAGACCGTGGACTTGGTTTCACCGCCGGTGGGGCCGTAGTTGACGGTCCACTCCTCGGGCTCCGCGCCGTCCACCACGAAGGAGAGCTCCATCTCCGAGGCCGTGGTCCGGTTGACGGTGAAGCTCACAATGTTGGTCGTGGACTTGGTGGAGGTGATAATGGAAGCGACACCCGAAATGCTTTCCCGCTCGAAGCCCTCCACGGAGATGGTGTACTGGGTCCCGGCGGCCAGGCCCTCGAAGACGTTGGGCTCGCCGGTGTAGGGCTGGCGCGACACGTTGCCGTAGGCGTCGGTGCAGACGACTTCAAAGGCGGAGGGGTCCTCCTGGGTGGAAACGGACACGGTGATCGAGTCGGTGGTCCGCTCCAGGGCCTCGATGGAGTCGATGGTCAGCGTGCCGGTGCGGATAAAGAAGAACCAGACGGCCGTACCGGCCAGGGCCAGCACCAGCACCACCGCCAGGACCGTGGGCAGCCACTTGAAAACCTTTTTTCGTTTTCGCGGCTTTTCGCCTGTGTCCAGGGGAAGATCGTCGTCGGCAGGCTCCAGGGACCGGCCCGCCTCGTAATCCTGGTCGATGTCCTTGTGGACGGATTCGATCAGGGCGTTGAGCATCTCATTGTCGGGGGAGAAGCTCTCCTTAAAGGCGTCGTCCATCTCGTCGGTATTGGCGAACTGGACGGGCTCGACGGCCTCCTCGGCGGCGTCCTGATCCACCGAAACGTCGTCGGCCACGATGGGCGGCGTAATGGGCGCGTCGCCCATTTGATTGCGCAGCATATAGTCGGAGATGGCCGTTTTCAGCTCTTCGGGCGTCTGGTATCGATCCTCCGGCTGAAAGGCGCAGGCCTTTGCGATGATCTCGGCCATTTCGTAGTCGGCAAACATGGGCGCGGGCAGCGCCTGTCCCGTGATGCGGAGCTTGTCGGCGGCCTTGGCCGAGGTTTTTTCATCCTCCAGGGGTGCGTGGTTGCCGTTGTAGATCCGGTAGAGGATCAGGCCCACGGCATAGAGGTCGATGGTCTCATTGACGTTGGCCATCAGATCAAAGAGCTCCGGCGCGGAGAAGGAGCTGAGCATTCCCTCGGGCATGGAGCAGTACTTGAGATCCTCCACCTTGGCAAGGCCCAGGTCTCCGAGCATAAAATGGCCCTGAGCGCTGAGATAGATATTGCTGGGCTGCACGTCCCGATGGATGAGGCCGGCCTGCCGCAGGTCCGAAAGGGCGTTGCACAGGTCCATGGCCAGATTGACCGCGCTGGAATGAGTCATCTCGGTTTGCAGCAGATAGCGCTCCAGCGTCGTGCGGTACTCGGCCAGGAGGAACACGTCGAAGCCGACGCCTTCTTCCTTGGGACGGATCTCATAGCTGCGGAAGGCATCCAGGTTGGGGCTGGCGGCCAAAGCCTCCATCTGCTCCAGCTCGGCCTGATAGTCGGCCACCACCTGCTGGTAGTAGGCCTGGGCCGATTCCTGGTCGGCGGCCGCGCCGGTGAGGATCAAGGCTTCCACCTGCCGCTGGGTCTCCGGCACGGAGATGTGCTTGAGGACGTAGAGCTGGTCGGACCGGGTGCTTTTGACGGAGTAGACGCTGGTGCCGCCCCGACGGCCCAGACACTCCTGCACCTCCATATTGGTCAGCAGCGCTGTATTGAGTTCAAATTCTGCCAAGCGTTTCGCCTCCTTCAACTCATACAGCTCTATTCTAGGCGATTTTGGGCAAAATTGCAATACAAGATCTTGAAAACGGCCTGACACCGCGGGATTTTTTTGACCGGGAGGAATGCCTTTGAGAAAGAAGTTGGAATCTGGCGCAAACTGTGGTATGATGTCACCGAGTACAAATGATTCAGGAGGTCCAGTCCATGAAACTCAAGACCTGTGAATATTGCGGCACAGAGTATAACAGCGAACTGCGGACGTGTCCGCTCTGCGGGAAGACGTCGGCGCCCCCGCAGGCTGACATGCCGGAGCCGCCGGTCCGCAGAAGCAAGAGCGGCGCGCGCGTCGCGCCCAAGCAGAGCCATCGCTCCGCCCCGCCGCCGGATCAGGATAAAATCCCCCGCTGGATGTGGGCGCTGATCTGCATGATCCTGGGCCTGGCCGTGGTCATCGGCGCGGGCTATTTCGTCTATGTGATGGGCTTCTTCAGCCCCGCCGAGCCCGCCGACTCCGACACCGTCATCCAAGGCTCCGACACCCTGCCCGAGGATGATACCACCGGCCAGACGGATTCCGATTCTGAGGATACGCCCGACGACTCCGACGAGACCGTGACCACCGGCGTGCCCTGCACGTCCCTGACCCTGAGCATGGACAGCCTGACCCTCGATTCGGCCGGCGCCCATGTGTTCCTCACCGCCGTGTCCCGGCCCGCCGACTGCACCGATGAGATCGTGTTCTCCTCCAGCGACGAATCCGTGGTCTCCATCAATGAAAACGGCCAGGTCACCGCGGTGGGACCCGGCAGCGCCGATATCATCGTCACCTGCGGCAGCATCACCGAGCGCTGCGCCGTCACCTGTGACTTTGAGGTGCAGGAGCCCGAGGACACCGACACCGATACGGATACCGACACCGATACCGACACGGATACCGATACCCAGCCCGACGTCGCGCCCTCGGACGGCTCCGGCGCGTCCCTGAGTTCCACCGACTTCACCCTCTTCAGCCCCGGTGAAAAAACCACGCTGACCGTGAAGAACGCGCCCGCCGGCGCGGCCATCAGCTATGTCTCCTCCAACGCCAACGTGGTCACCGTGACCAATACCGGCGAGGTGACGGCTGTGGGCTCCGGTACCGCCACGATCACCGTCACCGTCAACTCCACCAAGCTCACCTGCATCGCCCGCTGCAACCTGGGCGACAGCGCCGAAACCGGCAGCGGCGGTACCACCACCGACGACGGCACTACCTATGCCCTGAGCCACGTGGACGCCACGCTCTTCAGCAGCGGCGAATCCTTCCAAATCACCGTCAGTCCCACCCCCGGCAGCGTCTCCTGGTCCACGTCCAACAGCGCCGTCTGCACCGTGGACTCCGGCGGCACCGTCACCGCCGTGGGCTCCGGTACGGCCAACGTCACCGCCACCATCAACGGCAAGACCTATACCTGCATCGTCCGCTGCAATTTCTGATCGCCATAATAAAATGACGGCAGGCAGAAGCATCTGCCCGCCGTCATGGCTTGGAAATTATTCCTTGCTGTTCTTGCGAAACAGCAGCGTGATGCACCACAGGCCCGCCAGGCCCACCAGGGCGTAGATGATCCGACTGACCACGGCGGTCTGTCCGCCGAAAATCCACGCCACCAGGTCAAACTTTGCCAGGCCTACCAGGCCCCAGTTGATCGCGCCGATGATGACGAGAATCAGAGATACGGTGTCCATGTGCTCCCTCCATTTCTATTCAGGTTCTATCATTGTGCGCAGATCCGCCCCCAATTATACGGCCCCGCGACGCGACGGGCTTTAAATCGTAAAAATCTGGAAATCTGAAAGCTGGAACCAACCATGAAGTATCTCCTTGTCATCGGCGACGGCATGGCGGACAATCCGCTGCCCGAGCTGGACGGAAAGACGCCGCTGGAGGCGGCAGCCAAGCCCGCCATTGACGCTTTGGCCCAGCACGGCCTGCTGGGCAGCGTGCTGACCGTGCCCAAGACCCTGCCCCCCGGCAGCGACACCGCCATTCTGTCCATTTTCGGCTGTGACCCGCTGCGGTATTTTACGGGCCGCAGCCCCCTGGAGGCCGCCGGCTGCGGCGTGGCCGTGGAGCCGGGCTGCGCCAGCTTCCGCTGCAATATGATTGCCATGGAGGACGGCGACGGTCCCTTCGACGAGAAAAAGATCCTCTCCCACAACGCCGGTTCCATCGACGGCGAGAGCTCCATGGCCATCGTCACGGCCCTCTGCGAGATTCCGGAATTCCGCGCCGCGCTGGACGCGGCCGGGATGACCATTTCTCCCACGCCCTCCTTCCGCCATATCGCCCAGCAGCGCGGCGGCGACATCCAGGGCCTGGTGGCCACGCCGCCCCATGATATCCTGGGCCGGCGGGTGGGGGACTACGCCTTCTCCGGCAATGAGAACGCCAAGACCCTCTGGAATCTGATGGCCCTGGCCAACCGGCTGCTGGAGCACCACCCTCTCAACGAGGCCCGCCGGGCCCAGGGGAAAAAGCCCGCCAACGGCATCTGGTTCTGGGCCGAGGGCACGGCCATGGCCCTGCCCAGCTTTGTGGAGCGCTACGGCCACGGCGGCAGCGTCATCAGCGCGGTGCCCCTGGTCCATGGCATCGGCGCGCTGACCGGCCTCAAGCCCGTCACCGTGGAGGGCGCCACCGGCGAGGTGGACACCAACTACGCCGGAAAGCTCCAGGCCGCCAAGGACGCGCTGCTGGGCGGCGATGAATTTGTCTGCCTCCACCTGGAGGCCCCCGACGAGTCCACCCACAACGGCAGCCTGCCCGACAAGCTGCTGGCCATCAACCAGCTGGACAGCCTGATCGTCGCCCCCCTGGTCCAGTGGCTCCAGCAGCAGAAGCTGGACTTCCGCCTGCTCCTGCTCAGCGACCACAAGACCCTGATGTCCACCCGCACCCACGACGGCGACCCGGTGCCCTTCCTGCTCTATGACAGCACGGATTTGAAGTCCGGCGGCCTGCCCTACACCGAGGCCAACGGCCAGCAGGGTCCCTTCGTCCCCCAGGGCACCGAGCTGATGAAGATGCTCTTCAACCTGTAACCGCCCGTAAGCCTGCACAAAACGCAGCTGCCCCACGGGCGGGGATAAACCCCGCCCCTACGAGAAACCCGGAGGCGTGTCAGTAGGGGCGGGCTTCATGCCCGCCCGGACCGCACCGCCGTGTCGAAAGCACCACCGCCGAACGCACAAATCGTAGGGGCGCGCATGGCGCGTCCGGAACCGGGAACGATTTTAACAGGGCCGGCGGGCCGATGTGGGCATCGGCCCCTACGAGAAACCCGGAGGCGTGTCTGTAGGGGCGGATTGCATATCCGCCCGGACCGCTGGCAGGCAGCACCCTGCCCCGGTAACCGCTCCTGCTTCGACGCCTGAGCAAAAGGCTCCCTTGTGTAAAAGGAGCTGTCAGCCGAAGGCTGACTGAGGGATTGTAGGCTGCCGGGCCCCGCGGGTTCTGATCCCCTCCGTCAGGCCTTCGGCCTGCCACCTCCCCTTGGTCACCAAGGAGAGGCTGGAGAGACCAGTCGTTCCAATCTCTGTTTGCCCCGTTCTGTAAGTCCCGTTTTAACCACCTATCGAAAGGAGACCTGACCATGCAAGCATTTCTTCCCGCCGATATTCTGTTGCCCCAGGTAGAGTCCATGGAGCAGTGGGCGGTCATCGCCTGTGACCAGTTTTCCTCTCAGCCGGCCTATTGGGACCGGGTTCGGGAGAAGGCGGCAGGCGCGCCGTCCACCATCAATCTGATTCTCCCCGAAGCCGAGCTGGGCACGCCCCAGGAGGCGGCCCACACCGCCCTGATTAACGAGACCATGGCCCAATACCTGGCCGACGGCATTTTCCGCACCTATCCCCGGTCCTTCGTCTATGTGGAGCGGACCCTGGAGAGCGGCGCGGTCCGCAAGGGCCTGGTGGGCATGGTGGACCTGGACGCCTACGACTATTCGGTCGGCTCCACCTCGGCCATCCGCGCCACGGAGAAGACCGTGGTGGAACGGATTCCGCCCCGGATGCGGGTCCGGAAGGACGCCCCCATCGAGCTGCCCCATATCCTGATGCTCTGCGACGATCACGACAAGGTCCTGATTGAGCCCGTGGCCGCCCAGAAGGCCGGGCTGCCCAAGCTCTATGACTTTGACCTGATGGAGGACGGCGGCCATATCACCGGCTGGCTGGTCCAGGGCGAGGCCGTGGACGGGTTCGAGGCCCGGCTGGCCGATTACACGGCCCACGTGGGCGAGAAATACGCCGGACTCCCCGGCGTGCCCATGGTCTTCGCCGTGGGCGACGGCAACCACTCTCTGGCCACGGCCAAGGCCTGCTATGAGGCCCTGAAGGAGGCCCATCCCGGCGAGGACCTGTCGAACCATCCGGCCCGGTTCGCCCTGGTGGAGCTGGAGAACATCCACGACGAGGCCCAGGTCTTCGAGCCCATCCACCGGGTGATTACCCACACCGACCCCGAGGCTCTGCTCCGGGCCCTGGAGCCCTGGTGCGCCGACGGCGGCTTCCCGGTGGCGTGGCACATCGGCGAGAAGTCCGGCGCCGTCTATCTGGACAAGGCCCGGAGCCAGCTGGCCGTGGGCGTGCTCCAGGCGTTCCTGGACCAGTATTTGGCCGAGCATCCCGGCGAGATCGACTATATCCACGGTGACGCCGACCTGAAGGAGCTGGCCCGGCAGGACAAGGCCATCGGCTTCCTGCTGCCCGCCATGGAAAAGAGCCAGCTGTTCCGCGGCGTCATCGCCGACGGCATTCTGCCCCGCAAGACCTTCTCCATGGGCCACGCCCGGGAGAAACGATACTATTTGGAAGGACGCGCCATCAAGTGACCACGATTACCCAACCGGCATATGCCAAATTGAATTTGACTCTGGACATCCTGGGCCAGCGGCCCGACGGCTACCATGAACTCCGGTCGGTGATGCAGCTGACCTCCCTCTCGGACGAGGTGGAGCTGGACGTCGGCACCGGCGAGGACTGGAAGCTGGAGTGCGATGCCCCGGGCATTCCCACCGACGGCGCCAATCTGGCCTGGAAGGCCGCCGGTCTCTTCTATCAGACCCTGGGCAAGGACCCCCAGGGTATCTCCATCCGTCTTCAAAAGCGCATTCCCAGCCAAGCCGGACTGGGCGGCGGCAGCGCCGACGCGGCGGCGGTCCTGCTGGCCCTGAACCGCCACGAGGGCCAGCCTCTGTCCCAGCGGCAGCTTCTGAAGCTGGCCGCCAAGCTGGGCAGCGACGTACCCTTCTGCCTGACCGGCGGCACCCAGCTGGCCGCGGGCAGGGGAGAGGTCCTCTCTCCGCTGCCGGATATGCCGGACTGCTTCTTCCTGGTGGTGAAACCGGAGTTCTCGGTGTCCACGCCGGAGCTCTATGCCGCCCTCGACCAGGAGGCCGAGGTGTTCCACCCCCAGACCGAGGCCATGGAGCGGGCTCTGCGGCAGGGAGAGCTCTTGCAGGTGGCGGGATATCTCGGCAACAGCTTTGAGCCCCTGGTCGCCCGCAAGCACCCGGGCCTGCTGGCCATCCGGGCCATGATGGAGGACTGCGGCGCCTTGGGCGTGGCCATGACCGGCTCCGGCTCGGCCCTCTTCGGCATCTTCGACGCCTTCGACATGGCCGCCATGGCCAGCATGAAGCTGATGGAGCACCATCAGACCTTCCTCTGCCGCAACCTCAAGGCCGAGGAGCTGTAACCCTGTATAAACCAGCAAAAAACCGTCCATACTCCAGATATCTTTTCTGGAAATGGACGGTTTTTCTGATGGTACTTACAAAATCCAAAGCAATCATTCTGGCCGCTGCCTTGATTCTGGCGGCCGCGTGTATGGGCGCGGCGGCGCTCCAGCGGGAGCAGATGGCGCTGGCCGAGAAGCTGATTCGGCTCCATGTGGTGGCCAACTCCGATTCCGAGGCCGACCAGGCCGTCAAGCTCCGGGTCCGGGACGCGGTGCTGGCCGTGACCCAGCCGCTGACGGCGGGGGAGGACCCCTATGGGGCCCTGGCCGGGGCGCTGCCGGAGATCCAGCAGGCGGCGGAAGACTGCCTGAGTACCCTGGGGGTGTCGGACGCCGTAGCCGTGTCCCTGGGCCCCGAGGAGTTTCCCACCCGGGTCTATGAGAGCTTCGCCCTCCCGGCGGGGCAGTATATGTCCCTGCGGGTGACCATCGGCCAGGGGGCCGGGCACAACTGGTGGTGCGTGGTGTTCCCGACCATCTGCTTCGCGGCCACGGCCTCGGACCTGGAGTCCGCCGCGGTCTCGGGCGGCTTCACCGACTCCGAGGTCCGCCTGATTACCGAGGACGGCGGCTACCGGCTGAAGTTCAAGTGCATGGAGTGGGTGGAGCAGCTACGCCAGTGGCTCTTCGCCTCGTAGGGGCCGATGCCCCATCGGCCCGCCCGCTGCCGGGTGCACTGCACCCCGCCGCCGGTTCATTTGTAGGGGCGGATTGCATATCCGCCCATAGGGCAACCGCGATTCTCCGCAAGCCGGCGGCGAATTGGAAGTGCGCCAGGGCGGATATACAATCCGCCCCTACTAACACGCGCCTGAGTTCCCCGTAGGGGCGGCCTGTATGGCCGCCCGAACCGGGTTCCGATTTCCGTTTCGTAGGGGCCGATGCCCACATCGGCCCGCCAGCCCCCTGGGTCTGAGGCAGTCCGCCGACCGTACCGGCCCCCTGGTTTGTCGTAGGGGCGGATTATATATCCGCCCGGAACCGGGTGCAACGACCGCCAGTCCGGCATAAAACGTACCCGGTCACGGACGCGCTATGCGCGCCTCTACGGTGGGTGCGTTCGGCGATGGTGCATCCAACGCGGCGGAGCGGGCGGATATTAAATCCGCCCCTACGTCCCCGCTCCGGCCTTCTCATAGGGGCGGGTATGGCCGCCCGAACCGGGTTTCGCCGCTTATTTCAGCAGCAGATAGGCGAAATATCCGCCGTAGGCCAGGAGCATGACCGCGCCGTGCCAGCGGACCAGCTTGCCCCGGAGGCTGAACAGCCACAGCAGCAGGCCTGCGCCGATGGCAGCCAGGGTGTCAATGCGGAAGGCTTCGGCGAAGGGCACGGGGATAATCAGGGCCGAGAGGCCGACTACAAAGAGAATGTTGAAGATATTGCTGCCGACGATGTTGCCGATGGCGATGTCGGCGTTGCCCTTCCGGGCGGCCATGACCGAGGTGAAGAGCTCCGGCAGGGAGGTGCCCAGGGCCACAATGGTCAGGCCGATAAACCGCTCGCTGAGGCCGAGAATCCGGGCGATCTCCGTGGCGGCATCCACGGCGAAATCACTGCCCAGGATGATGAGTGCCAGCCCCACCACGGTCCACATCAGGCTTTTGGGCAGCGACAGCTCCCGAATAAACTCAATGTCCGCCGTATCGGGGTGCTTTTTGGCGTCGTAGAGAAGATGGGCAATGTAGGCAATGAACAGCCCGGCCAGAATGAGCCCATCGCCCAGGCTCACCGTGCCGTCCCAGCCCAGGAGCAGCAGCACGGCGGTGATGAACATCATAAAGGGCATGTCCAGCTTGATGGTGGCCTTGGCCACGGCGATGGGCACGATCAGCGACGCCAGACCCAGGATAATGAGAATATTGAGAATATTGCTGCCGACGATGTTGCCGATGGTGATATCGGCGCTGCCCTTGAGGGCGGCGGAGATGCTGACGGCGGCCTCGGGGGCGCTGGTGCCCATGGCGACGATGGTCAGGCCGATGACCAGCTGGGGAATGCGGAACTTCCGGGCGATGCCCGCCGCGCCGTCCACAAACCAGTCCGCGCCCTTGACCAGCATCACAAAGCCTACGGCCAGGAGCAAAAGCTGCAAAATCATGTTCATAAAAATCCCTCTTTCTCAAAAAAGCGAGACTATGCTGCATCGAATACAGTATAGTCTCGCTACAGCGTGTCGAAAAAGTCTTTTCGCCACGCTGTGCGTATTTTCAAACTTTAGAAAAAGTTTGAAAATACGTGTTGATTGAACGCGCAAGGGGTCTTAACCCCTTGCACACATTCCCCGCTGCTCTGTCACA
>DVFN01000133.1 GCA_018713205.1 Candidatus Avoscillospira stercorigallinarum | reverse complement strand
CTATATTTCTGATGAAGATGCTATGCTTACCATCAACTCCTGCACTTGGAGCCCTTCTTCGCAGGATATTAAAATCGGTTGGTACAATGTGGATACCGGAGTAGCTTATACTGCTACTTTTGAAGGCGGAGAAATAAACGGAACGATCCTTAACTCCAAGAATGTCCCGGATGGCGACTAAAAATCTGCATTATCAATGCCGGCAGCAAGAGCGTAACCGGCGCAATCCAGTATGAGGTGAGCTAATATGCCAAGGGGAGCAAAGCGTGTATCAGGGTTGCTGCTTGCAGCCGTATTGGCTGTTACCCTGTTCGGCTGCAATGCTTCGGAGTTACTTCCTGAAACTCCCGTTATGGATGACACCAATGCCATTGATCCTCCGCCTCCGGTACTTCCTTTTTCAAAAACCGAGGATATAACAGATTTTTTGTTGAAGGAGATATTACGTTTTCAGAGTCCGTCAGCAAAGAATCACTTGTGTGTGTCCAGATTGAAACCTCAGAATATGCACAGGCCAATGAAACGGTGAATCTGCCTCTGCAAGATGCGGAGACAATGATCGTGCATTGTACCTGGGTCTCTGCGGCAAGAACGATCTACATAGGTTTTATGAACGAAACATCCGATGAAGTATACGTCCTGTCTGCGGTTGGCGGGGCCCTCACTGGTACACTCGACCTGACTTCTCTCCCCGATGGCACGTACCGACCTATCATGTATAGCAGTGATAACAAAAATATTAACGCAATTCTGCTGTACCAGTTTCAATGATCCAGTTGCTTTTTCTTCATCTGCAATAATCTGTTTATCTTACCGGGCGGCAATTCTGCCGCCCGTGCGTTGTTTGTTACGGAGCCGGGGGAAACAGCTCCCGGGCGAAGGAGGAGGGGAGCTTGGCGTCCCGGAAGCGGACGACGTACAGCTCCTCCCGGGCCCGGGTCATGGCCACGTAGAAGAGCCGCCGCTCCTCCTCGGGATCGTCGGCGCCGAGGCTGGCGGCGCGGCGGCCGGTGTCCCGGGGGAAGATGCCGTCGGCCACGTCCATCAGGATCACCCGGTCGTATTCCAGGCCCTTGCTGGAGTGGATGGTGGAGAGAACGACCGGGGCTTCATCGCTGCCGCCGGCCCGGGCCAGCGCCTCCAGCTCGGCCAGACGGGCCAGCAGCCGGAGAATGGTCGGCTGGGCCGCGCCGAGGATTTCGAGAATGGCGGCCTTATTGGCGTCCAGGCCGCTGCGCTCCAGGTAGTCGCCGTAGCCCATAAAGTGGACGATGCGGTAGACGGCCCGGTCGGCGGCGTCGCCCCGCATATTGCGGAAATGGGTCGCCAGCGCCCGGACTCTGCCCCGGGCGTAGCCCGGCAGGGCGGGCAGGTCCGCCAACAGGTCCAGTACCGGCTGGCCCGTGCGGCGGCACTCGGCGGCGGCCAGCTGGGCGGCCTGCCGGGTGATCCCGGCATTCATTTTATAGTATAGATTGAGGAAGCGGTCCCCGTCGGCGGGGTCCAGGGACAGCCGCAGAAAATCGGTGATATCCCGGACCACCCGGCTGGAGAAGAAGCTCCCGTCCATCTGACGGCAGCGGTAGGGAATACCCAGCCGGTCCATCTGGTCGATCAGGGGAATGGCGCTCTCGTTGTCGCGGTAGAGGATGGCGGTCTCCTGCTCGCAGCTCTGGGCCAGCTTGGCCAGATAGTGGAATTGGGCCAGCCGGTCCCGGACCCAGATCTCCCGGGGCTGGGGCCCGCTGCCCCGGGTGGGCCGGAGGGTCTTGGGCCGCCGGGTGCGGTTTTTGCGGATAAACCGGTCGGCCAGGGAGAGAATTTCCCGGGTGGAGCGGTAGTTGTCCTCCAGATAGAAAATCTGCGCCCCGGGGTAAATGGCGTCGAACCGGGTCAGCGTCTGGGGACAGGCGGCGCGGAAGCCGTAGATGCTCTGGTCCTCGTCTCCCACCAGAAAGAGGTTGGCCCGGTCCCCGGCCAGCAGCCGCAGGATGGCGTGCTGGATCCGGGAGGTATCCTGGGCCTCGTCCACCAGCAGATAGCGGTATTGCCGCCGGAAGGCGTCGAGAATTTGGGGGCAGCGGCGGAGAATCTGGTGGGCATAGACCAGCTGATCGTCGTAGTCCATCAGCCGCCGGTCCCGGAGCGTCTGGGTATAGGCGCGGAAAAAAGGGGCGAACTTCACGCCCTCCACCTGCATCGGCTCCAGATCGGCGGGCTCCAGCATCTGATTTTTTACATAGGTGATGGCGGTTTGCAGGGATTTCACGGTGCTCTCCGTGGCGTATTCGCCGGTCTGGGCCCGAAAGAGCTCCGAGAGGATGGCGGCCTGCTGGGCCGGGGTGTCCAGCAGGTCAAAGGACCGCCGTCCCATGACCCGCTGGTAGTAGAGGATGATCCGGCTGCAAACGCCGTTGATGGTGCGGAAGGCCAGACCCTCGGCGGCCTCGGGACCGAAAAATGCGGCGAACCGCGCCCGCATATCCCGGGCCGCGGCCACCGTGTACGTCATGGTCAGGATTTGCGCCGCCGGGACGTCCCGGCACAGCCGCAGATATCCAACCCGGCTGACCAGCACCGTGGTCTTGCCCGACCCCGGCACGGCCAGCACCAGCACGGGGCCTTCCGTGGCCTGTACGGCCGCCGCCTGCTGGCTGCTGAGCGGCAGATGATAGGTGTTCAGAAATTCGGTAAACTCCATGGTATCTCCCAAAGCGCCCCAGGGGCGGGGAAATCGCCCCTGGGGCACGCGCCGGTATGATCTTGTCGGAGCGGAACGGCTTACAGGATATGGGACAGCACCGTTCTGGGCTCCCGGCCGACGATCAGCTGCTTGCCGTCGGTGTAGCCCTCCTCGCGGCCGGTCAGGGCCTCGATCAGGTGTCCGCGCAGCTCCGTCACCCGGGCCTGGACGGCCTCGTCGGCGATGGCGTTATGGGTCTCGTGGGGGTCCCGCTCCAGGTCGAAGTAGAGCTCCCGGCCGGTCTGGGAGTACCAGATGTATTTATCCCGCTTGGTGACGATAAAGTGCATGGAGTCCAGGCCCAGGCTGTGCTCGCCGTGGAGCCATTCCCGCTCCACCGGATGGAGCAGGCTCTTGCCCTCGACGGTCTCGGGGATGGGCGCGCCGGCCAGCTCCAGCAGAGTCGGCATGACGTCCCGCAGCTCCACCAGATCGCCGCAGGTCCGGCGGTGCGCGCCCACATACTTCTCCGGGCCGGAGATAAACAGCGGCACCTGGGCGCTGCCCTGGTAGGGCTTGGCCTTCATAAAGAACAGGTGGTCGCCCAGCATCTCGCCGTGGTCGGACACGAAGAGGAAGACCGTGTTGTCCATCAGCTGCTGCTCCACCAGGGCCGAGATGATCCGGCCGATCTGATGGTCCATATGGGTAATGGCGGCGTAGTAGGCCACCCGCAGCTGGCGGATGAACTCCGGGTCCGAGGGAGCCGACTGGGCGTGGTAGCTGTGGCCGTCGCGGAGCATCCGCTCCACATCGTTCCAGTCGCCGCGGTAGGGGGGCTGGAGGTCCTTGTTGTTGTAGAGATGAAAGTAGTATTCCGGCGCGTCCATGGGCGGGTGGGGCCGGACGAAGCTGGCCATCAGGAAGAAGGGCTTGCTGCGGTCCCGGCGGCGCAGGAAATCCAGGCACTCCGAGGCCACCCAGTTGGTGGGATGGTATTTCTCCTCGTAGAGCCAGGGCCGGGCGATCCAGCTGTTGCAGTCGGTGCCGTTGTCGGTGGGGTCGGCGTCGATGCCCAGCTGCTGCTTGAGCCAGAAGTAGTAGTCGTCGGCCACCCGCTGATCCTCATAGTTGGGGGTGTCGGGGGCGCGGTAGGCGTGGAGATAGCCGTCATGGAGGCGGACGTCGTGGAAGCCCAGATTATTGCGCAGCGGGTCCACGTGCATTTTGCCCACGCACTGGGTGTAGTAGCCCGCCTTGCTGAGCTCTCCGGCGATGGTATGGGGGTAGTTCCAGGGCACCCGGTCCTGGTATCCGACCCGTCCGGCCGTGGCCTGACTGAGGCCGGTATAGAGGCAGGCCCGGGCGGGGACGCAGGTGGGGCAGGCGGAGTAGGCGTTGAGATAGCGAACGCCGTCCGCGGCCAGATGGTCCAGATAAGGGGTCTTGACGTCGGGGTGGCCGGCGATGCCCAGGCAGTCCGCCCGCATCTGGTCAGCCATCAAAAGAACAATATTGGGGCGTTGATCCATGATCTATTCCTCCTTAGTTTGGGACTTTTCTCCCCGACTGGCCCGGAAGCGGGCCCGGTACTGACCGGGGTTGATCCCCTCCACGGCGCGGAACCGCTGGGAAAAGTAGCTGGGGGAGGAGAAGCCGGTCATCCGGGCGATCTGGGTGAGGGAGTAGTCGGTGGTGCTCAAGAGCTTGCGGCTCTCCTGGAGCCGGAGCGAGTGCATATAGTGAATGGGAGACATGCCGTATTCCAGCCGGAAGATGTGGGCCAGATGGTACTTGCTCATATGCAGCGCTTCCGCCATCTGATCGAGGGTGATGTTGTCGCGGTAGTTGGCGTCAATAAAGCGGCGGGCGGCGGCGGCCTTGCGGCTGGGGCTGCCCTGGGGCGAGGCGACGGTGGCGCCCAGCTGGACCCGGCGCATCAGCTGGATCAGCAGGATATCCATCAGATTCTGGCAGACTGCATCATAACCCGGAGCCTTGGTTTCCACCTCCCGAAGCATGGCGTGGAGATAGTGCTGGATATCCACCACGGCGCCGCGAAAGCTGACAATGCAGTAGTGCTGCCGCCCCTTGGCGTCCATCACCAGCTCCAGCCCTTCGACGCCCATGACGATGTATTCCAGAGGATTGGCGGCAAAGCTGGTCTCGGTGTGCTCCAGATTGGGGTTGACCACCACCAGATCGCCGTCCGATACCGTGAAGAACTGGTCCTGAATCTGAAATTGTCCCTTTCCGCCGACCACGTAGAAAAATTCCGTGCAGCTGTGGGTGTGGGGCACGCTCTGCCAGTCGCCGCCGTATTTTGCGCTGCTGACATAGAGCAGCTTGGCCTTGGCGTTGTGGGGCGGCGGCTGCCCCAGGGCCAGATCGTAGCGGTAATTGCTCATAGGGAAGAGCTCCTTTTAGAATTCTTGCGCATATGACGCAATGAATTGGCAACATCCTTCTACTTTCCATTATACCGTCCTTTCCATAAAATGCAACAGAAGTTTTTTTGCGAAAAAATCGGGGGAAATTTCGTCATAATTTACAAAGGCTATTGAAGCCTCAGTTGCTGAAATAGTGCATAAAAAGTAAACAGGATTTTTATATGGAATTCACAAAAAATTAAAAAACGCAAGATATATAAATTAATACGCAAGAATGATGTAGGAATCGTTAGGGAAAAAAAGTATGATGTAGTCACACAGCGAGACTGTGGCACTACGAAAAATAGATATGGAGGAACGAACATGAAAAAGCTTGTCGCCCTGCTGCTGGCCTGTGTTCTGGTCATCGGCCTCTTCGCCGGCTGCGCCAGCACCGACACCAGCACCGACACCAACACCGACACCGACACCGATACCAGCACCGACACCAGCACCGATACCAGCACCGATACCAGCACTGATACCGACACCGACGCTTCCACCGACACCGAAGGAAAGAAGTATGACGGCGTGATCCTGACCTACTGGTCTATGTGGACCTCCGCCGATCCTCAGGGCACTGTCCTGCAGGCCGCCGCTGATGCCTTCGCCGAAGAGACCGGCGCCACCGTCAACATTGAGTGGAAGGGCCGCGACATCAATCAGGTTCTGAGCGCCTCTCTCGAGGCCGGCGACAATGTGGACATCTTCGAGGATGACTATCAGCGTATCGCCCAGATCTACAAGGATTACACCCTGGATCTGACCGAGATGGCCGAGGCTGCTGGCTACGTCGGCTACGACTGCATCAACAACCAGGTCATCGAGTGGGCCGGTTTCCTGAACTCCATCTCCGAGCAGCCCCAGGTCGGCGGCGTCTTCTATGACAAGGATGCCTTCGCCAAGGCCGGCATCGAGTCCGAGCCCACCACCTGGGCCGAGTTCCTGGACGTCTGCCAGCAGCTGAAGGACGCCGGCATCGCGCCTCTGGCTCTGGACAGCGCTTACTCCTACTTCACCTTCTACTATCACCTGGTCCGTTATCTGGGCGAGGAGAAGATCGAAGAGCTGGCCCTGAACGGCGGCTGGGGCGAGTCTGAGGCCGTCACCGCTGCTCAGGAGATCATCGACCTGGTCAACGCCGGCTATCTGGTTGACGGCGCGCCCGATGAGTTTCCCAGCAGCCAGAACAAGATCGGCTTCGGCCAGGCTGCCATGGTTGTCCTTGCCAACTACGTCACCTCCGAGGTCAACAACGCCGTGGGCGCTGAGCTCAACTGGGGCCTGTTCAACTACCCTGCCGTGGACGGCGGTGTGGACAACGCCGCTGCCTATGCCGGCTCCAACTCCATCGCCATCAGCTCCTACTGCGCCAATCCCCAGGCTGCCTTCGACTTCATCATGTTCCTCACCACCGGTGAGTACGATCAGATGATGGCCGATACCGCGGGACAGATCCCTGCCGATCCCACCAACACCGCGCCCAAGGCTCTGACCGGCACCATTGAGACTCTGCAGGCTGCCGACAAGCCCATGAGCTGGTGCGGCTCCACCAACGCCAACAGCGACCTCAGCACCAACTTCAAGTCCATCTTCAACGAGCTCTACGAGGGCAAGTACGCCACCGGCGAAGACTTCTGCGCCGCCCTGGACGCCCTGTACAAGTAAGTCGCGACGTTCCTGAACAGGCGGCACCTCTTGGTGCCGCCTGCACTTCTAGAAACTCCAATGGCCGCATCTGTCCGGGAGGCAGCGAACATGCTGTGAAATGGCAAAGCTCCGGTTTTTCGGCCCGGACTTCCTGCCCCGCGCCGCGTCTGTGCGCCGTCCCGGTTTTTTCGTTTTCCCAGCGTGTTCCTATAGGGCATCACCGCACAATTGTGTCTGCGGCCTTCGCCCAATCTTTTGCCCCATCCGTGCAGTTATAAAAGGGGGAAATACATACAGTATTCCCGCCCTTTTATAACTTTCGTATGAGGCAAAATCTTT
>DVFN01000132.1 GCA_018713205.1 Candidatus Avoscillospira stercorigallinarum | reverse complement strand
CGCCGACTACATCAAGAACATGATTACCGGCGCTGCTCAGATGGACGGTGCTATCCTGGTTATCGCTGCTTCCGACGGCCCCATGGCTCAGACCAAGGAGCACCTGCTGCTGGCCCGTCAGGTCGGCGTGCCCGCCATCGTGGTCTACCTGAACAAGTGCGACCAGGTCGATGACGAGGAGCTGCTGGAGCTGGTCGAGATGGAGGTCCGCGAGACCCTGTCCTACTACGAGTTCCCCGGCGACGAGATCCCGATCATCAAGGGCTCCGCTCTCGAGGCTCTGTCCTGCGAGTCCAAGGACCCCTCCGATCCCGCTTACAAGTCCATCAAGGAGCTGATGGATGCTGTCGACGAGTATATCCCCACTCCCGACCGCAAGGCCGATCAGCCCTTCCTGATGCCTGTTGAGGACGTCTTCACCATCTCCGGCCGCGGCACTGTTGCTACCGGTCGTGTGGAGCGCGGCGTCATCAAGAAGAACGAGCCTGTGGAAATCGTCGGCCTGGCCGAAGAGAAGAAGCAGACTGTCGTCACCGACATCGAGATGTTCCACAAGCTGCTGGACTACGCTGAGGCCGGCGACAACATCGGCGCTCTGCTCCGCGGCGTGGACAAGAAGTCCATCGAGCGTGGCCAGGTTCTGGCGAAGCCCGGTTCCATCCATCCCCACACCAAGTTCAAGGGCCAGGTTTACGTCCTGTCCAAGGAAGAGGGTGGCCGTCATACTCCCTTCTTCAACAACTATCGGCCCCAGTTCTACTTCCGTACCACCGACGTGACCGGCATCATCACCCTGCCCGAGGGCGTGGAGATGTGCATGCCCGGCGATAACATCGACATGGACGTTGAGCTGATCACCCCCATCGCCATCGAGAAGGGCCTCCGCTTCGCTATCCGCGAGGGCGGCCGTACCGTTGGCTCCGGCGTTGTCATCGACATCCTGGGCGACTAATCCCTAGCTGCCGTTTACAGCTAAATCATAACAACGAGCGCTGCCGGGAAACCGGCAGCGCTTTTGCGCGTCGAAACCGTCTTTTCATATTCCCGAGAAATTGCCGCACCCTTGCCGAGCGCCCCTACGGGTGGAATCATTGAACCCCAGCGCGAATCGGGCCCCGGTTCCGGGCGGGCATAAAGCCCGCCCCTACGTGAACGCCGCAAGCGGGTCCGTAGGGGCGGATTTTATATCCGCCCGGGCAGGCCTCCGATTCCCGCCGCACCTCCGGCGAACGCCGTAGGGCGGCATGCCCACATGCCGCCATGGCCGGGTCGCGATTCCCGCAGGCCCAGTGGTCCCGTCGGTCTGGTCAGGCGGGGTGTGGGCACCCCGCCCTACGGACCGGTTTAATGGTGCGCCGTAACCGCCGCGTCGAACGGTTTTCAAACTGTTTTGCAAGTCTGAAACGATGTCCGGGAAACCGGCAGCGCCCGCGAGGTTCCGGGAGCTCAGCCCAGAGACTCCTTGGTGCGCACGGTGACGTTGTCCAGGGTGATCTCGGCGTCGTAGGGGTTGAAATAGGCGTTGACCACCTCCAGCATGGCCTCGGGGTAGAGGGCGTAGCAGTCCTGTCCGTCGACATAGGCCTGCCCCTCGCCCTCCAGGGTGTGGGTGAACATGGCGTTAAAATCGCATTGCAGCAGCTCCTGGCCGAAATAGACCATGTTGCCCAGAGAGAGGTCGGTGATGACGTTCTCCTGGAGCACCTGGGCCAGCTCCGGCAGCTTGCTCAGGGTGGTAAAGGACAGGTATTTTGCGGCCAATGCCTTGATAAAGTCCTGCTGGACGCCGGTGCGGGCGATATCCGCCATATCATACCCCCGGTAGCGCACCAGGCCCATGGCCTGTACGCCGTCCAGGGTCTGGAGACCGGGCTGCAAGTCGATGTACAGGTCCTGAGAGGGGTCGGAATAGTAGAGCCGCTCCGGTATGTTGAACTCCACGCCCCCGGCCAGATCCACCAGCTCGATAAACGCCTCCAGCTGAATGAGCACATAGCCGTCCACCTGGAAGCCCAGGGTCTCGGCCAGCTTGGCCTCCAGGGCCTCGATACCGGCCACGCCGCCCCCGGCCCCGGCATAGACGGAGTTGATTTTGGGAACGGTGTAATTGCCGTAGATCAGCGTGTCCCGGGGGACGCTCAGCAGGGCCAGAGAGTGGTCCGTGACGTCCAGCCGGGCGATCATAATGGTATCGGTGCAGGTGCCGGCGTTGTCGGTGCCGCAGATCAGAATGTTGTAAAAGCCCTCCTTATGGCTGGCCGGGACCTGGACCTCCACCTGGACCTCCTGGCCGGAGTCCTCGTCGATCTGGGTTTCCATTTCCACCGTGGTGGGCGGCGTAAAAACCGGCTCGCCGGTCCCGTCTGAGACCGGCAGCTGCGGCTGCTGGATGTCCATGGGCTTGACGAAGTCACGCAGCACCGCCGTCACCGTGCCGATCAGAATGGCCGTGCTGGCCAATAAGAGCAGCGTACCCCGCTGGACGCCGGTCATTCTGCGTCTGCGCCGCCGCCGGGGACCGCGGCCAGATGCGGCATAAGCGCCGCCGTGATTTCCAAAGAGTTTCATAATGCTTCCTTTCCCGCCTGGGGCGATGGTGAAAATCTACCAGTGAAGACGACAAAATCCACCGGCGGTTGCGTAAGGCGGCAGGAAAAATCCGCGCTCCGGCGGAAGAAGCGGTTATTGTGGGGCAGAGGCAAAATAAAAGAGACACCATCCGAAGATGATGTCTCTGGTACGCCGGAAGGGACTCGAACCCCCGACCTACTGGTTCGTAGCCAGTCACTCTATCCAACTGAGCTACCGGCGCATACCGCGCGTTCCTTAGCGCTTCAATATAGTACCACAACCGGCAGAAAATTGCAAGCTTTATTTTTTCTTTTTTTTCAATTGGTCCGGCGTGATCCGTTCGCTGCCGCAGCAGGGGAGACGGTTCGGCTCCACCAGCAGGGCAAAGAGGTCGGCGGCCCGGCATTCCAGCTGAAAGTAGTCCCGATCCGGCGGCACGGCGCCCGCGTTGACCAGAGGCAGGGAACCGGTCTGTTTTGCCTGCCGCAGGAGGCGGCGGCCCCGGTCGTTGCAGGCGAGGATGCGGCCATAGGGAACCGGACGGGTCAGATCGGCCTGGGTGATTCCCAGATAGGCGCAGAGCAGCAGCCGCTGGATTCTGGTTTGCGGGTAGCGCTTGGATTTGACCAGGCCGATCCACTCGGCCACGGTGGCGGCCTGACCGCTGGCGCGCCAAGCCTTGCTCCAGAGTCCCTCGGAGCCGTGGGCGCAGCGCTGCCACTGGGCGACGGACATGCCCCGGAGCCGGGCCAGTACGGCCCGTTCGCCGTAGGACAGATCGTAGAGCGGGGCGGGGGAGAGGACCCGGGCCACCGCCGGGGGCACGTAGGGCTGCCAGCCGCCGCCGGGGAGCATGGCCCGCAGAGAGGTGGCCGAGGGCTGCGCCGGGTCCGGCGCCAGCGCGTGGTAGTCGCTCTCCCGGGCCACGGCCAGGGGCGTCATGGCGCTGCCCAGAGCCCGAAGGGCGCGGCAGTATTCCAGGCCCAGAATATTGTTGGGGCGGGAGAGCAGGCCCGCGGCGTCCTCTGCGGCTTGCTGCCGGGCGGCGGCGTAGGAGAGACCCCGGTCCAGAGCCTGCCGCAGGGCGGCGCGAAATGCGCCGGTCTCCATCCGCCCGGCCAGGTCCATCAGCGCCCCGGCGTCGCCGCACTCGGCCCCGAAGCACAGCACGTCCACCAGGCCCAGGCTGTCCAGCAGCCGGACCCCGGCCCGGGCGAAGCCCTCCGCCGAGGAGAGGACCCCGGTCAGCGGCAGCTCCAGCACCAGATCGACTCCGGCGGCCACGGCGGCCTCGGCCCGGACGAATTTGTCCCAGGCGGCTGGCATGCCCCGCTGGACGAAATGGCCGCTCATGGCGGCTACGACCGCCGTGTCCGGCCCCAGCTTCGCCCGCAGCAGATCCAGCTGCCGCAGATGTCCCAGGTGAAAGGGGTCGTATTCGCAGATGATCCCGGCCACGGCCATGGCGTATCCCTCCAGACGGCAAAAAAAACAAAATTCCTCTTGTGTACCATGGAAATCTATAGTAGAATAGCTTAGGATATAGTATCACAATTCTGCCCTTTTGCAAACAACGAATACAGGAGATGGATCATATGAACGTATTGGTTATCAACGCCGGCAGCTCTTCCCTGAAGTATCAGCTGATGTGCCCCGACACCGGCGACGTGTCCGCCAAGGGTCTGTGCGAGCGCATCGGCATTGACGGCCGCCTGACCCACAAGGTCCCCGGCCGGGAGAACGTGGTGTCCGACATCCCGATGCCCACCCATGCCGAGGCCATCCAGGCCGTGCTGAATATCCTGGTGGACCCCGTCAGCGGCGTCATCAAGTCCACCGATGAGATCGACGCAGTGGGCCACCGTGTCCTCCACGGCGGCATGGCCTTCACCGAGAGCTGCCTGATCGACGACGCCTGCATCGCCGCCATCGAGAAGTGCATCCCCCTGGGCCCCCTGCACAACCCCGCCAACCTGATGGGCATTCGCGCCTGCCAGGCAGTCATGCCCAACAAGCCCCAGGTCGCCGTGTTCGACACTGCTTTCCACATGACCATGCCGCCCAAGGCCTATATCTATGCCATCCCCTATGAGTATTATGAGAAGGACGATGTCCGCCGCTACGGCTTCCACGGCACGTCCCACCGCTACGTGTCCGCCCGCGCCCTGAAGATGCTGGGCCGCGAGAATAACCCCGAGGGCACCAAGATCATCTGCTGCCACCTGGGCAACGGCTCCAGCCTGTCCGCCGTCAAGGACGGCAAGGTGGTCGATACCACCATGGGCCTTGGCCCTCTGGCCGGCGTCCCCATGGGCACCCGCTGCGGCGACATCGACGCCACCATCCTGGAGTACCTGATGGGCCGCTACGGCTATGACATCAAGGAGATGCTCAACATCCTCAACAAGAAGTCCGGCGTGCTGGGTATCTCCGGCGTGTCCTCCGACTTCCGCGATCTGGAAGCCGCTGCCGAGCAGGGCAATGCCCGCGCCCAGCTGGCTCTGGACAAGTTCATGTATGAGGTCAAGAAGGACATCGGCGCCTATGCCGCTGCCATGGGCGGCGTGGATGCCATCGTCTTCACCGCCGGCGTCGGCGAGAACGGCCCCGAGCTCCGCGAGGAGGTTGTCTCCGGCCTGGAGTACATGGGCGTGAAGATCGACCATGAGAAGAACCAGACCCGCGGCAAGGAAGTGGACGTCGCCGCCGACGATTCCAAGGTCCGCATCTTCGTGATCCCCACCAACGAAGAGCTGATGATCGCCCAGGATACCGCCGCCCTGGCCCGGTAATTTCCCCCATACAACAACCCCGCACCGATTGGTGCGGGGTTCAGCGTGTCGAAAAAGTCTTTTCGCCACGCTGTGCGTATTTTCAAACTTTAGAAAAAGTTTGAAAATACGTGTTGATTGAACGCGCAAGGGGTCTTAACCCCTTGCACACATTCCCCGCTGCTCTGTCAC
>DVFN01000131.1 GCA_018713205.1 Candidatus Avoscillospira stercorigallinarum | reverse complement strand
CCCGCCCTACGATCCAAAATTCCGACCCCTCGGAATCCGCCGGTGCGGCACGGGCGGGCATAAAGCCCGCCCCTACGAGAAGCTCGAAGGCGGGTCCGTAGGGGCGGCCTTTATGGCCGCCCGGGCAGGCCCTCGATTCCCGCCGCACCCCCGCCGAACGCCGTAGGGCGGCATGCCCCCTTCGGGATTATTTGGCCCGGAGAATCCGCAGCGCGGGGCGGGGCTCCACGGTGCACAGGCAGACCCGGCTGGGGAGCAGGGGATATTCCTCCAGCCGGTAGGGGAGGTCGGTGGCGCGCTGAATCAGGTCCGCGCCGTCCGCCCGGAGCCGGACCTCGAAGGAGCTGAGGCCCAGGGACAGGCCCTGTCCCAAGGCCTTGGTAAAGGCCTCCTTGGCGGTCCACAGCCGGAGCAGGGCGTCAGGCCGGGCCTGCTCGGGCAGGGACTCTACCTGGGCCACCTCGGCCGGGGCGAAGAACCGCCGGGCCGTGGCCATGGTACAGCGGGGCAGCTCCACGTCCACACCCACCGGCGTATCGGCCAGGGCGCAGACGGCCCAGGGACCGGCGTGGCTCAGGGAAAAGTGCACGCCCCCGCGCACCAGCTCCGGCTTGCCGCCGGGCTGGAGCTGAATGGCCCGCTGATCCCGGGGGATACCGGCCTCGGTCAGCGCGTAGTCCAGGAGCCAGCCGGCTCCGGCGGACCGGGCGCGGTCCGCGCCATGGCACAGGGACATGACCTTCTTCTGCCGCCAGCGGGAGAGCTGCGGCATCAGGTCCTCCCAGCCGCCGGCCAGGAGGGGCTGCAAATCGAGGGCGTACAGTTGCACCATATGATTACTCCGTTCTCAGTGCTTCCACTGGGTCTTTTTTCGCTGCAAAGCGGGAGGGGATCAGGCCGGCGATCAGCGTGAGGACCATGGAGATCAGGACCAAGATCAGCGCGGCCCGCCAGGGCAGGAAGGCGGTGAGGCTTTCGATGCCGGTGAGATGATGAATCAGGGCGTTGATGGGCAGCAACAGGAGCAGCGTCACGGCGATGCCCATGGCGCCGGAGACAAAGCCCTCGATGAGGGTCTCGGCGTTGAAGACCTGGGAGACGTCGTGCTTGGACGCGCCGATGGACCGCAGAATGCCGATTTCCTTGGTCCGCTCCAGCACCGAGATATAGGTGATAATGCCGATCATAATGGAGGAGACCACCAGGGAGATGGCCACAAAGGCGATCAGCACGTAGGAGATGGCCTGGATGATGGTGGTGATGGAGGACATCAGCAGGGCCACATAGTCGGTGTAGGTGATCTGCTGTTCCTCGGCCACGGCGTCGTTATAGGCGGCAATCTCGTCGGCGATGGCGTCCTTGTCGGCGAAGGTGGCGGCATAGATCCGGATGGCGGCGGGGGATTCCCGGTCCACATAGCCCAGCCGCTCCAGGTTTTCCTCGAAGGTGGCGTCGGAGACCGTCGGGGGCATATAGGTGTCGTAGAGATAGGCGTACTGGGCCAGAGTCAGCGGCGAATCGGGGCTGCCGCCCAGGTCCATCAGCTGCGCCAGCTGGGCGTTGGAGAGAGCGCTGAGCTGCTGCTTCACCATGGCCGCGTATTGCTGGGCCGCCTGGGCCTCCATGGCCTCCTCCACCCGGGCGAAGAGGGTTTCGTCGTCCATCCCGGCGATATAGCCGGTGACCGTGGCGGCGTCCACGCCCATCTCCTGGGCGTACTGGTCGGTGACCATGGCCTCGATGTCGGCCCGGGTCAAGCCGTCCATCTGCTGGGCCACGGTCTGGGCCAGCAGGTCCGCGTCAGGCTGGGCGGCGGCGTCCAGGTACATGGCGGCCTTCTCCTCGGTGGAGCAGGTCTCCAGATAGGAGAGGAAGGCTTCCTTCTTCTCGGCGTCGGCGGGCTCGACCTCCTGGCCGGTGGCGAAGGGCAGGCCGGTAAACACGTCGGTGTCCGGGTCCTCCAGCTGGGCGGTGACGATGGGCTGATTGCCCACATGCTCCAGCACATAGTCGCTGAGCAGGCTGGTGTAGCCCATGGCGCCGGTGAGCATGGTGGCCGTGGCGTCGGGGTTGGGCCGCAGAATGCCCACCACCCGCAGGGTGACGCCCACGTCGTCGCTGTTGTAGAGGTATTCCAGGCCGGTCTCGGTCTCCCGCAGATCGGTGTAGCCGCCGGTGACCGGGTCGCGCTCAAAGCAGGCCGAGGGCAGCACCAGCTTGTAGGTCTTCTGGCAGAGCTCCGCATAGCTCCAGGAGCTGGGGCCCTCGGTGTCGATGGTCTCCTGGTTCAGCGCCGCGCTGGTGACCTGGGCCATCTGGGACTGGTCCTTGAGGCCCAGGGCGTAGAGCATCAGGTCCGAGAGCTGGTTGTTCTCGTTGATGACCAGCACCACCTCGTCATAGGCCTGAGGCCAGTCGCCGTAGACCAGGTCGTACTGCTCGCGGACCAGGTCGCTGATGACCTGCCCGTCCTCGCCGGGCAGAATCTCCTCCCAGACGTCCAGGGAGCCGAAGCCGCCCATGCTGCCCATATAGGCCGAGGTCAGGCCCGAAGCGCCCTCGCCGTAGAGGCTGTCCATGGAGTCCTCGATGAGCTCCATGACGTCGGAGCGGATGATCTGGCCGCTGGGGTCCTGGGTGTAGAGATCCAGACTGAGGTCATAGCTGTACTGGAGGGCGCTGACATGGGCCAGCAGGGGACAGTCCTCGGATTCCAGGTAGTCCCGGAAGCTCTTGAGGTCGTTGGATTCGCTGCCGGCGCTGGTCATGGCGTTCATCATGTCGTACATGACGGTGCTGGCGTAGACCCGGTCCGGCTCCTGCTCCGTCTCATCCTCCCGGGCGGACATCATGGCCGTCATCATGGAGGTCATATCCATGGTTTCGGCCTGGATGTCGATGGGGTAGGAGGAGAGGGTGTCCTCCTGGACCTGGTCGATATAGGCCTGGATGCCGGTGGAGAGGGAGAGAATCAGGGCGATGCCGATGATGCCGATGGCCCCGGCCAGGGCGGTGAGCACCGTGCGGCCCTTTTTGGTCAGCAGGTTGTGCAGGGAGAGCCCCAGGGCCGTGGTAAAGGACATGGAGGGCAGCCGCTTGTGCTGATGCTTTTTGGGGGCGGTGGAAGCCTCGCCGTCATAGGGGGCGGAGTCGGCGATGATTTTTCCGTCCAGCAGCCGCACAGTCCGCGTGGCGTAGCGCTGGGCCAGCTCGGGGTTGTGGGTGACCATGATGACCAGCCGGTCCCGGGCGACCTCCTTTAAAAGCTCCATGACCTGCACGCTGGTCTCGGAGTCCAGCGCGCCGGTGGGCTCGTCGGCCAGAAGGATTTCCGGGTCGTTGACCAGGGCGCGGGCGATGGCCACCCGCTGCATCTGGCCGCCGGACATCTGGTTGGGCTTTTTGCGCAGCTGGTCGGCCAGCCCCACCCGGGTCAGCGCCTCCACGGCCCGCCGCCGGCGCTCTCCGCGGGACACGCCCGAGAGGGTCAGCGCCAGCTCCACATTGGCCAGCACGGTCTGATGGGGGATCAGGTTGTAGCTCTGGAAGACGAAGCCCACGGAGTGGTTGCGGTAGGCGTCCCAGTCCCGGTCCTTAAAATCCTTGGTGGAGCGGCCGGAGATGGTCAGGTCGCCGCTGGTGTACTGGTCCAGGCCGCCGATGAGGTTGAGCAGCGTGGTCTTGCCGCAGCCGGAGTGGCCCAGGATGGCAACGAACTCGCTCTCCCGGAAGGCGATGGACACGCCCCGCAGGGCCTCCACCCGGCTGCCGCCCTGGCCGTAGACTTTGGTGATGTCGCTGAGTTTGAGCAAAACGATGCCTTCTTTCCGGAATTAAGGATGCGATGCTTGGTCTGCGTCCGGCGTCAGACCCCGGCGGAGAATCTCCAGCTGGGTCAGCATCTGCCGCCGGAACACGTCCTGCTTTTTGGGGCAGCGCATGGCCGCCACCAGGTTGGTAAAGCCGATGGACAGAATGAGATGCAGCACCGGCTGGACCTCATGGTCGGCCACCCGGCAGCCCTGGCGCTCCAGCAGCTCGCGGGTCTGCTGGCCGATGATATCCAGATCCAGCTGCTCGGTGAACTGGGTCCCCTCCAGATCCGGATTGAGCCGGAAAAGCTGGGCCAGCCGGGCCTGGGGCTGATCCGGCTTGGGGGAGGCCGCCTGCCAGACGATCATATCGTACATCCCCAGAATGGCCTCAAAAATATCGTCCTGATGGACGGTCATCTGGGCCAGAAACAGCCGCGAAGCGGTGTCAATCAAATTTTTCAGCAGATAGATAAACAGATCGTGCTTGCCGGAGAAATACTGATAAAAGCTCCCCCGGGAGACCTGAGCCGCCTGAATGATGCGGTTGATGGAGACGCTCTCGTAGGGGCAGGAGGTGAACTCGTTCCAGGCCGCCCGGAGAAAGCGCTCCTGCTTCTCCCGGGGCAGCCGGAGAAAGGTGTCCGTGGCCATGTGGTACCGTCCTTTGATGCAGGATAGAAGTATGATACATGACAGCCTGTCACAAGTCAAGGGAAGGCGGGCGAAAAATGGGGCTGTCTCAAAATAGAGGCAGCCCGAAACGATGTACAAAAAAAGGCCGCCCGGAAGCAGGTGGTTCCCGCCGGGCTTCGACGGTTCTCCTCGTAGGGGCCGATGCCCACATCGGCCCGCCCGCTTCTGTGTGCAAGGCAGTCCGCCGAACCGCACCGTCTCCCATCCCCGCCGTAGGGGCGGCCTTTATGGCCGCCCGGAACCGGGCTATGATTCGCACCGGGGTTCGATGGTTCCCTTCGCCGTAGGGGTGCGTTCGGCGACGGTGCATCCGACGCGGCGGTGCGCGGGCGGATATAAAATCCGCCCCTACAGACCCGCTCCCGGTCTTCTCGTAGGGGCCGATGCCCACATCGGCCCGCCAGCTTCTGTGTGCAAGGCAGTCCGCCGAACCGCACCGTCTCCCATCCCCGCCGTAGGGGCGGCCTTTATGGCCGCCCGGAATCGGGCTATGATTCGCACCGGGGTTCGATGATTCCCTTCGCCGTAGGAGTGCGTTCGGCGATGGTGCGTCCGACGCGGCGGAGCAAAATGCACAACTCCCGAATGAGAGTTGTGCATTTTGCTGTAATATGACATCAAATTTCCATGATGACGGGGAGGATCATGGGGTTGCGCTTGGTGGTCTTGAAGAGGTAGGCCGAGAGGTCGGACTTGATGCCGGCCTTGAGGGCGCTCCAGTCGCGGGCGCCGTCCTTGGTGCAGCGGTCGATGGCGTGGGCGGCGATGATCCGCATTTCCTCCATCAGGTGCTCGGACTCCTTGACATAGACGAAGCCGCGGGTGATGATATCGGGCCCGGTGATGACGCTGCCGTCCTCGGCGGAGAGGTTGACCACCACCACCAGCATGCCGTCCTGGGCCAGATGCTTCCGGTCCCGGAGCACCACGCTGCCCACGTCGCCGACGCCGGAGCCGTCCACCAGAATGCGGCCCGAGGGCACATTGCCGGTGAGCTTGCAGGTGGTCTTGGTCAGCTCGATGACCCGGCCCACGTCGGAGATGATGATGTTCTTGGGGTCCATGCCCATGGCCTGGGCCAGCCGGGCGTGGGCCCGGAGATGGCGCTGCTCGCCGTGGACGGGGATAAAGAACTTGGGCTTAATCAGGGCGTGGATGATTTTCAGCTCCTCCTGTCCGGCGTGGCCGGAGGCATGGAGGTCGGCCTGCTTGTCGCAGACCACATCCGCGCCCTTGCGGTAGAGCTCGTTGATGATCCGGCTGATGGCCTTCTCGTTGCCGGGGATGGCCGAGGCCGAAATGATGATCCGGTCGCCGGGCTGGATCTCCACCTGCTTGTGGCCGGTGAAGGCCATGCGGTAGAGGGCGGACATATTCTCGCCCTGGGAGCCGGTGGAGACGATGACGATTTTGTTCTTGGGCAGGTTCTTGATGGCGCTGATGTCCACCAGGGTCCGGGCCGGGAGCTTCAGGTAGCCCAGCTCCACCGAGACCTTGAGGATATTCTCCATGCTCCGGCCGGTGACGGCCACCTTCCGGCCGTACTTGTGGGCGATGTTGATGATATTTTGCAGCCGGTGGGCGTTGGAGGCGAAGGTGGTAATGATGATCCGCTGGTCGCAGTCCTTGAACTGCCGCTCCAGCCCGGCGGCCACCAGGGTCTCGGAGGCGGAGTAGCCGGGCCGTTCCACGTTGGTGGAGTCGCACAGCAGGGCCAGTACGCCCTCCTTGCCCAGCTGGCCCAGACGGCCCAGGTCGGCGATGCCCTCGGAGGCCGTGGCGTCGATCTTGAAGTCGCCGGTCATGACCACGGTGCCCACGGGGGTCTTGATGGCAAAGGCCACGGCGTCGGCGATGGAGTGGTTCATATGGATAAACTCCACCTGGAAGCAGCCGGCCTTGACGACCTCCCCGGCCTCGTGGGTGAACAGCTTGACCTTGTCGGCCAGGTCGAATTCCTCCAGCTTCCGCTTCACCAGCCCCAGGGTCAGCCGGGTGCCGTGGACCGGAATCCGCAGATCCTGCATCAGGTAGGGAATGCCGCCGATGTGGTCCTCATGGCCGTGGGTGATAAAGAGGCCCCGCAGCTTGTTCTTGTTCTTGACCAGATAGGAGGTATCGGCGATGACAGAATCGATGCCGTACATGTCGTCCTCGGGGAAGCCCATGCCGCAATCGACCACGATCATATCCCGGCCGTATTCCAGCACGGTGATATTTTTGCCGATCTCATTGAGGCCGCCCAGAGAAATAATTTTCAGTTTTTCGCTCAAAAAATTTCACTCCGTTAATCAAAAAATTTTAATATGAACAGGGCCGGCGGCGGCAGGACAGGGAAACAGGCAGCAAAAATTCAGCCCACAGGGGACTGCAGTCCGGCCCCGTCTCGCCGGACTGGGATCGTTCCCGGTGCGCGATGCTATTCCATTGGTCCCGCATGGCCGGCACAGCATATGCAGGAAAAAAGTCCAATTCCAGTGGACACTGTTACATAGTATACCACAGAGTTCCGGGAATGTATACTATTTTTTTTCCCCGTTCTTCGACCGGCTCCGCGCCGCCGGCGCGGCGAAAATTGCCGGAGAAATGTTGGGCATCACCGCACAATTGTGTCTGCGGCCTTCGCCCAATCTTTTGCCCCATCCGTGCAGTTATAAAAGGGGGAAATACATACAGTATTCCCGCCCTTTTATAACTTTCGTATGAGGCAAAATCTTTGGCC
>DVFN01000130.1 GCA_018713205.1 Candidatus Avoscillospira stercorigallinarum | reverse complement strand
GGAAAAAGTTTAAAAATACGTGTTGATTGAACGCGCAAGGGGTCTTAACCCCTTGCACACATTCCCCGCTGCTCTGTCACATCAGCTTTCAGCGAGGTTTTTGACAGTCTGAGCTCCCCTCAAGGGGAGCCTTTCCCTCTCGAACAACCAGGCGGGCTTGATGCCCGCCTGGTTGTTCGGTCTTGGGTCAGCCCAGCTGGCTCCAGTCGGTGATTTCGCCGGTGTAGATCTGGCGGATCTGCTCAGCGGTCAGGTCTTCCACGGTGTTGGCCTGGTTGACGATGACAGCGATGCCGTCCAGGGCGATGGTCACAGGGGTCAGGCCCTCGGCCACTTCCTCGTCCTTCAGAGCCCGGGAGCTCATGCCGATCTCGCAGGAGCCGTCGATGGCGGAGGTGATGCCGGTGCCGGAGCCGGTCTGCTGGACGTCGATGACCACATCGGGGTTCAGGGCCTTATAGGCCTCGGCCAGGACCTCCATCACAGGGCCCACGGAGGTGGAGCCGTTGACGCTCAGGTTGCCGGAGAGGCCGGCGGCAGTGTAGCTTTCGGCGGCGTCATCGGCAGCGATGTAGCCCTCTTCGCTGAGGATCGCCTGGCCCTCGGCGCTCATGATATAGCT
This sequence comes from Candidatus Avoscillospira stercorigallinarum, assembly GCA_018713205.1. Taxonomy (GTDB): domain Bacteria; phylum Bacillota; class Clostridia; order Oscillospirales; family Oscillospiraceae; genus Avoscillospira; species Avoscillospira stercorigallinarum. Next base: position 9,510 of record DVFN01000130.1, on the reverse strand, counting down.
AACGAAATCTTTGCCCAGCTCGCTGAGGTTCTCTTCCTTGTAGCAGACCACGAAGGGACGGGAGACGGCGTACTCACCGGCCTTGATGGTGTCCACGCTGACCTCCACGCCGTCCACCTTCAGAGCCTTGACAGCGGAGGCATCATAGGAGCCCAGGGAGATGTAGCCGATGGCGTTGGGGTTGCCGGCCACAGTGCTCTGCACCAGAGAGGTGGAGTTGGCGATCTCAGCGTCCACGGTGGTCATGTCGCCCTCATCGGTCTCCACGCCCATCAGCTCCACAAAGGCGCCGCGGGTGCCGGAGCCCTCTTCACGGGAGATGACAGTGATGGGGCCGGACATGGCGGCGGCAGTGTCGCCTTCCGTCTCGGCATCGGTTTCAGCATCGGCAGCGGTTTCATCGCCGGTCTCGGGTGCGGCGGTATCTTCCGTCTGGTTGGTTTCGGTCTGATTGGTTTCGCTCTGGCCGTCGGTTCCGGCGCAGGCAGCCAGGCCCAGCACCAGCGTCAGCGCCAGCATCAGCGCAAGAATCTTTTTCATGATTTGTGTCTCCTTTTTGTAGTGTGTTGCTGTTTTTCAGTACACCGCCATTATAAAAATCCAATGTTAAGCCGAAAAGTCATGGCGTGTTAATTGTGTGTAAACTGATTTTAACCCGAAATCCCCGTGAATTTTCCCGGCTCCATTGTAAATGAACGGCAGTATGTGGTATAATCAATAAAAATTCCCCCCGTATCTGAGGAGGCGCACCATGAAATCACCCTTCCTTCCCACCGGCCAGATCGTCAACACCCATGGCTTAAAGGGCCTGGTCAAGGTCATGCCCTGGGCCGACGACCCGGCGGACCTCTTGGACTTTGACCGCTTTTTCATCGACGGAACCGAATACGCGGTGGAACACAGTTCTCTTCAAAAGTCCATGGTGCTGCTGAAGCTGGAGGGCATCGACACCCTGGAGGACGCCGTAAAGCTCCGGGGCAAGGAGATTTCCATCGCCCGGGCAGACGTGGAGCTGGAAGAAGGCGTGGTCTTCATCGCAGACCTCATTGGCCTGCCGGTCTACTGCGGCGAGCGGGAGCTGGGCAAGATTACCGAGGTCCTCACGCCGCCGGCCAACGACGTCTATGTGGTCAAGGGCCAGCGGGAGTACCTGATCCCTGCGGTGAAGGAGTTTATTGAGGAGCTGAACCCCGAGGCGGGCTACGTCCGGGTGCGCCTCATCGAAGGGATGGAAGCAGATGCGGATTGACATTCTCACGCTCTTCCCCGACACCGTGGGCGATATGATGCACGAGAGCATCCTGGGCCGGGCCCAGGAGCGGAACCTCATCCGCATCGAGGCCTGGCAGATTCGAGATTATACCGCCAGCAAGCAGAATCAGGTGGACGACTATCCCTACGGCGGCGGCCACGGAGCCGTCCTCCAGGCCGATCCCCTCTACCGCTGCTGGGAGGCCGTCTGCGACGAGGTCGGCGGACCGGTCCACACCGTCTACCTCTCCCCCTGCGGCAAGACCTTCACCCAGCGGGACGCCGTGCGCCTGCGGGACACGGTGGAAAATCTGATCCTGGTCTGCGGCCACTACGAGGGCATCGACCAGCGGTTCATCGACGAATGCGTGGACGAGGAGATCTCCCTGGGGGACTTCGTCCTCACCGGCGGCGAGATTCCCGCCATGGCCGTGGCCGACGCCGTGGCCCGGCTGGTGCCCGGCGTCCTGGGCGACGAGATGTGCTACACCGATGAAAGCCACTGGGCCGGCACCTTAGAGTATCCCCAATATTCCCGCCCGGAAATCTGGCATGGTTTGGCAGTGCCGAAAATTCTGCTCTCGGGCAATCACGCCGCCGTGGACCGCTGGCGGCGGAAGGAATCCCTGGTGCGCACCTACCGGCGGCGGCCGGATCTATATAAAACCCTTCGTTTTGAGACAAAGCAGGAGCGGAAGCTCCTCCGGGAAATGGAGGAAGAATATGGACAATCGTTCGACCCTAAAACGCTGGATTGAGGAAAGCCACCGCATCGTCTTCTTCGGCGGGGCGGGCGTCAGCACCGAATCCGGGATTCCGGATTTCCGCAGTCAGGACGGCCTCTACCACCAGCAGTACGACTACCCGCCCGAGACCATTCTGAGCCACAGCTTTTTCTACGCCAACACCGAGGAATTCTACCGCTTCTACCGGGCCAAAATGCTCTGCCTGACGGCCAAGCCCAACCGGGCCCACCTGGCCTTGGCGGAGCTGGAGCGGCAGGGAAAGCTCAGCGCCGTGGTCACCCAGAACATCGACGGTCTCCACCAGGCCGCAGGCAGCAAAGCCGTCTATGAGCTCCACGGCTCGGTCCACCGGAATTACTGCCGGAAATGCGGCAAGGCCTATACGGCGGAGGAGATTCTCCACTCCACCGGCGTCCCCCGCTGCACCTGCGGCGGCCTCATCAAGCCCGACGTGGTGCTCTACGAGGAGGGCCTGGACGGCGACACGATTCAGGGCGCGGTCATGGCCATCGCCAATGCCGACCTGCTGATCGTCGGCGGCACCAGCCTGACGGTCTACCCGGCGGCGGGCCTCATTCAATACTACCGGGGCCACCGCCTGGTCCTGATCAACCGCGACGCCACCCCCCTGGACAGCCGTGCCGACCTGGTCCTCCGGGACCCCATCGGCCAAGTCCTGGGCGAAGCGGTCCTAAATGCCTCCCTTTGAGGAGAGGCCCGCAAGGGAGCGCCCCTCTGCACACGCTGAAACCCTGCGGCAAGCTTTCGGTGCGGCAACACCTCTCAGTCAGCCTTCGGCTGACAGCTCCCCTCAAGGGGAGCCTTCCCTCTCAGGCGACGCACCCCAAAGCCTCTCCTTGAGGAGAGGTGGCACGCGAAGCGTGACGGAGAGGTGTGCCGCCGCGCAGCGGCGGCGGCGCGCAAGCGCCCTCTGCACACGCCGAGACCCTTCAGCAAACCTTCGGTGCGGTAACACCTCTCAGGCGCTTCGCGCCAGCTCCCCTCAAGGGGAGCCTATGAACACCCCTACGATACAAGGAGACCCTATGGAATACGGCAAGGTATGCCTGCGGCGGGGAGAGGAAACGGACCTCCGCCGGGGCGGCTTTTGGATTTATGACAACGAAATCGACTGGTACGACGACATCTGCCCCGCGGGCGGCATTGTGGACGTCATCGACAGCCGCCGCCAGTTCGTGGCCCGGGGCTACTTCAATCCCCGGAGCAAAATCACGGTGCGGGTGCTGACCCGCGATCCCGACGAGGTCATCGACGCCGCCTTCTTCCGGCGGCGCATCGAGGCGGCCTGGGCCTTCCGGCGGCAGCTGGGCTTCTCCGACGCCTGCCGGGTGGTCTTCGGCGAGAGCGACGGCCTGCCGGGCCTGACCGTGGACAAATTCGGCGATTACCTGTCCTTCCAGATCGTGTCCCTGGGCATGGAGCAGTGGAAGGACGCGATTGTGGAGACGCTGATCGACCTCTTCCATCCGGCGGCCATCTGCGAACGGGGCGACGTGCCGGTCCGGGAGAAGGAGGGCCTGCCCCAGGCGGCGCAGGTGATCTACGGCACGCTGCCGGAGCTGGTACGGCTCAGGGAGCACGACGCCTGGCTCTATGCCGACCTGCTCCACGGCCAGAAGACCGGCCACTTCCTGGACCAGCAGGAAAACCGGGGCCGCTTAAAGCCCTACGCCCCGGGCCGGACGGTGCTGGACCTCTGCTGCCACAGCGGCGGCTTCGGCATCCACGCGGCACTCTACGGCGCCCAGTCCGTGGAGTGCGTGGACGTCTCCGAGGAGGCGCTGGCCCTGGTGCGGAAGAACGCCGCCGAAAACGGCGTCCAGGTGACCACCACCTGTGCCAACGTCTTCGACCTGGTCAAGGCCTACGACGAGGCCGGGCGGCGGTTCGGCCTGGTGATCTGCGACCCGCCGGCCTTCGCCAAGAGCCGCAAGGCCTTGGAAGCGGCCTACCGGGGGTATAAGGAGCTGAATCTCCGGTGCCTCCGGCTCACCGAGCCCGGCGGCTTCCTGGTGACCTGCTCCTGCAGTCAATTCATGACGCCGCCCCTCTTTGAAAAAATGCTCACCGAGGCCGCTGGAGACGTGGGACGCCCCATCCGCCTGATCGAGACACTGATCCAGTCCCGGGACCACCCCGCCTGCCTCACCGCCGAGCACGCCCTGTATCTAAAGGGTTTGATTGTACAGGTGCTGTAAAAGTACACTCGTAGGGGCGACTAGTAGTCGCCCATCTGGCCTGCGGGCGGCTGATAGCCGCCCCTACGCCGCGATACCGATACATTACAACGATTTGGAGTCTGATACCATGTACGAACTGATTACCCAGGAGACCCTGGCAGAATACGAAGCCTTTGTCCAGTCCCATCCCAAGGGGAACTTCGCCCAGAGCTATCTCTGGGGCAAGCAGAAGCCCATGTGGGTCTGGAAGGCCATCGCGGTCCGGGGGAACGACGGCAAAATCAAGGGCTCTCTGGCGGTGATGATCCGCAAGATGCCTCTGGTGGGCCGGACGCTGATGTACGGCTGCCGGGGCCCGGTCTGCGACCTGGACGACCGGGAGACCTTCGGCCAGCTGCTGGCCGGAGCCCGGGCGCTGGCCAGGGAATACAAGTCCTACGTCATCAAGCTCGACCCGGACGTGCCCTCCTCCAACACCGGCTTTTTCAATATGCTCCGGAGCTTCGGCTTCGAGAGCAAGGAGGGCGGCAAAAACTTCGAGGCCATCCAGCCCCGGTACGTCTTCCGGCTCAATGTGGAGGGCAAGACCGAGGAGGAAATCCAGGCGGGCTTCCACCAGAAGTGGCGCTATAACATCCGCGTGGCCCAGAAAAAGGGCGTGGAAGTGAAGATCTGCGGCAAGGAGATGATCCCGGCCTTCGCCGACCTGATGCTGACCACCGGCGTCCGGGACGGCTTCGTCACCCGGCAGCCGGAGTATTTCGCCAATATGCTGGACAACCTGGGCGAGCACTGCCGCCTGTACATGGCCTTCCATGAGGACCGGCCCATCGCCGGAACTCTGGCCATCCACTACGGCGACAAGGTCTGGTATCTCTACGGCGCGTCCTCCAACGAGGACCGGAACCTGATGCCCAACTATCTGCTCCAGTGGCGGATGATCCAGTGGGCCATCGAGGAAAAGTGCCGGATCTACGACTTCCGGGGCGTCTCCGGCGACATCAGCGAGGACAATCCCCTCTATGGCCTCTACCGCTTCAAGAAGGGCTTCGGCGGCGACTTCACCGAGTTCGTCGGCGAAATGGACCTGGTGCTGAACCGGCCCGTCTACGCTTTTGTGGAGAAGAGCACCAGCATTTTCAAGGATCTGCGCAAATCGCTGTATTTGATTAAAAATCGCGACAAGAAATAAGGTGAGGATTTGAAGGCTTATACTGTGGAAACGGCGGCCGTCCGCTACAACCTCGACAAGCTTCTGGCGCTGGCCGGAAAGACGCCCCTCTGGGCCGTGCTCAAGGGCAACGGCTACGGCCTGGGCGTCGGGCCCATGGCCCGGCTGTGCTGGGACGCCGGAATCCGCCGGTTCGCCGTCACCGAAGTGGCCGAAGCCCTGGAGATTCGCGGCGCCTTTGCCCAGGCGGAGATTCTGATGCTCCGGCCCACCGCCGACCCCGAGGAGCTCCAGCAGCTGCTGGACCTGGACGTCATCGCCACCATCTCCTGCTCCGCCGAGGCCGCGGCCCTCAATTCGCTGGCCCTCCAGCGGGGCGCGGTGGCCGAGGTCCATGTGAAGGTGGATACCGGCATGGGCCGCTACGGCTTTATGCCCCACGAGACCGAGAAGATCCTCTCGGTCTACCGCCACAACGACCATCTGGCCGTCACCGGCATCTACACCCATTTCCACTCGGCCTTCTGCAATGAGAATTCCGTCTTCGCCCAGGCCGAGACCTTTAAGAAGGTCCTCTCGGCCCTGACTGCCGCCGGGGTGGAGACGGGTATGGTCCACTGCTGCAACTCCACGGCCTTTCTCCGCTGGCCGGAGCTCCATATGGGCGGGGCGCGGATCGGCTCGGCCCTGCTGGGCCGGGTGCTGGTCAAGGCCGATCTCCGCCGGGTGGGCCGGTGCGAGGCCACGGTGGACGAAATCCGCTGGCTGCCCACCGGCCACTCCACCGGCTACGGCGCGGCCTGGAAGGCCAAGCGGCCCACCCGGATTGCCGTGCTGCCCGTGGGCTGGTACCACGGCTTCGCCGTCAGCTACGGCGACGACATCTTCCGCGTCCGGGACTGCGTGCGGGCCATGGTCCGGGCCTTTTTGAATATTCTCCGGCGGAAGAAGCTCTATGTCCGCATCAACGGGTCTCTCTGCCCGGTGCTGGGCCATGTGGGGATGCTCCACACGGTCTGCGATATCACCAACACCACCTGCTCCGTGGGCGACACCGCCATCCTGGACATCAACCCGCTCCAGGTCCGGGGCATGGACATCGTGTTCCGATAAGGAGGCTGTTATGAACCATTTGTTGGAAGTGTGCGTTGACTCTCTGGAGTCGGCGCTGGCCGCCCAGTCCGGCGGCGCGGACCGGCTGGAGCTCTGCGCCAATCTGCTCATCGGCGGCACCTCCCCTTCTCCGGCCCTGATCGAGGAAGTTCTGGCGGCTGTGACGATCCCGGTCAATGTGCTGCTGCGGCCCCGGTTCGGCGATTTCTGCTTTACCGATGCCGAGAAGCGAATTCTCATCCGGGAGGTGGAGACCTGCCGGGACCTGGGCGTCCACGGCGTGGTGCTGGGCGCGCTGCTGCCCGACGGACGGCTGGACCGGGACCATCTGGCCCAGTGCATCGAGGCCGGCGGCCCGAACCTGTCCCACACCCTCCACCGGGCCTTCGACCTCTGCCGGGACCCCTTCGAGGGCCTGGAGGACGCCGTGGCCCTGGGCTTCGATACCATTCTGACCTCCGGCCAGCAGGCCAAGGCCATCGAGGGCGCGGCGCTGCTGGGCCGGCTGGTGGAAAAGGCCGCCGGGCGGATTCAGATCCTGGCCGGCAGCGGCGTCGGCCCCGGCTGCCTGGAGGCGCTGGCCCGCACCGGCGTCCGGCAGTTCCACTTCTCCGCCAAACGCCCCGCCGAGAGCCCCATGGTCTTCCGCCGCACCGGCGTCCCCATGGGCCTCCCCCTGGCCGACGAGTACCTCCGGGAATACGCCGACCCCACCCTGGTGGCCCAGGTCAAGAACACCCTTCGGACCCTGGACCTTTAAACGGCAAAATCCGGACGCCCCTTTTACAGCGGGGCGTCCGGATTTTTTGCGGCTTGGCGGCGGTTCTCTGCGCCGGAAAGCCTTCTCGGCGGCAGCGAAAGAACGGCGTCGCTACAGATCCACCTTTTCATATCGTTTGACAGAAATTCGATAGGCCAGGAAGAGCAGCGCGGCATAGCCGATGATTCCGGCCAGCAGAATCGGCAGCTGGCGCAGCAAATCCTCCGGCTGTACGCTGTCCATCCAGGAAAGGGCGGGAATATGCGCCGTGGCTTCCACCAAAACCATCATACTGCCCAGCGGAATTGAGGCCAGCAGGAAGGCTTTTCCCGCTTTATATCCGCTTTTATAAAAGGACGCAAGAAACAGAATGTCGAACACGCCATAGACCAGGAGCCCCAGGCCGTACCAGGCCGGCGTGGCGTCCAGCCCCACCGGATTGTTCGCAATATGGAGCCCCTGGCGGAGCATCGCAAAGGGCACGGAGAACAGCAGCTGAAACAGCTGGAGCGAAACAACCAGCAGACACTTTCCCCCTACGCTTTCGGCCTTTGAAACCGGCAAAATGGCCGTATACCAGAGGTCATTGGTCTCGCGGGCGTTTACGAATGTGATATAGGGGGCCAAGCTGCCAAAGAGGAGGATCACGCTGTAGGGATAGGCCGGAACCAGCACCAGACAGCCCAGAAAGGCAAACACCAGCGAGGTCGGATGGGCGCACAGGCGAATTTCTTTATAGAGCAGCTTCATCATCCCAGGTCCTCCTCTCCGTCCGCAGCATAATTTCCTCCAGGGTCAGCGGCATCGTATCCCCGGGCGCTCTCAAATGATCAAAGGAGCGCAGGAACGTCTCTTTATCCGCGCTTTGCAGTACCTTCCCCTTCTGCAAGTAGGTGATGTCATCGGCGCACTTGTCCAGATCCGAGGTAATATGGGTGGAAAACAGGATGGAGCAGTGTTCCCCTTCGACGATTTGCCGGAACAGATGCAGCAGCTCCTCACGGGACACCGGGTCCAGGCCGGAGGTCGGCTCGTCCAGAATCAGCAGCTCCGCGTGGTGCGAAAGCGCCAGGGTCAGCAGATACTTCACCTTCATGCCGTTGGAGAGCTCTTTGAACTTTTTGCGTTCGTCCAGGCCGAAATACCCGAGATACCGCTGGTATTGGGCCTGATCCCAGTGCGCATAAAACCGCTTGGTAACCGCCGTAATCGCGGCAAGGGTCTTCAGCGGATAGAACTCCATTCCGCCGAATACCACGCCGATCCGGGCCTTGCACGCCGTCTCCTGTTGGTAAAAATCCTGGTGGAAAACCGTAACTCTGCCGCTCTCCGGCGATACCATATTGAGCATGGCTTTTAAGGTCGTACTTTTGCCAGCCCCGTTTTTCCCGATCAAGCCCATGATGCGATGGGGCGCGAGGGAAAAGCTCACATGGTCCAGCAGAAAGCCGGGGTAACGCTTGCAGAGGTCCTGCACACACAGCACCGTATTCATTCCTTCTTCTCCTTTTCATCGGGGACTTCGGTCAGATCCAGCGCAGTTTTGAGCGCTTGCACCACGCCTAGAAAGAACTCCTCTTTCATCAGCGCAATACCCGGGTGTTCTTGCGCCTCATCGCCCAGAACCACCAGCCGGTCTCCCGGCTTGATTTGGAACACGTCCCGCGCCTCTTTGGGCAGCACAATCTGGCCGCGCTCCCCCACCCGCACAGCGCCGAAGATATGCTTGCCCTTGGGCGGAAGACGCATCCCGGTCTTCTCCTGGTCGTAGCGCACCAAATCATTCAGCTCCACATCATAGAGCCGCGCCAGCGCGTCGCAGTTGACGAGATCCGGCATGGACTCCCCCGCCTCCCATTTGGCCACCGCCTGCCGGGAAACGCCGATCCGCTCCGCCACCTCCTCCTGGGAGTATTTATGGAGCTTGCGCAGGGCGGTCAGATTGCGGGCAATGTTGTTCTTCTGCGTTTTCATACTTTTCATACCTCCCGTGTCCCATTATACCCTGTAGAATCAGGAGAATCCACCAACCATTGTAAAGATCCGCTGTTATCGTTGGTTGCGAAAACGCGGCAGACGCGCAAAATAGGGGCCGCTGCAGGTGAATCGCTGCAGCGGCCCCATTCGGTTATACTTTTAGGGCATCACCGCACAATTTGGCAAGAGCATTCGGCCAAAGATTTTGCCTCATACGAAAGTTATAAAAGGGCGGGAATACTGTATGTATTTCCCCCTTTTATAACTGCACGGATGGGGCAAAAGATTGGG
>DVFN01000129.1 GCA_018713205.1 Candidatus Avoscillospira stercorigallinarum | reverse complement strand
GGTGTGGGCACCCCGCCCTACGGACCGGATCGAAAGCGCGGTGTAGGGGCGACTAGCAGCCGCCCGAGCAGGCCGCCGATTTCCACCGTACTCCCGCCGAACGCTGTAGGGCGGCATGCCCACATGCCGCCGCGGACGGATTCCGTTACCCGCAAGCCTGGCGTTTCCGGGGAGTGCGGTCCGGGCGGCTGCTAGCCGCCCCTACGGTGTGTGCGTTCGGCGATAGTACTTTTGAAGTCGGTACCGAGCGGGCCGATGTGGGCATCGGCCCCTACGGAGTGCGGTCGGCGGTGGTGCGTCCGGCGCGGCGGTGCGCACGCTTCCCCTGCCGCTCTGTCACAGACATCTTCAGCAAAGCTTTTTAACGGACTGCGACCAGGGGGCTGCCGAAGCAGCCCCCTGGTCTTCATGTAGCACTGGCTTTAGCAGCTGCAGTTGTTCTCGCAGCAGCCGGAACCGAAGAAGCCGGTGTTGCCGCAGACCAGCAGCAGAATCAGGATGATGATCCACCAGTTGTTGCTGCCAAAGACACACATACCAGAAGAATTGCAAGACATATTCATGACCTCCTGAAAGAAATCGGGGTCGCGCCCCGTTCATTCCATGATATGCCCGCAGGCTGATTTGGTTCCTCTCAGGCCGCCGGTTCTTCAAAAAGCGCTGAGATGGGCGCAAACCGGTAGCCCATGTCTTCCCATTGGGTCAAGAGCTCGTCGAGGATGGCGGCGTTGGTGGTGGAGGTGGAATGGAGCAGCACCACGGCCCCGTTGTGAATGCGGGGCAGCAGCTTCTCAAAGGCTGCCTCCGCCGTGGGTTGGTGATCCTGCTCCCAATCCACATAGGCCAGACTCCAGAACACCGTCTTATACCCCAGCGTTTGGGCCATCTGCAAATTGCTCTCGCTGTAGATCCCGCGGGGCGGACGGTAGTATTTCTCCATCTCCCTGCCTGTGATGCTCTCATAGGCCGCCGCCACCCGCTCCAGCTCCGACTGGAACGCCGCCGGATCGGCAATAGACGCCATATCGCCGTGGCTCCAGGTGTGATTGCCCACGGTATGGCCCTCGTCCACCATCCGCCGCACCAGGTCCGGGCAGGTCTCCAGATAATTTCCCACCAGGAAAAAGGCCGCCGGAATCTGATGGGCCTGCAGTACGTCTAGAATCTGCCCGGTGCAGCCGTTTTCATAGCCGGCATCAAAGGTCAGGTAGATCACAGGCTCCTCCGAGGAGCCCACATACGCCGCATCATATTCCCGCAGCACCGTGGCGCTGGTATTTCCCGCCGGCGGTGCGCCGTCCTCCTGGAAATGGAGGCCCCAGGAGCCCGCCGCCACCAGCAGCGACCCGGAAAACGCGGTGCATACGGCCACCAGGCCCGCCAACAGCAGGCCGCAGAAGAGCATTATCCGGCTGTTTCTTCGGATCATTGTATCACCCCGTCATCATTCTATGGGACAAGGACCGGCAGTAGAACCCATTCTTGACAAGGCGGATTGTTTGTATTATAATCGCTAATACAAAAGATGCAAGGAGGTATCCCCTATGTTGCAAATCTCTCATCTCACCAAGACCTACGGCGCCAAGACTGCCGTGGACGATCTGAGTCTGCACATTGCCCCCGGGGAAATTTATGGCTTTATCGGCCACAACGGCGCCGGCAAAACCACAACGCTCAAGGCCTGCTGCGGCATTCTGCCCTTTGACCGCGGCGAGATCCGGGTGGACGGCATTTCCATTCGGGAGAACCCCCTGGAGTGCAAGCGCCGCATCGCCTATATTCCCGACAATCCCGATCTCTATGAATTTCTCACCGGCTTCCAGTATTTGAATTTCATCGCCGACATCTTCGGCATCTCCAAGGACGAGCGCCAGCGCCGCATCCAGCGCTATGCCGAGCTCTTCTCCCTGACCGGGGATCTGGGCCAGCCGGTCTCGGCCTACTCCCACGGCATGAAGCAGAAGCTGGCCATTCTCGGCGCACTGCTGCACCAGCCGCGGCTGCTGATGATGGACGAGCCCTTTGTCGGCCTGGACCCCTCGGCGTCCCACCAGCTCAAAACCATCATGCGGGAGCTCTGCGATCAGGGCTGCGCCATTTTCTTCTCCACCCACGTGCTGGAGGTGGCGGAAAAGCTCTGCGACAAGGTAGCCATCATCCGCGGCGGCAAGCTGGTCGCCTCGGGGTCCATGGAGGACGTCAAGGGCGACGCCAGCCTGGAGGACGTGTTCCTGGAGCTGGCAGAAAAGGCAGGTGCATAATATGCTGGCAACGCTGCTGCGCCTCCGATTCCGGAGCCTTCTGGGCGGAACCCGCCGGAGAAAACGCACCACGGGCTTCGTCGCCTTTATGGGCATCGTCTACCTCTATCTGTTCTTCTGCATCGGCATGCTGTTCTATCTGCTCTTCTCCTCCATCTGTGAGCCGTTTGCGGCGCTGGGGCTGTCCTGGTTCTACTTTACCCTGGCCGCGCTCTTCGGTCTGGTCTTCTCTCTGGTGGGCACGGTGTTTTTCGCCCAGGCCCAGCTCTACAACGCCAAGGACAACGAACTGCTGCTTTCCCTGCCCATCCCGCCGGGTACGATCCTGCTGAGCCGGATGGTGTTTCTGTGGCTCATGGATTTCGCCATGAACCTGCTGGTCCTGCTGCCCGCGGCGCTGGCCTATGCCTGGCAGATCGGCTTCACTGCCACCGGATATGCGGCCCAGGTCCTGCTGGCGCTGCTGCTCCCCTGCCTGAGTCTGGCGCTGAGTACGCTGGCGGCGTGGGGCGTCTCGGCTCTGACGCGCCGGCTGGGCCGGTTCAAAACCCTGATGACCATGGTGCTCTCCCTGTGCTTCCTCGCCCTCTACTTCTACGGCTACAGCCAGATGCAGACGCTGCTGATGCTGCTGATCGCCAATGCCGAGGCGCTGGCCCAGGCGGCCGTGGGGACCATGCTGCTCTATCACCTGGGTCTGGCGGCCCTGGGCAATCTGCCGAGCCTGCTGCTGACGGCGGCCCTTTGCCTGGTTCCGATGGCGCTGGTCTACTGGCTGCTCGCCCGGACCTTCCTCTCCTTCGCTCTGGCCTCCCAGGCCGGCGGACGGCGGCGGGGCAAGGTGGGACCGGCCAAGGTCAGCTCTCTTCCCCGGGCTCTCTTCTTCCGGGAGCTGCGGCGGCTGGGCTCCAGCGCCCCGTACATGATGAATGCCGGCACCGGTATTCTGATGATGGCCCTGCTCACCGGCGCGGCCTGGCTCCAGCGGGACAGCCTCGGCGTCTTCTTCGCCGCCCTGCCAGTCTCCCCGGCTGCCGCTGCCTCTCTGGCCATGGCCTTCCTGGCCTCTATGACGCTCTTTACCGCCCCGTCGATATCCCTGGAGGGTAAGACACTCTGGTGCATCCAATCCCTGCCTGTGGACCCGGCAGCCGTTCTGGCGGCCAAGCTGCGGCTCCACATCCTGCTGGGGCTGCCGCCTGCCGTTCTCTGCACGGCGCTCACCTGCGCGGCCATGGGCGCCGGCGGCCTGTCCTGTCTGGCCGCCCTGGCGCTGCCCGCCGCCGTCACCTGGTTCACCGCCGACGTGGGGCTGACGATGAACCTTCTCTTCCCCCGGCTGGACTGGATCAACGAAACCGCCGCTGTCAAGCAGGGCGCTTCCATCATCCTGACCATGCTGATCTCCATGATGGCCGTGGTGGGCGCGCTGTTCCTGGGCATGCTGCTTCTGCGGTTTCTCCCGGAAGCCGCCGCGCTAGTGGTCCTGGCCCTGGTCTTCTGTCTGGTGACTCTGCCCCTGCGCATCTGGCTCAAAACCCGGGGCGCCCAGCGGTTCGCCGCCCTGTAAGCCCGGACAACGGCCCCGTTTACAAGTCTTCAAACCATAAGCCATGCGATTGCCAACCTACAAGCCGAAGCAATCGCATGGCCGGATCTTTGATAAGGAGCGCATCGATGACGACGATCTTAGAAGAAGCACGGGCATTACTTCCGACGCTGCGGGCCATCAAAGCGGACCTGCACCGGCATCCGGAGCTATCCTTCGCCGAGAGTCGCACCACCCGCGTAATCCGTGAGACACTGTTGGCGCTGGACCTGGAGCCGGTGGCGCTGGACCTGGAGACTGCTACGGTAGCGCTGCTGCGGGGCGCGTTCCCCGGCCCCACGGTGGCGCTGCGGGCAGATATCGACGCCATTGCCCAGCAGGAAGCCCCGGACAATGGGCTTATTTCGGAAACCCCCGGCGTAATGCACGGCTGCGGCCATGATTTTCACACCGCCTGCCTCCTAGGCGCGGCGCAGCTTCTGGCGGCCCGCCGGGGGACGCTGCACGGCAATGTCGCATTCCTGTTCCAGCCCGCCGAGGAAATCACCCAGGGCGCTGCTGCCATGGTGCGCTGCGGGCTGTGGGAGGCGCTGCCGGAGAAACCGGCCTGTCTCTTCGCCCAGCACACCAGGCCGGAGCTTCCCTGTGGCCAAATCGGCATCGTGCCGGGGCCCATTATGGCCGGAAAATCCCATTTTGAAATCACGCTCCATGGGGTCGCCGGTCACAGCGGCGCGCCGCACCGCTGTGTGGATGTGATCGTCGCCGGAGCGGCCATCGTCAACGGCATTCAGACCATTGTCAGCCGCAACACCGACCCCTTGGAGCCGCTGGTCTGCGCCGTCTTCTCCATCCACGCCGGGACGCCGGAGAACTTTGTCCCCGAGACGCTGACAATGACCGGCGCCATCCGGGCCCACAGCGATTCGGTGCTCCACAAAACCGAGGGCCGGCTGGAGCAGCTGGTGCGGCAGCTGGCGGAGAGCTATGGCTGCACCTGTGAGATCGGCTTTCAGCCCCAGGTGCCCGTCACCTGGAACGGGCCGAACATGACCGCCTTGGCCCGGCAGGCCGCCGCCGCAGTGGCGGGAGAAGCCAATCTCGTATCCCCCCGCGGGAATATGGGCTCGGAGGATTTTGCCGTCCTGGGCCAGACCGTGCCGTCGTTCTTCTATTGGACCGGCACCGGCTTCCCCGACCGGGACAACCCGGGCTGGCACAGCGACCGCTTCCGCACCGATGACGACGCCCTGCCCATCGGCGCCGCCCTCATGGCCCAATCGGCCCTGACCGCCTTGGAAGCCCTCGCGGCGGACCGCTGATCTGCTCAAAAAACACGGGGGTGCACTTCAATTCAGGGCGCACACCCGTGTTTATTTTTATTTTATCTCTGCCTGGTCTATCTCCCAGGGCTCCGGCTCCATGGGGCGGACGACTGCCGTCCGGGGGGCGGGCTGGGTATGGTCCTCGATCACGGCGTCGATGGCCGCCTCATAGCCGGTCAGGGCCGCAAAGGGGGAAAACTGGGCCGCCCGGTCCTCCATGGACATGGGTGGACGCTTGGGGGAGACATGGTGGGGCAGGTACAGGATATCTTCGTAGTCCGTCATGCCTTGTGTCCTCCGATTTGACTGTTGCGGTCCCGGGCAGTGGCGTCCTCCTCCAGGTTCATGGCCCGGAGAATGGCATTTTTGCCGTATTTCTTCCGAATGGTCAGCACGGCCTGCTGCATCCGCCGCTCCCGGTCCCGGGCATGCGCCTCCTGCTGCTGCCGGGCTGCCCGGGCCTCATAGTCGGTGAAGAGGTCCAGCTGCTCAAAGCCCGCCTCCTGCCCCAGCACCGCCGACTCCGGCTGGAGCCGGTTGACCGTGACGGTGAGCCGCCGCACCAGCAGGGACCCGTCCACGATCTCGTCGTAAAGCGCCGTGGCCGCCGCCACAATCTGCCGGGCCGAGGCCGTGGGCCGGGGCAGATTGCGGCTGCCGTGGGCGTGCTGGGGCACCGCCCGGCCGTAGCCGTCCCGGACCACCGGGCCGCGATACTGCTGCCGCCGCTGGGGATCGGTGAGGTTTTCGATATCATAGCCCACGGTGAGGACGATCTGGTCGGTACACAGCTCCTTTTCCACCAGATCCAGGGCCAGCAGATCCGCCATTTCCCGCAGCACCAGCCGCCCCTTCTCCGCCGGATACGCCTTGTGGAGCACCTGGCCCGAGCAGAGGCTGCTGCTGTGGGGCCGGTAGGCCTTGATTGCCGCCACGGTACAGGGCTCCCAGCCCCAGGCGTGGTCGATCAGCAGCTCGGCATTTTTGCCGAAAAGCCGGTAGAGCAAATCCTCGTCCCGGACGGAGCAACGGGCCACGTCGCCCATGGTGAACAGGCCGTGCTGCTCCAGCTTTCGGGCCGTGCCCCGGCCCACCCGCCAGAAATCCGTCAGGGGCCGATGGCTCCACAAGGCTTTTCGGTAGCCCAGCTCGTCCAGGGCCGCGATACGCACGCCGTTCCGGTCGGCAGGCATCCGCTTGGCCACAATATCCATGGCCACCTTGGCCAGATACAGATTGGTTCCGATCCCCGCCGTGGCCGTGATTCCGGTCTGGGACAGCACATCCAGGATGATCTCCATGGCCAGCTCCCGGGCCGTCATCCCCCGCGGCTTGAGATAGTGTGTCACGTCCAGAAAGACCTCGTCAATGGAGTAGACGACGATGTCCTCGGGGGCGATATATTTGAGATAGATCCGATAGATCTTCGTGCTGTATTCCACATAGTAGGCCATCCGCGGCGGCGCGATCAGATAGTCGGCCTCCAGCCGGGGGTCGGCCTGGAGCTCCGAACGGAAGCAGGACCGCCCCTGAAGCTTCCCGTCCGGTGCACGGAATTGCCGGCGGGAGTTGACCTCCTTCATCTTCTGCACCACCTCGAAAAGCCGGGGCCGCCCCGGAATGCCGTAGGTCTTCAGCGACGGCGTCACCGCCAGACAGATGGTCTTGTCGGTACGGCTCTCATCGGCCACCACCAGGTTGGTATCCATGGGGTCCAGGCCGCGCTCCCTGCACTCCACCGAGGCATAAAACGATTTCAGATCAATGGCAAGGTACGTCCGTTCCTCCAAGGCCGCTCCCCTCCTCCGGCTTGATCTTCCCGAGGAAATCCCCTCGGGGCACATAGGGTAACTCCAACTGCCAGCCCAGACGATTCATTTCGTGGAGCTTCACCAGCACCAGATTGAGATGGACGCCCAGCAGCGCCGCCAATTCCGCCACGTCCCGGCCCTGACGCAGGTGCTCCAGCACCGCATCGTCATCCAGGAGCAGATGGGCCGCGAAGGCGTTGGCCTCGTACTCCGGCGCCGTGCGCATGTCGAAGAGCGAGAACTCGGGCAGCGCGCCGCCGCGGGCCAGCTGCCGGTGGAGCGCGTCGTGGCCCAGTTCATGGGCGCAGACCAGCTGCATCAGCCCCGGCTCCATCCGGGCGTTGAGCAGGATATGCCGCTCCCGCTGGCGGTAGGTGTACATGCCCAGCAGGTCCCGCAGATTCTCCAGCCGGTGAACATAGACGCCCAGCGCCTCGGCAACGGCCAGGGCGTCCCGGGTCCCGCAGCGGCGCACCACGGCCCGGGCCTTGCTGTGAATGACATCGGCGCGCAGCAGCACGGCGCTCCCTCCTCTCCTCGTTCTCTCTTAGGATGTCCCGTCTCCGGGACGTCAATCCCCGACGGTTGTCTTGCGGAATTTGCGGGGCGTATAGGCCGCGGCGCTCCGGGCCTTGGACTCCCAATAGATATCCTGCAGCGCCTTCATTACGGCGTCCTTGTCCTGGTCCGACAGCGTTCCGCCGGCGAACAGGCCCGCCATGCCGTCGATCAGATCCTGGGCCTGCTGCATCCCCCGGCCGCCGTAGCGCTCCGCCGCCGCCACCACAAAGGCTTCGTCCTCGGTCAGCAGATAGTTGACCTCCAAGCCGAAAAAGTCCGCAATCTTCCGGTAGGCCTCCTTGGTCCGCGGAAAGGACCGGCCCGTCTCATACCGCGTTATCATCCGCCGGTTCAGCCCCAGTCCGTCCGCCACCTGCTGCTGGGTCAGGCCCCGCCGCTCCCGCGCCGCCTTGAACTTTTCCGCAAATGTCATGCCGCCCCTCCTTACTGTCCCATTGATGGGACATTGAACTGCGCATTTTCATTGACAAGCGCAGTTCAATAGCGTATACTAGAAATGCGCAATTGAAGTACTCATAGTGTACTGCCAATTGCGCATTCTGTCAAGATATTGCATGAAGGAGGCGAGCTCCATGGAGGGTCCCTGGAGAAAGGCATATGTGTCCGTCAATCTCGATGTGGACGAGGACGGCGTCCCGCACCCCCGGCTGATCCGCTGGCCCAACGGCCGGGAATTTCCCATTGACCAGCTCAAGGATAAGCGCCGCGCGGCCTCCACCCGGGTCAGCGGCGGCGGCATCCGCTACACCGTGCTGATTCGGGGGAAGGAAGCATTTCTCTTTCAGGAGGGAAACAAGTGGTTTGTGGAGGCCAAGCCGTCCTAGACAGGTTCGGGCCGCAGCTCTCCTCGTTCCTCCAGATACCGGTGGGCCGCTTCCAAAATGGTCCGCGCATTGTCATAGGTCAGCAACTCCCGCGCTTCCTCCAGCGTGGCCCAGCGCAGGCTGCGAATCTCCGACGGCTGCGGCGTCGTCTCGGTATCTCCGGCCCGAGCTGTAAAATACACCACGTCTTTGATGCAGCCCGCATAGGGCGAATAGGTCGTCACAATCCGAAAGCCGGGGTCGAGCTCCACGATCAGACCGGTCTCCTCCCAGATCTCCCGGGCGGCGGTCTGAAGCTCATCTTCGCCCGGCTCCATATGCCCTTTGGCAAAGTCCACATGGCCCTTGCGCATCTGCACCATCAAATATCGAATGCCGTCCTCGAATCTGGCCCAGACCACGGCCCCGCAGCTTTTTTCGTGAATCAGCGCCGCCTGCCGGGTTCTGTTCTTCTGCCAGTCCTCCCGGGTGAGGGAAAAGAGCACGTCGTCATAGACCGCGCCGTCACGGGTCCGTATGGCCCGGCAAAGCCGCCCCTCCTGGATAAACCCCAGGCCGCGGAGCAGCGCCATAGACGCTTCGTTCTCGCCAAAGGCCCGCGCCGTCACGGAAGCGTAGCCATCCACGGTAAAAAGGCGCTCCAGCACCGCCGATAACGCCTCCGTCATATAGCCCCGGCGGCTGTAGGACTCCCCCAGCCAGTAGGATACCTCTATGGAATTCACCCCATGGCGCAGAGAATCCTCGTGGATATACACCATGCCGATCAGCCCCTCCGGCAGCGTTATCGCAAGCTGTTTGTCGCTGTCGCGCTCCGCCGCCAAATACGACGCCGTCTGTGCCCGGTCCATGGGCTGCATACAGTTATACCGCTGGACAAATTCTGTGTGGTATAAGTCATAAAACCGTTCCAAATCCGTTTGGCAGAGACTGCGAAGCTGCAAACGAGCCGTGGAAAGCTCCATGTTGGTTCTCCCCCTTTGCGTATATTGGGATGATTATATCTAATTTTGCAGGAAAGCACAATCCCCGCAGCGCAATGGCCCCGCCCATAAGGGCGCATCCGCCGAAACCGCCGCGCCAGCCACCACCCCCGGGCCATGGCGGCATGTAGGCATGCCGCTCTACGAGGTTCGGCGAAGGTGCGGTGAGAATCGCTAGCCTGCCCGGGCGGCCATACAGGCCGCCCCTACGCCACGCTTTCGATCTGGTCCGTAGGGGCGGCTTTATGCCCGCCCGGGCCGCACCGCCGGAATTGCCAGGCTTTCGGTTTACAACGTTCGGCGGGAGTACCGCAGGAATCGAGGGCGTTTTCGGGCGGATATATAATCCGCCCCTACATGCACGCGCCACCATTTCCTGTTGTAGGGGCGTGCAAAATACCTATTCCCTAACACAAAAAAATCCGACTTGCAAATGCAAGTCGGATTTTTTTGTGTTGGCGTTACCTATCTTCCCGTGCAGTCACCCGCAAAGTATTGTCGGCGAAGGTGAGCTTAACTTCTGTGTTCGGGATGGGAACAGGTGGACCCTCACCCCAATCAACACCAACTTCGTCGA
>DVFN01000128.1 GCA_018713205.1 Candidatus Avoscillospira stercorigallinarum | reverse complement strand
AGTAGGCGTTGGTGACGTTGGTGGTCCAGGTGGCCAGCACCAGGGCGATGAGCCCGAACAGGGGCACCCCCAGGCTGGCCAGGATGGCGGAGATGTCGTACTGTCCGGTGACGATGCTCATGAGGGCGCCGGTGAGCAGCATGAACAGCCCCGCCGGGATCACCCCCGCGATGGAGGACTTGACCACGTCCGCCCGGCTTTTGGCGAAGCGGCAGTAGTCGGCGGAGATCACGCCGCCCAGGGCGAAGGAGGCCACCACCATGGAGATGCCGAACACCATGCCGGCGGACTGCGCCGGGGCGTAGGCCGCGATGGCCGAGGCGCCGTCGTTGCGGACAATGCCGGCGATGAGGCCGTAGAGGCACACCGCCACCAGCAGGGGCACCGCCAGATAGTTGAGCCACTTCAGCCCCTTGAAGCCGGCGCAGGCCGTGACCAGCATGATGACGCCCCATGCGATGGAGGAGACCACCACCATGGCGGGGCTGGCCTCTCCCAGGCCCAGCATGTCCGCCGCCATGGCGGCGAAGGCCTGCCCGCAGGTGGCGGACTGGATGCCGAACCAGCCCACGCAGGCGATGGTCAGCAGGACGCTGATGATATACCGTGCGCCCTGCTTGCCCAGCGCGCCCTCGGCCATGACGGCCACGGGCAGGCCGGTGTCGCAGGCCTGCATGCCCACAAAGATCATGTACAGGCAGATGAGGCCGTAGCCGATGAGAATGGAAATAACGATTTCCCACAGGGACAGACCGCCCTGACTCAGGACGCCGCCGATCATCAGGCAGGGCACGCAGATCATGCCCCCGGCCCAAACCGCCGCGATGGACAGCCAGCTCTGCCGCTGCTCCGGGCGGATCTCAAATCCGGTTTCTTTTTGCATAAAACTTCCTCCTCTCGGGTTTCCCGGCCACAGCCGCGGCCGGAATACCCAGATTATACGGAATGCACAGCATCTATGTATATGGTGAAAGCGCAAAAAAGAAACGGCGGTGCTTTGTCCTTTTGGACAAAGCACCGCGAGAGCAAGCGTTGCAGAGCGGGAAATAGCGCGGCTTTCAGGGGGAGACCGTGGGAAAAAGGCCGGAGAGATTGTCTGATTGGCCAAGCTCCGCGCCGCTGAGCAGCCGCTCCAGGGCACAGGCGGTGTAGAGGGCCACGGCCTCGGGCAGCTTGTCCACCGGATAGCCCAGCCGCTGCTCCGCCTGCTGGATTCGGTATTTCACCGTATCTTTATGAACGAAAAGCCGGGCGGCCGCGGCGGTCAGGCTTCCGGCGGCATCCAGGAAATAGACGGCCAGGGTGCCCACCAGGTCGGTCTCGGTGCCGGTGCGGAGCCATTGGAGAATGGCCGTCCGCCGCTGGACCTCGGCCTCGCCCTGCTGAAGGATCTCCCGGCAGCTGGCGGTGAAGGCCATCTCCTCCAGGGAGAACCAGCGCCGCCCCGGCCAGATCCGCAGAGCGTCGGCCTCGGAGGCCCGGATGGTCAGATAGCCCCGGCGCACGTCGGCGGTGGTCGCCAGATTTTGGCCCACGATCAGCCGGCCGTCCAGTCCCGCCGCTTCCAGCCGGGCACAGCAGTCCTCGGCCAAGTCGCGCATCTCGTCCAGACGGCCCTTCCAGGCCAGAAAGGCCACCACGTCGCCCTCGTAGCAGTCGGCCACCACGGCGCTGCAACGGCCCTCCAGCAGCTTCCGCATCAGCTCCAGGCCCTCGGCCTGGAATGTCTGTGGGTCGGACCGGCCGCACCGCAGGACCCACATGGCGTGCATGGAGGCCACGTCCACGTGAAAGAGCTCCGCCAACCGCCGCATTTTCACCGGCTCGTCCCGCAAAATCGCCCGCACCAGCTCCGACATCACCACCCGGCCGTGGCCCTGACTCCAGATGCTGGAGGCCAGATGGACCACCTCGCCCGCCCGGCGCACCAGATCAGGCGGCAGGGGCGCGCCCTCCTTGAGCAGAAACAGCTCCAGGGCCGGGCCGCTGCTGAGGGTCTGGCGGTAGATTGTGTAGCTCCGGCCCTCGCTCTGGAGAGAGCCCGGCGCGCCGCCGCTGACCGGCAGCGCCTCCAGGGACCGCAGGGCCTCGGGCAGCCGGGTGTCCTCGGCCCGGGGCCAGGGCACGGCGTTGAGTGGCCGCAGCGCCCCGTCGGTCAGCAGCACCGTGGCCCGGAGCCGGTCG
Source organism: Candidatus Avoscillospira stercorigallinarum (assembly GCA_018713205.1). GTDB lineage: Bacteria > Bacillota > Clostridia > Oscillospirales > Oscillospiraceae > Avoscillospira > Avoscillospira stercorigallinarum. The sequence goes on along the minus strand of DVFN01000128.1, from coordinate 9,841 downwards.
CTGAGCAGCTTGAGCACCGTGTCCAGGGTCCGCTGGTGCTCCGGCAGCAGCGCCGTCCGGCCCAGAATATCGCTGACCAGCAGACCGCTGTCGTTCTGGTCCTTGAAAATGGCCTCCATGACCTCGCAGATCACGTCGCTGTACCGCAGATCCATCCGGCCCCGGGGCATGACGATCAGCGCAAAGTCCTTCTCGTCGGCCAGAGCCATAAGCCGCGGGTCCACTTCGGGCATAAAGACGCCCACATAGAAGAGAATCAGCCCCACCTCTCCGGCGTCGGCCAGCCGCCGGAGATTGGCGCACTGGGCCTCCACATCCCGGGGGATGTTCATAAAGCCGGTGATGACGATTTCACTGCCGAAAAACTCGTTGTTGCGGAACAGCTCCGCCTGGAGCACGCTGGGGTCGGCGTACTCCAGTACCGAAATCGAGGACACCAGCTTTTTCCCCGCGCCCTGTCCCGCCACCAGTTCCGCGCCCCGCAGACTGGGCAGCCGCAGTAAATCCTCCACGGTTACGCTCATGGGCCATCCCTCCTTTGGGTGTATCTTACCACAAGACCGGCCCCGTTGGCAAGAAACGCGCCCCTACGGCCGAGGGTGCATGCAACACGGCGGTGCGGCACGGGCGGCCATACAGGCCGCCCCTACCCCCGGCTTCCTCGTAGGGGCCGATGCCCACATCGGCCCGCCAGCTTCCGTGTGCAACGGCCGCTTTGGGCGCAAAAAAACCCCCGCCGGAGGGCGGGGGTGGGGGGACGAACCTTACTGCATGAAGGTGCCGTCAATCATCTGCTGGATGTACTCCTGGTACAGATCCTGCTTCTCAGCGGGGACCAGATCGCTGACCGCACCGGCGGACAGCGCGCCATTCTGCATGGTGCCGTAGATCACTTCGCCGCCGAAGGTGCCGTTCTGAACGGCCTCCATGCACAGACCCACCAGAGAGGCGTTGTCGGTGACCTGGCTGCCGATGATGCACTCGTTCTGACCCAGCAGGTCGGAGGGCTGGGCGATGTCGTAGATGGTCACGGAGCCGTTGGCCTTGTTGCGCTCGTCGATGGCCTGGCGGGCGCCGGAGTCAACGGCGGAGGCGTCGCCGAAGAAGACGTCAGCGCCCTGATCCATCATGGCGTTGGCGAACTCGATGCCCTTGTCGGAGGCGGAGAAGGAGTTGGTGTAGACGCAGTCCAGGGTGGTGACGGTCTTGCCGTTCTGCTCGCCGACATAGGCGGCAGCTTCCTTGTAGCCCTCATACTTGCCCTTGGTGGTGTCCAGCTCCATGCCGCCGATGAAGGCGATGGTGCCGGTCTCGGTCATCAGACCGGCCAGAGCGCCGGCGATCCAGCCGACCTGGGTGGCGTCGGGCAGCAGAGAGGTGACGTTGCCGTTGACGGCCTGGGCGGGGGTGTCCTCGCCGCCGTTGAGCAGGGCGAAGCACACGTCGGGATACTCCTCAGCAGCCTGGAGCACGGCGTCGGTGTACTGGTTGCCGGGGGCGTAGATCAGGTCATAGCCCAGGGAGCAGTAGGCGACGATGGACTCATAGTAGGCGGACTGATCGATGCTGTCGGAGACCTCGGTGGCCCAGCCGTACTTGGCGGCGGCGTCCACCATGGCGTTGTAGCAGCTCATACCCCAGCCGCCGTCGGAGATGCTGGAGTCGCAGATCATGGCGACCTTGTAGTCACCGGCGGGCGCGGTCTCGGTCTCACCATCGGTTTCGGCGGTATCGCTGGTATCGCTGGTCTCGGCGGTATCGCTGGAGTCGGTGGTGTCGGAAGTGTTGGTGTTGGTCTGTTCGGTGGTGCTGGCGCAGGCGGCCAGGCTGAACACCAGGGCCAGAACCAGCAGCAAGGCGAGAAGCTTTTTCATGGGATAGTTCCTCCTGAAAAGTATTTATGACAACAGCCGCAGCTGGCGTCAATGAAATGGGATGCGCACGAGGCGCGGCTTACCGCTCTTCCTTGCGGTAGGGCTTGCCGACGGCCTTGGGGCCGGCCTTCTTCGCGCCGATCAATGCCAGCACAACCACGGTGGCCACATAGGGGATCATCTGGAAGAACTGGTAGGGGATGCCCGAAGCGCCCACCTGGAGGCGGATCTGCAATGCGTCGCAGAAGCCGAAGAACAGGCAGGCCAGCACCACGCCGCCGGCGCTCCAGCGGCCGAAGATCACGGCGGCCAGGGCGATAAAGCCGCGGCCGGCCACGTTGCCGTCCACATAGGTGGTGGAGTAGCAGGTGGTCAGGTACGCGCCGCCGATACCGGCCAGTGCGCCGCAGATGACGCTGGCCAGATACTTGATGCCGATGACCGGGATGCCCAGGGTGGCGGCGGCCTTGGGATGCTCGCCGACGGCCTTATAGTTGAGGCCGGACTTGGTCTTGCTGAAGTAGATGGCGGTGAAGATCACCAGGGCGTAGGCCAGATAGACCATGGGGGTCTGATCGAAGAGCAGGGGGCCGATAAAGGGGATATCCTTGAGGCCGGGGATGGCTACGGTGGACATGAGCGTGACCTGGACCAGCTCGGAGCCCGCGCCGAAGTAGACCCGGTAGATAAAGGCCGCCAGCGCCGGGGCGAAGATATTGATGGCCATGCCGTAGACGATCTGCTCGGCGCAGAGGTTGATGGTGGCATAGGCATAGATCATATTGACCGCGATACCGGCTGCCGCGCCGGCCAGAACGCCCAGGAAGGGGTCGCCGGTAATCAGGCAGACCAGGAAGCCCACCAGGGAGCCAATGGAGGCCAGACCCTCCAGGCCGATATGGACCAGACCGGCCCGCTGGGAATAGAGCTCCGCCAGAGACAGGAAGAGCAGAGGCGTGGCCATGCGGACGCTGGCCAGAATCAGGTTCGAGATAAAGTTCCAATCCATGTTCAGCCCTCCTTCTTGGCGGTGCGCTTCTGGATGGCCGCCTGGAAGCCGGGCAGCTTGACCATGGCGAGACCGGCGACGGCGAAGACGATGACCAGGGCCTGGATGATATCGGAGACGCTGGTGGGGACACCGGTGGCGGCCTGCATGGTGGTGGAGCCCACCCGGAGGGCGGCGAAGAAGATGGCGACGACGATGGTGGCGATCGGATGCAGCTGGCCGATCAGCGCCATGGAGACGCCGTCAAAGCCGTAGCCGTTGCCGAAGTTGTTAATCAGGCGGTACTGGGTACCCAGGAGCTCGGCGCTGCCGCCGAGACCGGCGATGACGCCGGAGAGCACGAAGCTCATCAGGATATACCGCTTGACGGCGAAGCCGTTGAACTGGGAGGCGGTCATATTGAGGCCCACAGCCCGGAGCTGGAAGCCCTTGGAGGTATAGAACAGGAAGTAGTAGATCAGCAGGCCCACCACGACGGCGATGACGAAGGCGGCGGTGAACCGCAGGCCGAAGAGCCGGGTCAGCTGGGTCTCCTTGGGCACGGCCACGGTCTGGGGCACGGAGCCGTCCCGCATCCAGGCCGTGTAGATGACGCCCATAAAGAGGGTGGCCACATAGTTGAGCATGATGGAAATAATCATCTCGTTCTGGCCCCGGAAGATCTTCAGCAGTCCGGGGATCAGGGCCCAGAGGCCGCCGGCCACGGCGCCGGCCACCAGGCAGAGGAGAATGGCGGGCAGGCCGGTGAAGGGAACCTTGGTGGCGATGACGCAGCAGACGATGCTGCCCATCAGGAACTGGCCCTCGCCGCCCAGATTAAAGACGCCGCACCGGTAGGCGAAGCAGGCGCACAGGCCGGTGAAGATCAGGGGCGTGGCCTTGTTGAGGGTGGTGCCCAGGTTGGTGAGGCTGCCGAAGGCGCCGACCCAGAGGTACTGCAATGCCTCGAAGGGGTTCTTGCCCAGAACCACCATAATCAGGCAGCCCAGGACAAAGGCCAGCAGCACCGAGACCACGGGCACGGCGATGTTCAGGAGCTTGGTGGCGTGGACGCCGCGTGCTTTCGTTTTTACCATTGCGCTTCCCTCACTTTCCGGCCATGGCCAGGCTGATCTCTTCGATGGGCGGGTTCTTGCCGTCGTACTCGCCGAGGATGCGGCCCTCGAACATGACGACGATCCGGTCGGACATCTCGAGAATCTCGTCAAAGTCCGCCGAAATCAGCAGCACGCCGCAGCCGGCCTCCCGGGCCTCGATCATGGTGTCGTGGACATAGCGGGTCGCGCCGATGTCCAGGCCCCGGGTGGGGTGGACGGCAATCAGGATATCGGGCCGGGCCTCCAGCTCTCGGGCCAGAATGACCTTCTGCTGGTTGCCGCCGGAGAGGCTCCGGGCCTCCTGCTCGATGGAGGCGCAGCGGATGTCGTACTTCTTCTGCATATCCAGGGCGTAGTCCCGGATGGCCTTTTTCTTCAAAAGCCAGCCCTTGGCGCGGCTGAACCGCGGCTCGCCGGTGGATTTGAGGACGATGTTGTCCTTGACGCTCATGTCGCCGATCAGGCCCATCTTGTTCCGGTCCTCGGGGATGTGGCTGACGCCCTCCTCGATAAAGGACTGGGGCATGAACTTGGCGACCTTGCTCTCCTTCAGGTCCACCTTGCCGCTGTCGGGGGCGATGACGCCGGTAATCAGCTGGGCCAGCTGACTCTGGCCGTTGCCGTCCACACCGGCCACGCCGACGATCTCGCCCTTGCCGATGGTCAGGGTGATGCCGTTGAGACCGGCGTGCTTGGCTTCCTTGTGGTAGTCCACATTTTGCAGCGCCACCACCGGCTCGTCGGTGACGGTGCGCTTTTCATAGTGGGAGGGGCTCAGCTCCCGGCCGATCATCAGGTTGGCCAGCTCCTGGCCCGTGGTCTCGCCCCGGTTCAGGGTGCAGACCGTCTCACCGGCCCGGAGAATGGTGATCCGGTCGGAGACCCGCAGCACCTCGCGCATCTTGTGGCTGATAAAGATGATGCTCTTGCCCTCGGAGGTGAGCTTGTCCATGATGGCGAAGAGGCCCTCGACCTCCAGGTCGGTCAGGGCGGCGGTGGGCTCGTCCAGCACCAGCAGCTCCGCGCCCCGGTAGAGGGCCTTGAGAATTTCCACGCGCTGCTGCTCGCCCACGGAGATCTCGGTAATCAGCTTGTCCAGCTGGACCTCCAGGCCGTACTTCTCGGCCAGCTCCAGAATCTCCTTCCGGCGGGCGTCCTTCTGGATGAACACGCCCTTGGCGTTCTTGTCGCCGAGGATGATATTCTCGAAAACCGTCATGGCCTCCACCAGCATAAAGTGCTGATGGACCATGCCGATGCCCAGCTGCACGGCCTTGGCGGGGTTGTCGATCTTCACCGGCTGGCCGTTCAGGTAAATCTGTCCCTCGGTGGGCTGGTAGAGGCCGATGAGGACGTTCATCAGCGTGGACTTGCCCGCGCCGTTCTCGCCCAGCAGGGTATGTACCTCGCCCTTTCGGACCGTCAGGTTGATGTCTCGGTTGGCGTACATATCGCCGAAGCGTTTGGTGATATGCTCCATCCGCAGAATCTCTTCCATGGCGTCAGCTCCCTTCCTAAAAAAAGACGGGGGCGTCAGACAACCTACCCTCGCCTTCGGATTTCAAACGGATATACTATTATTAGTCTACAGGAATTTTCGATAAAGTCAAGAGTTTCCATCAACCTGTCTGCGCCGTCTCGACGGTTTTCGGGGGCGGCGCGGGGCGTGGTGGAAATATGTGGCCGCCTATGGTACAATGGGGAAAAAGGAAAGGGGGCGGCGCAATGCTGACCTATACCCACTGCACGCTGTGTCCGCGGCGGTGCGGCGTGGATCGGACCGCCGGACAGCGGGGCTTCTGCCGGATGGGCGACACGCCCCGGGCGGCCCGGGCCGCGGTCCACTACTGGGAGGAGCCCGCCATCGCCGGAAGCTACGGGGCCGGCGCGGTGTTTTTCTCCGGCTGCACCCTGGGCTGCACCTATTGCCAGAACCAGCCCATCAGCCGCGGCGGCTTCGGCAGGGACCTCTCCCCTGCCCGGCTGCGGGAGATTTTTTTGCAGCTCATCGACGAGGGCGTCCAGTCCATCGACCTGGTGACGCCGACGCACTTCCTCCCCTCCATCCTCCCGGCGCTGACGCCCAAGCTGCCGGTGCCGGTGGTGTATAACTGCGGCGGCTATGAGTCGGTGGAGACCCTGCGGCAGCTGGAGGGCCTGATCGACGTCTATTTGCCGGATTATAAATACAGCGACCCGGCGCTGGCCGCCCGGCTCTCCCAGGCCCCGGACTACCCCGAAGTGGCCGAGGCCGCGCTTCGCGAGATGGTCCGCCAGACCGGCCCGGTCCGCATGGAGGAGGATATGCTCACCCGGGGCGTCCTGGTGCGGCACCTGATTTTGCCCGGGCAGATCGACAATTCCCTGGGCGTCATCGACGCCTTGGACCGGCTGTTCCGGCCCGGCGAGATCCTCTTCAGCCTGATGGCCCAGTATACCCCCATGCCCGGCATGACCGGCGGCCTGGCCCGGCCCATCACCCGGGAGGAGTACGACGCGGTGCTCAGCTATCTCTGGCTCAGCGGAATCCGGGACGGCTATACCCAGGACTTTCAGTCGGCCTCGGCGGAGTATATCCCCAGCTGGGATCTGGCCGGACTTTGAAACAAATGTTTGACATTGCGGCAGAATATGGTATAGTGGGAATGGAGGGGATGGCATGACCAGAAGCAGCGAAAAACAGGAGAGGATTCTGGCGTTTATCAACCAGTATATCGAAGAAAACGGCTTTCCCCCGGCGGTGCGGGAGATTGGCGCTGCGGTGGGGCTCAAGTCCACGGCCACGGTGTCCTACCATCTGGGCATGCTCAAGCGCGAGGGCCGGATCGAATATCAGAGCGGCAAGAGCCGCACCATTTCCGTCGCGCCCGCCGTCCGAAGCGGAACCATCCCCATCGTGGGCCTGGTGACGGCGGGGCAGCCGATTTTGGCCCAGGAAAACTGGGAGGGAACGCTGCCCTGGGACGGCGAGCCGGACTGCTTCGCGCTGCGGGTCCGAGGCGACTCCATGGTGGGGGCCGGGATCTTCAGCGGCGACCTGGTGGTGGTCCGTCCCCAGCCCGACGCCGACAACGGCGATATCGTCGTGGCCCTGCTGGAGGATGAGGCCACGGTCAAGCGCTTCCGCCGGGACGAGACCGGCGTGTGGCTGCTGCCGGAGAACCCCAGCTACCGGCCCATCGACGGCAGAAACGCCCGGATTTTAGGCAGAGTCAAGGCGCTGTACCGGGAATATTCGTAGCCCGGAATCGGGCCCCATTTTGCGCCCCTACGGTGTGTACGTTCAGCGGTGGTGCATCCGACGCGGAAGTGCGGCACGGGCGGCCATACAGGCCGCCCCTACCCCCGGCTTCCTCGTAGGGGCGGCCTGTATGGCCGCCCGAAACCGGGTTCCGATTTGCGCTGGGGTTCGATGGTTCCCCTCGTAGGGGCCGATGCCCACATCGGCCCGCATCCCCCCGGATTCACCGGAGCCCGGCATATATCGCACCTGGTCCGGGCGGATATATAATCCGCCCCTACAGATCTACGCGCTGCCCTTTCCGCTTGTAGGGGCGCATTACATATGCGCCCTGCAGACTGTCAAAAAACCTCGCTGAAAGCTGATGTGACAGAGCAGCGGGGGAAGTGTGAAGGGGGCAAAAAGCCCCCCTTCGCGTTCAATCGACACGTATTTTTAAACTTTTTAGAAAGTTTAAAAATACGCACAGCGTGGCGAAAAGACTTTTTCGACACGCTGAAACCCCCAGGTCCTGATGGGCCTGGGGGTTTGCCGTGTTTACAGGGGATTTTCGTCGATCCAGCGGGAGATTTTTTCGCCGATTTCGGCCATGGCGCCGGGGGCGTAGGGCAGCTTCAGGCCCGCGCCGGATACCAGCTCCTCGAAGGTCGCCGTGCCGCCCCGGTCCACAAAGGCCAGATACCGCCGCCAGGCGTCCTCCCGGTTCTCCAGGGAGGCCAGCCAGAACTGATAGGCCACGGTTTGGGCCATGCAGTAGTCGATATAGTAGAGCGGATAGAGATAGATGTGCAGCTGCCGCTGCCAGCCGCTGCCCCGGCCGTAGAAGGGCAGGTGATCAAAGTCGATCCAGGGCCGGTACTTCTGCTCCAGCTCCAGCCAGAAGGCGTTGCGCCGGGCCGGGGTCCAGTCGGGGTTCTCATAGACCCGGGTCTGGAACTCGTCCACCATGCAGCCGTAGGGAATAAAGATCAGGCTGTCCTCACAGTGGCCCACCTCATATTTCCGGGTGGCGGGACCGAAGAAGTCCTGGTGGAAGTCCTGGGTCAGGAACTCCATGGACATGGAGTGGCACTCGCAGCTCTCCATGGTGGGACTCTGGAGCTTCCGGGGGTAGCCCTTCCGGAAGGCCCGATAGGCCGCGAAGGCGTGTCCGGCCTCGTGGGTCAGCACGTCCACGTCGCCGGAGGTGCCGTTGAAGTTGGAGAAGATAAAGGGCGCCTGGTAGTCGGGCAGATCGGTGCAGTAGCCGCCGGGGGCCTTGCCGTCCTTGCTCAGCACGTCCAGCAGCTGATTGTCGAAGAGGAACGCGCCGAATTCGGCCGTCTCGGGGCTGAGATGGGCGTACATATGCCGGCCGGCGGCGAGAATCTCGTCGGGGGCGCCGGTGGGCTTGGCGTTGCCGTCGGGGAAGAGCATCAGGTCGTCGTAGTATTTCAGCGCGTCCAGCCCCAGCCGTTGGGCCTGGTCGGCCTTGATCTTGGCCACCACGGGGACGATGTCCCGGGCGATCTGGTCCCGGAAGGCGGCGACCTTCCCGGGGCCGTAGCAGTTGCGGCCCAGCCGGTCGTAGCCCAGCTGGAGATAATTCTCATGGCCCAGGAGCCGGGCCTGCTCGGTGCGGTTCTTCACCAGCTTGTCGAAGAGCGCGTCCAGCTCGGCCTGATGGTCGTCGAAGAATTTGCCCTCGGTTTCATAGGCGGCCTTGCGGACGGCCCGGTCGGGGTGCTCCTTATAGGGACCCAGCTTGGGCAGGGGCATGGTCTGGCCCTGGAATTCCACCATGGCGGAGGCGTAGAGCTTCTGATAGGCCGAGGCCAGCTTGTTCTCCTCCTGCATCAGCGGCAGCAGCGCCGGGTCAAAGCTGCGGACCTGGATCTCCAGATTGGTGAACAGCAGCGCGCCCAAGGCCTCGGAGAGCTCCGCCCGGAAGGGCGACCGGAGCAGCGCCCGGCTCACCTGCTGGTCCAGCTCCTCCATCTGCGGACCGGCCTCGTCGAAGAAGTCCTGCTCGGCCTCGTAGAAGGTGTCGCGGGTGTCGATGGTGTGGCGGATATAGCACAGGCTGCGCATGGTCTCGGCCGTGGCGGCGGCCTTCTCATAGGCCTCGTAGGCGTCCAATTGCGCCTGGGCCGAGGATGCGGCGTCCAGGGCGGTCACCGCCGTCTCCGCCGCCTGCCGCAGCGCCTCCAGATCGGGACGAACATAGGGCATTTCGGAAAATTTCATGGAAAAACCTCCTTAGAATAGTATAAAAATCTTTGGCCCCCGTGCCGCACCCCCTAAGCCTCCCCTTGAGGGGAGGTGGCACGCGAAGCGTGACGGAGAGGTGTGCCGCCGCGTAGCGGCGGCGGCGCGTCAGCGCCCTCTGCACAGGCCGAAACCCTGCGGGAAACCATCGGTGCGGTAACACCTCTCAGGCGCTCCGCGCCAGCTCCCCTCAAGGGGAGCCTTCCCTCTCAGGCGACGCACCCCAAAGCCTCCCCTTGAGGGGCAATGTCATCAACTTAAGCAAAATCAAACACGCTTTCTATTGTGAGAAAACTTTGCAGTCACGTGTTTTTTCTTACGAGGCAGCGAGCGCCCTTCTCGGATGGGACAGACCGCTCTCATAAGACGACGG
>DVFN01000017.1 GCA_018713205.1 Candidatus Avoscillospira stercorigallinarum | reverse complement strand
ATCTTTTGCCCCATCCGTGCAGTTATAAAAGGGGGAAATACATACAGTATTCCCGCCCTTTTATAACTTTCGTATGAGGCAAAATCTTTGGCCGAATGCTCTTGCCAAATTGTGCGGTGCTGCCCTAAATAAAAACATCGAGGCAAACAGGCAGCGGCGCTCCAGGAGCCGCTGCCTGTTATGCTTATTCTGCCGCCGGGAGCGTCAGAGAAACGTCCGCCTCGGTGAAGAAGGAGTATCTCGGCGCTAAGGCGATGGTATTGTAAGGGAAGTCCGGCAGGGGATAGGCGTAGGCCCAATCGCCGCCGGGACCATGATAGCTCATGCCGTTGGGGAAGAAGCGCTCCTCGCCGGTTTCGTGGTCGAGATAGCCGCGGAAGGGCTGGCCCAGCTCGACGCCCGGTTCCACGGCCACCCGGATCTCCGGGGCATCCGCCACGGACGCAACCGTGACCGACGCCACCCCCTCCGGCAGCGTGCCTTGGATGCCGCCGTCCGTCAGATCCACCACCACCGGCGCGGCGTCCTTTTCCAGCCACAGCGCGCCGTCCAAAACCAGCCGCAGATCCGTCGGGTCGCCGGTAAAATAGAGGCTCTGCCAGTAGTAGGTCAGCATTTCCGGCGTATCCGGGCTGCCCGTGGCAGCCAGGGAGCCGTCCGGGACGTCGTAGACCGTGCCGTCCGGCCCGACGAAGTGGAAGTCCAGGTCCACGAGCCAGGCGGTATTGGCCGGGTCCGTCGAGACGGTGACCGCGGTCCGGGTCAGGTTCAGCCGCACCGTCTCGACGGTCAGCCGCTGGCCGTCCAGCTCCACGGTCTGGTCCGGGGTGAGGACCCGTTCCGGGGCGGATTTGGACCGGTCCAGCGTAAGCTCGAAGACATAGGGGCCGTAGACCGCAACCGTTTCGCCGCGGTCGTCGGAGAGCTTCAGCGACAGCCGGAGGCAAAAGGCCGCTGGGATCTCCTGCCCGGCGATGGCGTGGATTTCAAACTGCCGGACGTCATCGGAATCGCTGCCGCTAATACAGGAAATGTTCTGGAGGGGCGCGCCGTTCTGATCCGTCATTTCGCAGGATACCTGGGTGTGCAGGTCCGTGTCGGCCCGGTAGAAGACCACGACCTGGCGCTCGTCGGCGATGACGGAATCGAGGGTCAGGGTCATGCCGTCCACGGTCTGGCTCTGGCCCACAGCCTGCACATAGTCGTTGGCCACGGCGGCCGAGAGGCTGGGGGAGAAGGCCACGGCGGCGGCCAGCTCCCGGAGCACCGGGACTCTGCCGCAGGCCAGCGCAAAGGTGGGCAGCAGATTGACCGCCAGCACAAACCCGGCGGCTGCGGCCGCCACGCTGCCGAAGGAAACGCCCAGGCGGCGCTTTTTTTGCTGCCGGACCCGACGCCGGACCCGGTCGGCTACGCCGTCCAGGGCCGGAGGCAGCGCCTCCAGAGAACGGCACAGGGCCTGATATTCCAGTTGTCGGTTCATAGGGCTCCCTCCTCGTCACTGAGCTCCAGGCGGAGCAGCGTCAATGCTCTCTTCTGACGGGTGGAGACGGTGCCTCGGGGGATTTGCAGAGCCCGGGCGGTCTCCTCCTGGGTAAGGCCGGTGAAAAAGCGCAGAATGATAATCTCCCGCAGGGGCTCCGGCAGGGCCCTGATGGCTTCCTTCAGCGGCAGCGCGTCGAAGCGCTCCTGGGCTGTCTCCGGCAGGGTTTCCACGGTCAGCTCCCGCTTCCGCCGCCGCAGTACATCATGGCAGACGCGGATCAGAATGCGGGTCAGCCAAGTCTCCAGGTACGCCTCCTCCCGGAGGCCGTGGTGCTTGCGATAGCCCTTGTAGATCGCCTCGTCCACGGCGTCAATGGCCTCGGTTTCACGGCCCAGCATCAGATAGGCCGTGCGGTAGAGCCGGCCGCGCAGCGCTTCTGCCCGGTCGAGATATTGGTGATCCGTCATGGGCATCCTCTCCCTTCTTCTGCCCATTAGACGCGGCAGCCGGTCGGTTTGCTTCACCGTCAGATTCTTTTTTTCAATCGCGTCCACTGCCATGGGAGTGGCGTGGATGCTGCAAATGGCCGCCGCCCGGCGCATAGAGTGAAGTATCTATCTCTGGAGGTGGCCTATGAAAGAGCAGACTCTCACCGTGGTATGCGCATTTGAGCCGGAGGGCCAGGCGGCGGAGGCCCTGGTGCTGGAGGCGTTTCGGGCGTATCTGCGCCGGATTCTGGCGGAGGGCACGGACCGTGCCTGAGGCGGGCCGCGGGCTGGCGGCGTACCGGGCCGCCCTCTATATCCGCCTGTCCAAGGAGGACGAGGGCGAGGGGCCCTCCGAGAGCGTCCAGAATCAGGAGGCACTGCTGCGCACCTACGCCGCTCAGCACGGGCTGACGGTCTGCGGTGCGTATGTGGACGACGGCTGGTCCGGGACGAACTTTGATCGCCCCGGCTTTCAGCGGCTGCTCCGGGACATTGAGGCCGGAGCCGTCGATCTGGTGCTCACCAAGGATCTCTCCCGGCTGGGCCGGGACTACATTCTCACCGGCCATTATCTGGAGCGGTATTTTCCCGAGCACGGCGTCCGGTATATCTCCCTGCTGGACGGCATCGACACCGGCGCGGACGTGGCCGCCAACGAGATCACGCCCTTCCGCGCCATTCTCAATGATCTGTATGCCAAGGATATCTCCAAGAAAATCAAGTCCGTCAAGCGGGAGAAGCAGCGCCGGGGCCTCTTTATCGGGGGAAAACCGGTCTACGGCTATCAGATGCACCCCACGGAGAAGAACAAAATTGTCGTGGACGAGGAAGCGGCGGTCACCGTGCGAAGCGTCTTCGCCTGGGCCTCCGGCGGCATGAGCTGCCGCCAAATCGCGGCCCGGCTGAACCGGGAGGGCGTGCCGACGCCCGCCGTCTATGCCCATCTGCCGGTGGCGAGACCGGGCCCCTACACCGGCCAGTGGAGCAGCGAGCGAATTTCGGAGATGCTGCGCAATGAGACCTATCTGGGCCATATGGTCCAGGGCAGGTCGGTAAAGGTCAGCTACAAGTCGAAAAAATGCAGAAGGCAAGCGCCGTCCGATTGGGTGGTGGTGGAGGGCACGCATACGCCGCTGGTGGATGAAGAGACCTTCGCCCGGGTCCAGCGGCTGCTGGCCGGACGCCGCCGCACCCGCAGCCAGACCTATGAGTTCCTGCTGAAAGGCCTCATTTTCTGCCGCGAGTGCGGCAGCCCGCTGGGAGTCCTCAACCGGAAAAACGCCAAGGGCGAGGACGTGCTGTATTTTGTCTGCCGCACCTATCAGCGCTTCACCAAGGCGGGAGTCTGTACCAGCCATACGGTCAAGGTCGAAACCGTCACCAAAGCGGTCTTGGCCCAGGTGGAACGGCTCTGCCGTCCCTGGCTCACCCCGGAGGCGCTGCTTCCCGCGGCCGAGGCCGCCTGGGCGGAAGCCTGCCGGGAAGGGGACCAGAGCAAGACGCTTCAATCAAAAATTGACCTTCTGACGGCCCGTCTGGACCGGCTCTACGAGGACCGGCTCAGCGGCCTTCTGCCAGAAGCGGACTTTCAGCGCCTGTTCACCCGCGCCCAGGAGGCCCGCGCCCAGCTGCAAGCCCAGCTGGAGGACCGGGCGTCGAAAGGCGCCGTCTCGCCGGAGACCAGGGCCGAAGAACTGGTCCGCGGCTTCCTGCAATCCGCCTCCCGGGACCTGGTATGGACCCTGCTGGACCGGGTGGAGCTGACAGCGGATAAGGAGATACGCCTGACCTTCCGCTGCCGCCCTCCGGCGGACTCGACGGCGCGTCCGGCCCCCGCGCCGTGATGGGACGCGCTTCCGGCAGGAACAAAACCCGGAATGTCTTTCACTGCGAGACAATCCGGGTTTTGCGTGCAGGCGGCCAGAAAGGCCAGTTTACGGGGCCATTTGATACGCCCAATGTCCGCCCCGGCGGCATTTCACAAGCTTCCCCGCAGATACCAAGCCCGCGAGGATTCGGTTGGCCGTCGCCGCCGACACCCCGCATAGTTCCCGTACATCGGCATTCATGACCGAGTCGTGTGTGGCGAGATACGAGCGAATCTTGTTCCACCGGAGCGACGCCTTGTCCGGCTTCCCATCGCGCATTACATCGCTCATTTCAACAGCTTCTATGAGCGATGCTTGGATGGCGGAGAGCATAAACTCCACAAACGCCGTAGACTCACCCGCCTCATTGGAGGCGTTGATGGCATCATAATACGCCTGCTGGCGGGCGTGGATGATGGACTCCACCGGGAGCCAGGCGAAAACGGGGTTCCACTGGAAGAGCAGCAGCGTATGCCACAGGCGGCCCATGCGGCCGTTTCCGTCGGCAAAGGGGTGAATCAGCTCCAGCTCATAGTGGAACACACAGCTGCGGATCAGCATATGCACCTCGCTGGTTCTGGCCCAGTCCAGCAGCTCCAGGACCAGATCCGGCACATACTGCGGAAGCGTGCCAAAATGCAGAATACGACCCTCGCGGTCCACCACACCCACAGGCTTGGTCCGGAACATACCGGATTCTTCCACCAGGCCCCGGGTCAGAATGCCATGCGCAGTCAGCAGGTCATCCACGGAATAGGGATCAAGGTCTTCGAGCCGCTCATAAATCTCATAGGCATTTCGGACCTCGGCAATATCCCTGGGAGGGGCCAGCACCTGCTTGCCGTTGAGCACGGCGGTGACCTGCTCCAGGGTGAGGGTATTCTGTTCAATGGCCAGAGACCCATGGATGGTGCGGATGCGGTTGGACCGCCGCAGGGTGGGGCTGGCGGAAAGGGCATCTGTGGCCGTCAAATTCCCCACCAGCGCCGCGATTTCCGCCACATCGTCAATCATTCGATGGGTGATTTCAAAAGGAGGCTGTTTATTTCGCATGGCAATCCCCCATAGTTGTGATACTATATCCAGTATATCACGCCGCGCCCGTTTCCTCAATCCCGCAGAGGTCCGGTTCCGCTTACAATACCCGCAGCGGGATGTATCGCGCATTGAGAAAAAAGCGCTGAAGAAGCTGGAGGAGGCTCTCGAGGGGTGCGTGCCCTAGGGTGCGGGCTTGACGTGCGTGGTGAAATTGGGTATACTTTACTATATCAAATACACACCGGGCCCTCCGGCCCGGTGCCCTTGTTGCGGTCGGGCGAACCCCGGGCCGTGGCCGGCGGCAGGGAGAAAGGAGCTCGCTGTGTGGTATCATCAAGCGACGATTTATCAGATCTATCCTCTGGGTCTCTGCGGAGCGCCCCAGGACAATGACGGCGTACAGGCCCATCGCATCCTTCGGATTCTGGACTGGGTGGACGCCATCGCTGAGGCAGGCGCCGATACGGTGCTGTTCAACCCGCTTTTCGAGAGCGACCGCCATGGCTACGACACCCGGGACTATCGGAAGGTGGATTGCCGCCTTGGTACCAACGAGGATCTGAAAACCGTCTGTGACGCGCTCCACGCCAAGGGAATCCGCGTCCTGTTCGACGCCGTGCTCAACCATGTGGGCCGGGGCTTCTGGGCCTTCCGGGATGTGCTGGAGAAGCGCTGGGACAGCCCCTATAAGGACTGGTTCCACATCAACTTCAGCGGCAATAACGGCCATAACGACGGCCTGTGGTACGAGGCCTGGGAGGGCCACGAGGAGCTGGTGAAGCTGAACCTCTCCAATCCCGCGGTGGTGCAGCACCAGTTTGACGCCATCCGCAGCTGGGTGGAGGACTACGGCATCGACGGTCTGCGGCTGGATGTGGCCTACTGCCTGCCCGACTGGTACCTCAAGCAGCTGCGCAGCTTTACCGACAGCCTCAAGGCGGAATTCGTCCTCATCGGCGAGACCATCCACGGCGACTACAAGCGCTGGATGAGCCCGGAGATGTGCCACTCCACCACCAACTACGAGTGCTATAAGGGCCTCTATTCCGCCCTGAACTCCATGAACCTCTTCGAGATCGGCCACAGCCTGGCCCGGCAGTTCGGCCCCGAGAATTGGACGCTCTATCGCGGCTGCCATCTCCTAAACTTCCTGGACAATCACGATGTGACCCGCATTGCCTCTATCCTCCAGAACCCCAAGCATCTGCCGGTGGCCTACGGCCTGCTCTTCGGCATGCCCGGCGTGCCCGCGATTTACTACGGCAGCGAGTGGGGCATCGAGGGCAAGAAGGGCCCCTATGACCTGGAGCTGCGGCCTGCGGTGGAAACGCCGGTCCACAACGAATTGACCGACTGGATCTATTCCCTCAGCGAGGCCCGGCGGAAGAGCCGCGCCCTGTGCGAGGGCGATTTCAAGAACATCGTCCTGACCAACCGGCAGATCATCTTCCAGCGGGAGGTCCCCGGCGAGCGGGTGCTGGTGGCGGTCAACGCCGACGAGGTCCCCTATGTGGCCCATTTTGACGCCAAGTGCGGCATGGCCGAGGACCTGATTACCGGCAAGCCCCACGACTTCGGCGGCGGCAGCGAGCTCCCGCCCTACAGCGTGGCCTTCTGGAAGATGGAGCGATAACAGAAAAGGAGGGACCCCAGTGGGCAGCGCCTGGCGGCATTTCAAAACCATTACAAAGCACCGGCACCTGGTGATGAAGCACTGCTTCCAGGTGGGACTCTACCGGCGCGGTCTGCTCCATGACCTCTCCAAGTACAGCTGGACCGAGTTCCGGGCGGGGATTCGCTACTACCAGGGGACCCGCAGCCCCAATACCGCCGAGCGGGAGGCCATGGGCTACTCTCTGGCCTGGATGCACCACAAGGGCCGGAACCGGCACCACTTTGAATACTGGACCGACATCCAGCCGGATACCAAGACCTACGGGCCGGTGCCCATGCCGACGGAATTCCTGGTGGAGATGGTCATGGACCGCATCGCCGCCTGTAAGGTCTACAAGGGCCCGCTCTATCACGACGGTTCCGCCCTGGAATATCTGGACCAGGCCCGCGATTCCAGCCTGATGCACCCGGAGACCAAACGGCAGCTGCGCTTCCTGCTGCTGATGCTCCGGGACCGGGGCGAAGCGGAGACCTTCCGCTTTATCCGCCAGGTGGTGCTCCGGGGGCTCCCCTTCGGAGAGGACGCGGCCCCGACGCCGGTCACCTGAACGACAAACCCCGGTGGATATGCTCCATCGGGGTTTGGTACGGTCAGCCGCAGGATCGGGCCGCGCCTGCCACAAAGGCCCGGAAAATGGCCTTGCTCAGCGGGTCCACAGCCTGGGAGAACTCCGGATGCCACTGGACGGCCCAGAGGAACCGGGCGTCGGGCTTGTACACGGCCTCCACCAGCCCGTCTCCGGCCCGGGCCATGACCTGGAGCCCCGGAGCCAGATCCCGGATGCCCTGGTGGTGACAGCTGTTGACCCAGGCCGTCTCGCCGCCGGTCAGGGCGAAGAGGGGAGAGGCGGGCGTCACCGCCACGTCATGGCTGGGCTGGTCGTAGGGCGGCTGCTGGCTGTGGATGACCAAAGAAGGGTGTTCGGTTGGCAGATCCTGGTAGAGCGTGCCGCCCAAAGCGGCGTTCAGGAACTGGAGTCCCCGGCAGATGCCCAGGACTGCTTTGTCCCGGGTCAGCACCAGGGGAACCAGCGCCCCCTCCATGGCGTCCCGGTCCGGGCAGCAGTCCCGGCAATAGGGCAGCTTCTCCATGCCGTAGCAGGACGGAGACACGTCGTGGCCGCCGGTGAACAGGAAGCCGTCAAAGGCGTCTGCCAGCTGGGTCAGATCGGCGGTGTCGGCGGTCAGCGGCAGCATGACCGGGATTCCGCCCGCCTCGCTGATTCCCCGGAAATAGCCCGGCAGCATCCAATAGCTCTCCCGTGCCTCGTCCACCAGAGGCACCACGGCGATCATCGGTTTTCTCATACATAATCCTCCCTTTCGGCTCTATCATACCCCATGGGAGCCGCGTCTGCAACCGCCAGTTTTCGGCGGCGGACCGTGGGAGAATGCGAAACAGGCGGACGTCCCCGGCGTCCGAATTCTGCAAAAGGAGGTCCGGCCCATGGATAAGGTCAGGCAGCAGCCCCCCGAATCGGGCCGGGCCGAAGGGCTGCGGCCCCGGTGGGGCGACTGGCTGGTGGCAGCGGTGGTCGTGCTGGTGGCGGCCGCTTCGCTGGCGGCGTGGCTGTGCCGCGACGGCGGGCGGCCGGAGACCGTGCAGGTCTGGCAGAACGGCGTCCTGATTCGGGAGGTGCCCCTCTGGTCCGACGTGACGTTCACCGTGGAGGGCGCATACACCAATACGGTCCAAGTCTCCTATGGGAAAGTGGCCGTGGTGGAGTCCGACTGTCCGACCCAGGTCTGCGTCCACACCGGCTGGCAGCGCTATGCGGGGCAGACCATCGTGTGCCTGCCCAACGGCGTGGAGCTGCGGCTGGTGGGCGGCGGGGCGGAAATCGACGCGGTGACCGGATAGGGGGCGGGCCATGGAACGAACCAAACAGCTGGCCCTGGGCGCGGTGCTGACCGCGCTGGCCCTGGCCCTCTCCTATGCAGAGCGGTTTTTCCCCTTGCAGCTGCTGATCCCCCTGCCCGGCGTCAAGCTGGGGCTGGCCAACCTGGTCACGGTCTACGCCCTCTACCGGCTGGGCCTCGGGCAGACCTTGGCCATCCTGCTGCTGCGCTGCACCCTGGGGGCGGTATTCGGCGGCGGCGTCACGGCCTGGCTCTTTTCCGTGTCCGGCGGTCTGGCGGCGCTGGCGGTCATGGCGGCCCTGCGGCGTGTGTCGGTAGTCTCCGTCTACGGCGTCAGCACCGGCGGCGCGGCGGCCCATCATCTGGGCCAGCTGCTGGCGGCGCGGGCCGTGCTGAATTCGCCCTATGTCTGGGCATATCTGCCGTTTTTATTGGCGGCGGGGCTGGTCACCGGCGCGGTGACCGGACACATCAGCGCCCGGCTGCTGCGGCATATTCCGCGGTCCCAGGGCGAGAAGAGAGGGGCGTCGTGCGCATGAAACGGCTACTATGGCTGGTCGGGGCCTTGCTGCTGCTCTCGGGGTGCGGAACCGAAATGCAGCGCTATGAGGCGACCTATTGGGACGTCTTCGACACCGTGACCACGGTGACGGGCTACGCGGCGGGACAGGCCGAATTCGACGCGGCAGCCCGAGAAATCCACGACGCGCTGCTGGAATACCACCGGCTCTACAATATCTATGAGAGCTACGACGGGCTACGGAATTTGAAGACCGTCAACGACCAGGCGGGGATCGGGCCGGTCCCAGTGGATACGCGGATTCTGTCGCTGCTCCAGTTCGCGCAGACGGCCTGGACCGAGACCGGCGGTCGGGTCAACGCAGCCATGGGGTCCGTGCTGGCCCTCTGGCACGATGCCCGGGAGCAGGCCCTGGAGGACCCGGACCGGGCGGCGCTGCCGGACCGGAGCGCCCTGGAGGCGGCAGCGCTTCACACGGACCTGTCGGCGCTGGAGCTGGATCTGGAGGCCGGAACGGCCTTCCTCACCGACCCCGACACGGCCCTGGATGTGGGCGCTTTGGCAAAGGGCTATGCCGTGGAGCAGGTGGCCGCCGCCGCGCCGGACCATTTTTTGATCTCGGTGGGGGGCAATGTCTGCGCCACGGGCCCCAAGCCCGACGGCACGCCCTGGACCGTGGCCGTGGAGAACCCCGACGGCGGCGATTTTCTGAAATTGCTGTACGCCGAGGACCGGTCCGTGGTCACCAGCGGCGACTACCAGCGGTATTTTGAGCTGGACGGCGTGCGCTACCATCATATCATCGACCCGGACACCCTGGAGCCGGCGGCCTATTGGCGCAGCGTCACCGTGGTGGCCGAAAGCTCCGCCGCAGCCGACTGCCTGTCTACGGCGCTCTTTACCCTGCCCCAGGCGGAAGGCCAGCGGCTGCTGGACCAGTGGGGCGCGGAAGCCCTGTGGATCGGCAGGGACGGCGCCCAGGTCATGAGCCCGGGCTTTTCGGCCTATCTGGCATCCTGAGGGAGAGAAATACTATGAAACAGACTGCAATTTCCCTGACGCTGCGCCCATACCGCCCGGCCGATTGTCCGGCCATGGCGCGGCTCTTTTATGAGACCGTGCACACGGTCAATGCCCGGGACTATGCCCCCGAGGCATTGGACGCCTGGGCCGACGGCCAACCGGATCTGGAGCGGTGGAACAGCAGCTTTTTGGCTCACCGCACCCTGCTTGCCGAGGCGGGCGGTCAGCTCCTGGGCTTTGCGGACATGGACGAGACCGGCTATCTGGACCGGCTCTATGTCCACCGGGACTTCCAGGGCCGCGGCGTTGCCACGGCGCTCTGCGACGCCCTGGAGGCCCAGACCCCCGCGCCGCGCTACACCACCCACGCCTCCATCACCGCCCGGCCGTTCTTTGAAAGCCGGGGCTATCGGGTGACGCGGGCGCAGCAGGTGGAGCGCCGGGGCGTATGGATGACGAATTTCGTAATGGAAAAGCCCGGTTCGACCGGCGTACAGGAGGAAACACCATGACTGAAGTAGTGGCCGCCCTGATCTGGGACGGAGACCGATTTTTGATCTGCCAGCGCCCGGCCCACAAGGCCCGGGGGCTTTTGTGGGAATTTGTAGGCGGCAAGGTGGAGCCCGGCGAGACCAAGGCCCAGGCGCTGATCCGAGAGTGCCGGGAGGAGCTGGCCGTCACCGTGACGCCGGGGCCGGTGTTTATGGAGGTGACCCACGTCTATCCCGACCTGACGGTCCATCTGACGCTCTTCGACGCGGCCATCGCCGCGGGCACGCCCCAGCTGCTGGAGCACCACGACCTCCGCTGGATTCCCGTGGAGGAGATCGACAATTATACGTTCTGCCCCGCCGACGAGGAAATTCTGGCGCGGCTCAAGCAGAGAAACCGCCTGCATGATGTATGAGGAGTCTGACCATGAAAAAATGGATTGCCGCCCTGCTCTGTCTGCTGCTCGTGACCGGCCCGGTGCTGGCCTCGGAGCGGTTTGAGGACGTCGCGCCCGACGCCTATTATGCCGAAGCCGTGGCGTGGGCCGTGGACCAGGGGATTACCAACGGCATGGGCAACCGGCAGTTTGCGCCGGATCAGCTCTGCACCATCGGGCAGGCCCTGACCTTCCTCTGGCGGGCCTGCGGTTCGCCGGAGGCGTCCATCGCCCAGCCTTTTTCCGACGTGGCCGAGACCGACTACTATGCCGGAGCCGCCGCCTGGGCCTACGAAAACGGCCTGGTCACCGGCCCGGAGCTGGGGGCCGCCCGGCCCTGTACCCGGCGGGCCATGGTTACATATCTCTGGAAGCTGGCGGGCAGTCCCATCTCCAAGAACGTGGAGACCGGGGACCGGGATTGGAATCTGCTGCTGGTAAACCCCTGGAACGCCATTCCTGCGGACTTTTCGGTGGACCTCCAGTCCGTGGGCGGCGGCCACAGCGTGGACGCCCGGTGTGCCGATGCGCTGACCGGGATGCTTTCGGCCTGCCGGGCGGCGGGATATTCGGCCTCCATCTGCTCCTCCTACCGAACCCAGGCCTATCAGCAGTCGCTGTTCGACCAGCGGGTGGCGGCGCGGATGGCCCAGGGCATGACCCGGGCCGAGGCGGAAGCGGTCACGGCCCGGTCCACAGCCGTCCCCGGCACCAGCGAGCACCAGATCGGTCTGGCCGTGGACCTGGTGGACAGCGGCTATTGGCAGCTGGACAGCACCCAGGCCAGCCGCCCCACCCAGCAGTGGCTGATGGCGCACAGCTGGGAATATGGGTTTATTCTCCGCTATCCCTCCGACAAATCGGAGCTCACCGGTATTATCTACGAGCCGTGGCACTACCGCTATGTGGGGGAGGACGCGGCCCGGACCATCTATGAGCAGGAAATCTGCCTGGAGGAATACCTGGAGGAGCTGGATACGTTCTCTCTGGCCGCCGCCTGGGCCCGGGAGACGGGCATCACCACCAGCTCCACCGACGACTCCTTCCGCCCCAATGAAAACTGCTCCCGCGCCCACCTGGTCACCTTCCTCTGGCGAGCCCTGGAGCAGGGCAAGCTCCGATTGCCGTAGCCATAAATGAAGCGCTCCTTGCTATGTCGAGGAGCGCTTTATGCGGCAGGATATGTCAGATATACTTGACAAAATATCAAGTACCTGGTACGCTGAAAGGGGAGGTGAGACCCATGGCGCGGAATCTTCGCCTCAAGGCAGCCAGAGCGGCGCGGGACCTGTCGCAGCAGGCTCTTGCCGATGCCGTGGGCGTGTCCCGGCAGACCATCAATGCCCTGGAGCAGGGGGACTATAATCCGACGCTCCAGTTGTGCACAAGAATCTGCCGGGTGTTGGACAAGACATTGGATGAACTCTTTTGGGAGCCGTCCGGGGAGGACGGAAAAGGAGGTACCGAGATGTACTGCGAAGCATGTAATCGGATCTATGAAGGCGCGCGCTGCCCCGTCTGCGGCAGCAAGGCAGGGCGGCAGCCCCAGCCGGACGATATTTGTTTTCTGATGGAACAGGAAACCATGTGGGCCCGGATGCTGGAGGATGTGCTCCGGCAGAACGGCATTGAGGTCTGGACCAAGAGCACCTATGGCGCCGGTCTAGTCATCAAATCCGGCGGCATGTTCGAGCGATTGCGGCTCTATGTCCGCTATGCCCGGCTCCAGGAGGCCCGGGAGCTGAGCGCCCTACTGTTCTCCGCCCCGGCGGAAGAGCCAGAGGAAGCGGAATAAGCGCTATCCGTCGCTGACGGTGAGCAGACAGTCCGCCGGGCCGTCCCAGGCCAGTTGATACAGGCGGGAGGCCGTCAGATTGGAGAAGGTGCAGGCAGGTTGGTCCGAGCCAACATGGCCGAAGAGGATTTCCTCGCTGCCCTGACTGATATCCAGCAGCGTCAGGCTGCCGGTCCCGTCCGTTCCCTCCAGGACCACGGCGATTTCGGTGGTATTGGTATAGAAGATGTAGCGGGGCAGGTCTGCGGCGGTGCAGGCCAGGGGACCATTGCCCAGGTCATAGAACACCTGGGCCGTGGTCTCGGCCGCGCCGGGGGCGGCGGTGCGCACAGCCCGGACGCTGCCCTCCATGTGGGAAAGGCCTGCTCCGGAAAAGCCCACCATGTAGGTCCCCGGCGTCCAGGGTCCCTCCGATCCGATGGTCTCCGAACGGCCCGTCTCAATTCGATAGACCGTTCCCTCCAACTCCATCAGGATGGCCGCATCGCCGGTATTTTGGACGGTGACCGACCAGCGGGGCGCGTCCTCGGTCAGCACCAGCTTTTGCTCAAAGGACGTGTTGCCGCCGAAATTAGCGGAGAAGACGGTCTCCGCGCCGTCTGCCGCGGCAATGCGCCCACCCTCGTCCAGGGCGTCAGGGGAGAGGTGCAGGCCCGTTCCCACCAGGGAGGCGGTGTAGACCTGCCGCCCGTCGGTCCCGCCCGAGGCTGTCAGATAGACGGTTCCGGCATAGACCAGCCCGGCCCCGTCGGAGAGGGAAAAGCGGATGACCGCCCGGTCCGCCTGGGTGCCGTCTGCGTCCAGGGGAGACCAGTAGAGCCCGTCGCCGGACGTCAGGGATACCGCCGTCTCGCCGCGGTCCTGGACCATCAGCGCGCCGCCCTCACAGGAAGCCGTGCCCTCGGTGAAGGACAGGTCGAAGTGCAGCGGAAAATAGGGACGCCGGGAGGACAGGGCCGGGGCATATTCCCATTGGGCCACGCCCATGGCCGACTCGGCGATTAGGCTATACATGCTCCAGAGCTGGCCGTCCCGCATTTCACAGAGCCATGGGTCGCCCTCCACCTGGAGCAGGAACCACTGTTCATTCAGCGGCTGATAATAGAGGGACGCGGCCTGGGCCGGAAGCTGGGAAAGCTCCGATGCCCCGTCCGGGAACAGCGCCGCCCATTCCGCCTGGGCATAGGGGAAGGGCTGCCAGCTCCATTGGTCCACCGGTATATCGGCCAGAACGGCCCTGCCGCCCGCCGTGTCTACGCTATCGCTGGTCCCTTGGCTGTTCCGGTCATAGATCGTAAAGGAATCCGGGGCGGCCACATAGAGGCAGCCGCTGTCGCCGCCGGGATCAAAGGTGGAGCTGGCGGCAGCGCGGTAGAGACACTGATAGGAGACATAGGTGAGATCCGTGGCGAGACTGGAGGGCGCATTCTCCCACCGGACCATCACCGTCTCGTCCTCGAAGACCAGCGGGCCCCGGTCCACGACGGCGCCGGTGTCGTAGTCGGTTTTGGTTACCAGCAGCACCCCGTCCTCCAGGGAGAGGGTGAAGTCGTGCTCTCCTCTCTCCACGATGGTATAGACGACGCCCTTGGCATAGTCGTAGACCACGACCCGGTTGTCGATGACGCCGGAGCCCATGCTGACCGTGGAGCAGAGCTCCGGCAGACCGTCGCCGCTGAGCTCGGCAAAGTAGACGCTCCAGACGGGCATGCCGGTGTAGAGGGAGATCGTTTCATCCTCGGTGACGGCCTCCACCTGTTCGGGCGTCCAGCGGAAGGTGACGCCGGGGAAGGCGTCCAGGCTGATTTCCTGCTGGCCGTCCCAGTCCATGCCGTCCTCCAGGCCGTCCAACCACTTCTCCGCCCCGGTCCAAGGGCCGGCGGCGGTTTTTTGCGCCGGATTGGTCAGCAGCGCCACGGCTACGACGGCGCAGAGGAGGATGGCCGCCAGGACGGCCCAGAGGGCGGGCCTGCGCAGCCGGGCCAGATGCCGGATTCGGCCCTTGGGATCTCCCGCCCCGAAGGCCAGCGGCGTCGCGCCGAAGACGGGATGTCCCACCGCCAGCGTCAGCAGGGAAGCGGCGTAATCCGCCCGGATGTCGGGCCCCAGCGTCCGGATGACGGCCTCGTCACAGCAGACCTCCATATCCCGTCCGGCCAGAAGAAAGGCAACCCAGACCAGGGGATTGAACCAGTGGAGGCACAATGCCCCGTAGGCCAGCAGCTTGAAGAGATGATCCAGCCGCCGGATGTGGAGCCGCTCGTGGAGCAGGATGTATCCGCGCTCCCGGGGCTCCAGGGACGAGGGGAGATAGATCCTGGGTCGGAACAGGCCCAGCACAAAGGGCGTGGCAATGCCGTCCGCCAAGTAGACCCGGCCGCCCAGGGGCGAGGCGGTCCGCAGCTTCCGCCGCAGCCGTCCGAGACCGGCCAGGGCCCAGAGGACCATGGCCGCGGCCCCGGCCAGCCAGATCCAGGGCAGCGCGTCTTCCAGGGCGAGAGGCTCTGCCTCCGGTGCCGCGTCCGAAGAGAGCGGAGCCTCGGGAAGCTCCGTGGGGACCAGGGCGGGACGCTGGATGGTCTCCGGCACATATTCGATGCGGCTGGTCAGCGCGCCGGTCTCCCGGGCCGGGGCGTCCAGCAGCGAAAAGAGCGACGCCGCCGACGGCAGAGACACCGGACACAGCAGCCGGAACAGCACCACGGCCCAAAGGGCATAGGAAATGGCCCGGGGCGCTTTCCGGAGGAGCAGCCGCAGCGCCAGCACCGCCGCAATGACAACGCTGGCCGTCAGGCTCATATTGAGCAGGGTGGAAAACAGGGATTGCAGCATCAAGCTCACCTCCGCATGCCGTCAATGATGGCCTTGAGCTCGTCAATTTCCCGGTCCGAGAGCCGCTTCCGGGAGCTGAAGGCCGCCAGAAAGGCCGGAAGTGACCCCTCGAAGGTCTCCTCGACGAACTGTTCGCTCTGCATGGCGTAAAAATCCGCCCGGGAGACCAGCGAGGTCACCGTCCCGCCCTGGTTCTGAAACAGGCCCCGGTCGCACAGCCGCTTGAGGACCGTGTAGCTGGTGGTCGCCTTCCAGGAGAGGGCCTCGGCGGCCAGGCGCACCAACTCTCGAGAGGGCAGGGGCTCGTGACTCCAAATCAGGTCGGCAAACCGCGATTCCAATGGACCCATCTTCTGCATCGAAATCCCTCCTTGTATTCTACATGCTGTAGAGTAATTTTATTCTACACGCTGTAGAGCAACTTGTCAAGAGAAACCGCCTCCATTCTCCGGCGTAGAATGGAGGCGGGCAGGTTTCAGCTTGGGGTCTGGAGCCGGGCGGGGTCGGGCCGGTATTTCCAGTAGACGAAGGCCGACAGGAGCACCGTCAGCGAGTCCGCCGCCACCTGGGACCACACCAGGCCGAACATGCCGAAGAGGGCGTTGAGCAGAAACAGCATGGGGATATTGAACGCCAGCCAGCGGGTCACGCCCAAAAAGAGGGCGGTTCGTCCCTTGCCGAAGGCCTGGAACAGGTGAACCGTAAAGAAGCTGAGGAACATCAGCGGCGTGGCCAGCACCCGGATGCGCAGGAATTGCGAGGCCAGCGCCAGCGTCTGGGGGTCCTTCATAAAGAGGTGGGAGAACTCCACGG
Organism: Candidatus Avoscillospira stercorigallinarum; assembly: GCA_018713205.1. Classification (GTDB taxonomy): domain Bacteria; phylum Bacillota; class Clostridia; order Oscillospirales; family Oscillospiraceae; genus Avoscillospira; species Avoscillospira stercorigallinarum. The sequence continues at coordinate 5,443 of DVFN01000017.1, read as the reverse complement.
CGAAGAGCTCATAGAGGGCGATGCTGACGGCGGCGATGGCCAGACCCAGCCACAGCGCCAGCGAGATGGTGTGCTGCATCCGCTTTTTATTCCCGGCGGCGTAGTTGTAGGCCACCAGCGGCATCATACCCTGACAGATGCCGATTCCGGCGTTCAGGGGGAACCGCTCGACCTTGAGCACGATGCCGATGGCCGCCAAGGCCAGATCGTCATAGGCCACCATCAGCTTGTCGAGGATGACGTAGTCCAGGTCGAAGAGGAAGGTGGCGATGGCGGAGGGGACGCCCACGCCGAAGACGGCGGAGATGCTGCTTCGCTCCGGCAGACCCACCTGAGCCGAGAAGGTGAGCACCGAGCCCCGGCCCAGCCGGGCCATGATGATGAGGAAGTACAGCAGGGCGACGCAGTTGGACAGGCACGTGGCGATACCAGCGCCCAGCACCTCCTGCCCTCTGGGCAGCAGGACGAACATAAAGAGCGGGTCCAGAGCGATATTGAGAAGGCCGCCCAGGATAATCCCGGCACTGGCCTCCCGAGAGCGGCCGACGCTGCGGATCAGGTTGGAGAGCACATTGGACAGCACCGTGGGAATGCCGCCGATGACGATGACGCAGAGGGCGTACTGCCGGGCGTAGGCATAGGTGTTGTCCCCCGCGCCCAGGAGCGTCAGCACGGGCTCCATAAAGAGGCCGATCCCCAGGGCGAAAAGAGCCGAGATGGCCAGACCCAGGTAGAGGGAGAAGGCGCTGACCTTCCGGGCCTCGTCCTCCCGTCCCTGACCCAACAGCCGGGAGATCAGGGAGCCGCCGCCGATTCCGGCCAGCCCGGCCAGACACAGCGTGATATTGAACACCGGCAGCATCAGCGACGTGCCCGCCACCATATAGGGATTGTTGGTCTGCCCGACAAAGAAGGTGTCGGCCATATTGTAGATCAGCACGATCAGCTGACTGATGATGGCCGGAACGATCATCTTCCGCAATGCGGCGGGAACGGGAAGGGATTGAAATAGCTCCTCCTGGGAGGTCTGCGCCGGAGACTGCATGGAAAACACCTGGACTTTCGTTTGATTAGGAACAGTATATCATGCGGCAGCCGGAAAAGCAATTCCGCCGCGGGGCTTGACAAGCCGGTCTACATCCTGTAAACTCAAACCATAAGTTTACAAGCTGTAGACCAAAGGAGGATGGGACATGGAGGAACTCAGGCTGGGGGCGGCGGAGCTCCGATTTGCGGAGCTGATCTGGGCCAACGCGCCCATCGCGTCCGGCGAGCTGGTCAAGCTCTGCCAGCGGGAATTGCAGTGGAAAAAATCCACGACCTACACGGTTCTGCGGCGGCTGTGCCAGCGGGGCCTGTTTCAGAACACCGGCGGTCTGGTGACCGTCCAGCTTAGCCGCGAAGCGTTTTTGGCCAAGCAGAGCGAGTCCTTCGTGGCGGAGCATTTTGGAGGCTCCCTGCCGCTGTTTCTGACTGCGTTTACATCGCAAAAGAAGCTGTCCGCCGAAGAAGTGGCGTCTATCCGGCGCATCATCGACCAGGGGAGGTGAGACCCGTGCTGGAGACCGTATTTGGGACCGTAGTCAATATGTCCATTACAGCTAGCGTGGCGATCGTCCTGGTACTGGCGGCCCGGCTGCTGCTCCGCCGCACTTCGAAGCTCTTTTCCTATTTGCTCTGGGGTCTGGTGCTCTTCCGGCTGCTGTGTCCCTTGTCGCTGCCATCCCCCGTCTCCCTGCTGAACCTTCTGGAGACACCGGCAGCGGAATCGGGGCAAATGACCTATGTGGGTCCATCCGAAGTGACGCTCATTTCTCTCCGTCCCGCACCGACCCCCGATGGTGCGGCGCATCCAGGCCGGGCCGACTCGGAGACGGCGGCGCGGCAGACCCCTACGCTGCGCGCCGCGGCCAGCGTTCTCTGGCTGGCGGGGGCCGTGGCCCTGGCGGGCGTTCAGCTGTGGCGGCTATTCCGGCTGCGGCGGAGCTTGCGCTGGGCGCTTCCGCTGGGGGAGCGCGTCTATCTGGCGGATGCCATTGAAACACCCTTTGTTCTGGGCATTGTAAGCCCCAAGATCTATCTGCCGTCGTCCCTGGGCGAGACGGAACGGGCGCATATTCTCGCCCATGAGCGGCAGCACATCCGCCGGGGTGATCCGCTTTGGAAGCTCCTCGGCGCGGCGGCGCTCTGTCTCCACTGGTTTAATCCGCTGGTCTGGCTGTCCTTTGGGCTGGCCTGTCAGGATATGGAGCGCTCCTGTGACGAGGCGGTGCTGCGGCAAAGCCCGTCGGACATCCGGGCGGCCTATGCCGAGACGCTGCTGCGGTGCTCCTCCGGCGCGGAGGGCACGTTCGGCGTACCGCCGGCCTTTGGAGAACGGGAGGTTCGGGGCAGAATTGCGCATATCATGGGCTTTCGGAGACAATCGGCGATTGCCGTGGCGGGCGGTATTTTGGTTTGCCTGACGCTGACGGCCTGCCTGGGCTTTAATCCTGAGCCCCAGACTGAACCAATCGAGACGAAATTACCGGCAGCTGCAACGCAGACGCCGCAGGAGAGCGAAACGCCCCCTGCGGACCCGGAACCAGAGCCGGAGCCGGTGACCTACGTATCCGCCTATGCCATGGACGCGGAGGAGCTGGACGCCTATCTGGACCTGCCCATCGGGTCGATCATGGCGACCATTGACTATGCCGATGAAGAGAGGCTGGTATTTCACTATCTCTATGGCTTCTTTGTGGCGGATCTCCAGCAAAAGACCATGGTCCATCAGCTGGACCTCAGAACATTGGAGGTCGCACCCGACGGCCAGGGAGCTGCGGTGCTGGTGGTCCAGGTGGACGCGGAAGGCGACTATGCCTATCTCACCAGTACGGGATATCATGAAGAGGATTACCGCGAATATCGCGTGGATTTGACCACCGGCGACGTGGAAGAGGCGTCTCCGCCGCCTGAGACGGAGCTGTTTTCCGACTATGGCTTTACGAGTACCATTTCGGTATTGCCCGGCTGGCCCAGCAATTTCTACGTCCGCAGCGGCGGCAGTCTGTACTATTTACTGTTCTCGGGCGATTGCATCGGAGACATGCAGCTGGTGGTCGTTCCGGAGGAGACGCCCGATGCGCCGGAAGTCTATCAGCTCTTTGGCGATGCTGTAACCAGCTGAATTGGCTCTTTTAGGAAGATCCTTGCGAGGGTAGAGAGGATTGTGCCGGAAGAGCCTATGTGGTATGATACGGATAGCTTGATGGACGAAAAGCGGATCTTGTCTTATCACGGGAAGGAGGGCATCTCATGCCCCTGCAAATCGTGCGAAATGATATCACCACCATGGCGGTGGACGCCATTGTCAACGCGGCAAACGAGACCCTGCTGGGCGGCGGCGGCGTGGATGGCGCCATTCACCGGGCCGCCGGTCCGGCGCTGCTGCGGGAATGCCGGACCCTGGGCGGCTGTAGGACCGGCGAGGCCAAGCTCACCAAGGGCTACCGGCTGCCGGCCCGGTATGTGATTCACACTGTGGGCCCCATCTGGCGGGACGGCCGCCACGGCGAACGGGACCTGCTGGCCTCTGCCTACCGCAATTCTCTGGAGCTGGCGGCAGCCCACCGGTGCCGGACCGTGGCCTTTCCTCTGATTTCCTCCGGCGTCTACGGCTATCCCAAGGACCAGGCCCTGCAAGTCGCCGTGGACACCGTCGCCGGATTCCTGCTGTCCCATGAGATGACGGTGTATCTGGTGATCTATGACCGGACGGCCTATGACTTCGGGACGCGGCTGTTCCCCGACATTGCCGCCTATATCGACGACCGCTACGTCTCGGCCCATACGGATCTCCGGGCGGAGCAGGCCCGCCGGGATCTCTTCACCGCGCCCTGTGCGGCGGCCATGCCCAGCGCCGCGCCCAGCCTACGGGAGGCCGTTTCCCAGCTGGACGAGAGCTTTTCTCAGATGCTGCTGCGGAAAATCGACGAGGCGGGCATGACCGACGCCCAGTGCTACAAAAAGGCCAACATCGACCGGAAGCTCTTCTCCAAGATCCGGTCCGACGTCCACTATAAGCCCTCCAAGCCCACGGCCATGGCCTTTGCCGTCGCCCTGGAGCTGCCCCTGGACGAGGCCCGGGACCTGCTGCAAAAGGCGGGCTTCGCCTTCTCCCACGCCAGCAAATTCGATATCATCGTCGAATATTTTATCGCCCGGGGCAACTACAATATCTTCGAGATCAACGAGGCGCTGTTCGCCTTCGATCAAAGTCTGTTGGGAGGTTGACGCCATGCCCCGTACTGATGTGACGCAGATGCTTTTTTCCAAGGTCTATCCGCTGCTGGTCCAGAAGGCCCAGAGAAAGGGACGCACCAGGGAAGAGGTGGCGCAGGTCACCGCCTGGCTCACGGGCTATTCCCCGGAGGAGCTGGCCCGGCTGGAGCAGTCGGCGCTCTGCTACGGCGACTTCTTCCGTCAAGCTCCGGCCCTGAATCCGAACCGGGTCCGGATCATCGGGAAGATCTGCGGCGTCCGGGTCGAAGAGATCCAGGACCCGCTGATGCGGGAAATCCGATACCTGGACAAGCTGGTGGACGAGCTGGCCCAGGGGAAGCCTATGGAAAAAATTCTCAGAACGTAAACACTGAATGGATGTTGCGTATTTCGACCTGGAGCGGCGCATGTTCCGCATGGGAGAATGCGCCATCGCCCACGGCATCATCAAGGCTGCCATGATACGTTCGCCCTTGGTTCGGCGGACCGCGTCATGGCAGCTTTTATTTTGGGAATGGTACTTGTGAAATTGAAAAATATCCCATATGGTGGTTTTGTCACAGTATAAATACCGGATTTGGAATATAGTATCATTAGAACATGGCCTCGGACACAGCCGAGCGGCGCGCAGGAGCCGCGTATTTCCGAGGGCCCCATGACCGTGCCGCCGGAACGGTAGGTCAGCCATTCAGAGAACAAGTCTTGAGACTGGTCAATCAAATTGCGAGGAGGTTTTATCATGAGAAGCATTACCACATTGGACTTACAGTACGCCCACCGGTTTTACGGCTTCAAAGGAGAGGCCCAGTACCTCCATGGCCACACCGGCGTTTTGACCATCGAGGTGGAGGATACCATCGAGCCCGGCGTCAATATGGTGTTCCCCTGCAACGAGATTCAGAAGACCGCCTAGGTCTACGAGGCCCAGGGAATCCGCAACGGCGCGCCCCAGAACCAGATGAAGGGCCCGGCCTTCCAGACCGAGCTGGCCACGGCCTATCCCGAGTGCCGCCTGGTGGTGACCAAGGAGACATTGACCGTGGAGGGCATGATTAAGGCATCACCGCACAATTGTGTCTGCGGCCTTCGCCCAATCTTTTGCCCCATCCGTGCAGTTATAAAAGGGGGAAATACAACAGTATTCAGACTGTCGAAAAACCTCGCTGAAAATGTCTGTGACAGA
>DVFN01000127.1 GCA_018713205.1 Candidatus Avoscillospira stercorigallinarum | reverse complement strand
GCGGGGGAAGTGTGAAGGGGGCAAAAAGCCCCCTTCGCGTTCAATCGACACGTATTTTTAAACTTTTTAGAAAGTTTAAAAATACGCACAGCGTGGCGAAAAGACTTTTTCGACACGCTGAGGGGCGGATTATATATCCGCCCGGACCGGGTGCGTTGTTTTCCACGGCCGGGTCAGTGGTCCCGGCTGGCGAGGCGCTTGGTCAGCTCCGTCAAAAAGGCCCGGTCCTCGAAGGCCTCCAGGGCGGCCAAGGCCTTGGCGTTCTCCTGCTGTAAGTACCCCTCGCAGGCCTCCAGGCCGTAGAGGGTGACGAACGTGGTCTTGTTGCCGTCCATATGGACGGCCTTGCCCAGCTTGGCGGCGTCGCCGGTCTCGTCGAGCATATCGTCCTTGATTTGGAAGGCGAGACCCAGAGCCTCGGCGTACTGCCGGGCGGCGTCCAGCTGGGCCTGGGTTCCCCGGGCGGCCAATACGCCGAGGGTGCAGGCGGCCACGATCAGCGCGCCGGTCTTGCGGCGATGGATGTCCAGCAGCCCCTGGGCGTCCAATTGCGTTTGCTCGCCCTCCATGTCCAGCACCTGACCGCCCACCATGCCCAAGGGACCGGCGCAGTCGGCCAAGGTCTTGACCACGGCGGCGATGGTCTCCGGGAGCGCGTCGGCTCCGGCGGCGGTGGAGAAGGCGGCGGTCAGCAGTCCGTCGCCGGCCAGCACAGCCTGGGCCTCGCCGAAGACCTTGTGGTTGGTCAACCGGCCCCGGCGGTAGTCGTCGTTGTCCATGCAGGGAAGATCGTCGTGAATGAGGCTGTAGGTGTGGATCATCTCCAGGGCGGCGGCGAAGTCCAGGGCCTTGTGCCAGTCGCCGCCGCAGAGGCGGCAGAATTCCAGCACCAGCACCGGGCGGATTCGCTTGCCTCCGGCCAACAGGCTGTAGCGCATGGCTTCAAACAGCGTCTGCTGGGGCAGGGTCTCGTCGGTAAAGCAGCGGGAGAGGTAGTCCTCGGCGGCCTGCTGGTAGGTTTTCAGTTGCTCATTAAACGTCTGCTCCATCGTGAAACTCCATTTCTACGGGATTGCCGTCCGGCCCCTTCATCAGCCGGACCACCTTCAGCTCTGCCTCGTCCAGCAGGGACCCGCACTGGCGGGCCAGCTTGGAGCCCTCCTCAAAGAGGTTCAGGGATTCCTGGAGGGACACGTTGCCCTGCTCCATCTGCCGGACGATGGCCTCCAGCCGCTGGAGGCTCTCCTCAAAGGTCATGTTCTTCTGTTCCTGTTCCATCACTGCCTCCTTCGGTGCGCAGCACCTGGGCCTCCACCTGACCGCGGCGGAGGGAAATGGTGAGTTGATCGCCGGGCTTTACGGCAGCGGCGTCGGTGAGCACCCGGCCCTGCCGGTCCCGGGTCATGGAGTAGCCCCGGCCGAGAACCAGCAGGGGACTCATGGCCTCCAGAGCCGTCCGGGCCCGGACGTAGCCCTGATTTTTGCGCAGCAGCTGCTGCTTCACGGCGGATTCCAGACGGCTGAGCTGGTGGTCCAGCAGCACCCGGCGGTCCTCCAGGTAGTTTTTCGGACTCTGGAGCACCCGGGCATCCCGGAGCCGTTCGGCCTGCTGCCGCCAGAGCTTGAGCCGTTTGGTCTCGGCCTGGTGGAGCCGGGACAGAAGGCCGGAGATCCGCTCCCGCAGCTCCCCCTGGTCGGGAACAGCCAGCTCGGCGGCATTGGAAGGCGTGGCGGCCCGGAGGTCGGCCACAAAGTCCGAGATGGTCACGTCCGGCTCATGGCCCACGGCGGAGATCACGGGGATTTGGGATAGATAGATCATCCGCGCCACCCGCTCGTCGTTGAAGGCCCAGAGGTCCTCCATGGAGCCGCCGCCCCGGCCGGTGATAATTAGGTCGGCGATTTGGTGGCGGTTGACGTAGCGGATGGCCCCGGCGATTTCCGCGGGGGCTTCGGCGCCCTGGACCCGCACCGGCAGCAGGATCACCTTGGTCAGCGGGTACCGCTTGCCGAGAATCCGGAGCATGTCGTGGATGGCGGCTCCGGCTGCCGAGGTGACGATGGCGATGCGCTTGGGGAAGACCGGCAGGGGCAGCTTGTGGGCCGGATCAAAGAGGCCTTCCTTGTAGAGCTTCTCCTTCAGCTGCTCAAAGGCCACGTAGAGGTCGCCGACGCCCTCGGGCGTCAGCCGTTCGCAGTAGAGCTGATAGGCCCCATCCCGGGGGAAGACCGTGACCCGCCCTGTGGCCAGCACCTGCATGCCGTTCTCCGGCCGAAACCGCAGCGCCGAGGCCGGCCCCCGAAACATGACGCACCGGATGGCGCCCCCGGAATCCTTCAGCGAAAAATAGTGATGTCCCGAGGGATAGACCTTGTAGTTGCTGATCTCGCCCCGCACTGTCAGCCCCGCCAGCAGCCGGTCGGCGTCCAGCAGGGATTTGAGATATTGATTGACCTCGGAGACGTTGAAAATCTTCTGTTCCATAGAGCCTCCTGACATTGCGGCCCGCCAGCCGCCGTGTGCAACACACTCCGCCCGGAACCAGGTGCGTCGTGACCGCGCCCCGGTGGTTGCTGCCGCTGGGCACGGGCGGCTGCTAGCCGCCCCTACGGCCCTGCCTGCAAATTTGGCGTAGGGGCGACTATCAGTCGCCCGCTGGGGTGTGTGCAAGGCAGTGCGCCGACCGCACCGACTAATGCCTCCCCTTGAGGGGAGGTGGCACGCGCAGCGTGACGGAGAGGTGTGCAGCCCGAAGGGCGGCGGCGCGTCAGCGCCCTCTGCACAGGCCGGAACCCTGCGGGAAGCTTTCAGTGCGGAAACACCTCTCAGGCGCTCCGCGCCAGCTCCCCTCAAGGGGAGCCTTCCCTCTCAGGTATCCGGCTCTGTTACGATCAGCGGGGGTGCGGTACTAACGGTTCGTCATGGCCGAGCACCAGCCTGTGGCCCAGGACGGCGACGCCCAGGGCGTTGTCGGTGGAAAACTGTGGGGCGGCGAAGACGCCGAAGGAGCAGACCCGCCGCAGCTGGCTGTTGGACGCCACGCCGCCGGAGAAGACCACCTCCAGGCCGGGATACTGCTCCTGGGCCGCCTGGGTGACCCGCAGCACCGCGCCGCAGACCGAGCCGATGGCATAGGCGGCAGTCTCGGCGTCGCTGCCGGATTGTTCGTGAAATTCCCGGATCTTGTTCTCCAGGCCCGACAGGGAGAAGGTGAGTCCGTTGGTCTTCACCCGGAATTGCTTGACGCTGACCCCGGTGGCCAGCTGGTCCAACGCCTTGCCCGAGGGGAAGGGGAGTCCCAGCAGCTGGCCGGTCCGGTCCATGATCTGACCGGCGGAGATATCGCTGGTACCGCCCAGCTTGGCGCACCGGACGTTCCTGCCCTCGGGCTCCACCAGAAGCAGCTCCGTGGTGCCGCCGGAGAGATGCCAGGCCAGATGGGGCGTGTCCATCAGGTCCAGCCGTCCGGCGGACCAGAGGGCAGCGGCCACATGGCCCTGCTGGTGCGATACCTCGCAGCAGGGGATGCCCAAGGCCGCCGCCAGGGACTTCGCCACGGACACCCCGGCCAGGAAGCAGGGCATATAGGACCCCTCCACGGCCCGGGGCCGGGTGGAGACGGCCACGGCCTCCAGGGTTCCGGGTCCGGTCTCGGCGAAGAGCTGTTCCATCAGCTCCGGCAGCCGCTTCACATGGGAGAAGAGAGCATCGCTCTGCCTTAGGCCCAGCTGGCCCGGGGCCACGTCAAGAAGCCGGGAGCGGTTGATGCCCTCCCGGCCGTGAAACACCGCCGCGGAGGTGGTGTAGTTGCTGGTGTCAATCCCCAGAACCATGGGTTTTCTCCAGGTCCCGGGCAAAGGAGCCGAGAATTCCGTTGACAAAGGCCACCACATCCTCGTCCTCATACTTGCGGGTCAGCTCCACGGCCTCGCTGATGGCAGCGTCCACCGGCACATCGTCCACATAGAGGGCCTCGTACATGGCCACATGGAGGATGGCCCGGGCGACCTTGGAGATTCGGGAGACGCTCCAGTTGATGGCATACTTGGCCAGGTAGCCGTCCAGCTCCTCGCGCTTTTCCCGAATGCCCCGGACCGCATCGCGGATATAGGCCAGCTGGGCGCTGGGCTTCTCGGCATAGGCGGCGGATTCCTGCCCCAGGGTATCGTAGTACACCGGCTCCATGGTGAGATCTACCACGGCGTCGGCGCTGTCCTGGGTAAAGTTCATCTCATAGATGAGATTGGCGACGATCTCTCTGGCGTTGGATCTGGTCATAGCATTGCTCCTTGCTGCCGCAGTCAGCGGCCTGTCTTTTGTCTGATTATAGCAGACTTCCGCTGGAAAATAAACTGCCATTTCGCCGAACGGAGCGAAATGGCAGCAGAAACAGCGTGGGCTGGGCGCTGCATACGGTCAGTACGCCAGCAGCGCCGCGCCGGCCTTGTAGATATCGCCCGCGCCCACCGTGAGGATCAGGTCGCCGGGCCGGGCCTCGGCGCGGAGATACTCGGTTACCTCGGGCAGGGAGGGGCAGTACACCGAGCCGGGAATGGCGTCGGCCAGCATCTTGGAGGATACGCCGACGATATTGCTCTCCCGGGCGGCAAAGATATCGGTGAGAATAGCTACATCGACGGTCTGGAGCTCCCGAACGAAATCGCCGAACAGGGCCTTGGTACGGGTATAAGTGTGGGGCTGGAAGGCGCAGAGAATGCGGCTGTAGCCCATGGTCTTGGCGGCGGTCAGCAGAGCGTGGAGCTCGCCGGGGTGGTGGGCGTAGTCGTCATAGATATCCGCGCCGTTGTACTGGCCCTTGAACTCCATCCGGCGGCCCGCGCCGGTGAAGCTGTGGAGGGCACGAGCGGTTACATCACCGGGAATACCGGCGTTGTGGGCGGCGGCGCAGGCGGCCAAGGCGTTCATGGCGTTGTGCCGTCCCACCACGGTCAGCGACACATGGCAGTAGGGCTCGCCGCCGCAGACCACGTCAAATTCCCGCCAATCCTCGGAGAAATTCTGGCCCCGGACGAAGCAGTTCTCGCCCATGCCGAAGGTTCGATAGGGCAGCCCCGCCAGCGCGTCCAGGGTGTTCTGGTCGTCGCCGTTGGCGATGATCCGGCCCTGCTCCGGCACCAGCTGGACGAACTTGCGGAAGGAAGCCTGGATGTCGGCGAGATCCTTGAAGAAATCCAGATGGTCGGCCTCGATGTTGAGCACCAGAGCCACCGTGGGGAAGAAGTTCAGGAAGGAATTGCAGTACTCACAGCTCTCCATAATAATGGTGTCGCCGTGACCTACCCGGTGGGAGGCGTGGAGCAGAGGCAGCGTGCCGCCGATCATCACCGTGGGGTCCTGATCCGCCTCCATAAAGATCTGGGTAATCATGGAGGTGGTGGTGGTCTTGCCGTGGGTGCCGGAGATGCAGATGGCGTTGGGGTAGCTGCGCATCAGGATGCCCCAGGCCTCGGCCCGCTCAAAGACCGGAATGCCCTTGGCCCGGGCGGCGGCAATTTCGGGGTTGTCGTCGTGGGCGGCGGCGGTGCGGATCACCAGGGCGGCGCCTTCGATATTCTCCGCCCGATGGCCGATGGCCACGGGGATGCCCTGGGCCTCCAGCTCGTCGGTGGCCGGGGACTGGTTCATGTCCGACCCGGTGATGACCAGGCCGCGGGCTTTGAGTACCAGACCCAGGGGACGCATGGAGACGCCGCCGATGCCCACCAGATGGGCGTGGGTGCCGGGGGTGAGATAGGCTTCAATGGCTTTCATAGTTTTGCCTCCAGAAGAGATGATTCCAGTTGCGGAACGGAGCTGTCCCTCGTATAATAACCGTAAAACAGGTGAAATATGTCAGGATAGAGCCCGGCGCAGCGTCCGGATACCAAAGTTGCATTATATAATAGAACGGAGCAGAATACAAGGGAAACTTTGCCGCTGCGCCGAGAAATGGTGGGATCAACGATGACAGCGAGAGCGCCGTCGGAAATTTTGGATACCCTGGAGCAAGCGGGGTACGAGGCGTATTACGTCGGCGGATGCGTCCGGGACCGGCTGCTGGGCCGCCCGGTCCACGACTGGGATATCACCACCTCCGCCATGCCGGAGGTGGTGCTGGCTCTGTTCGGCCATTGTGTCCCCACCGGCATTGCCCACGGCACAGTGACGGTGCTGCTGGAGGATACCGGGGCCGAAGTGACCACCTTCCGCACCGATGGGTCCTACCATGACGGACGGCACCCGGACCGGGTGACCTTTGTCCGCAGCCTGCGGGAGGACCAGGCCCGCCGGGATTTCACGGTCAATGCCATGGCCATGGACCGGTGGGGCCGGATTTACGACGCCTTTGGCGGCCAAGCCGACCTGGACCGGCGGCTTCTTCGGGCGGTCGGGGACCCGGAGACGAGGTTCCGGGAGGACGCCCTGCGGATGCTCCGTGCTCTGCGGTTTTCAGCCCAGCTGGATTTCACCGTCGAGAGCGAGACGCTGGCGGCCATCGGCCGCTGCGCCGGACTGGCCCGGGCTCTCTCCGCCGAGCGGGTGCGGGACGAGCTGGAGAAGACCCTGCTGTCGCCCCGGCCGGAGACCGTGGCGGAGATGGCCGGGCTGGGCCTGCTGACCGCCTTCGGCCTGACCGAGTCCCGGGACCTGAGCGCCCTGGCGGTCCTGCCCGCCAAGGCCGCTGTCCGCTGGGCGGGCCTCTGCCGGGCCTATCCCAGCCTGGATCTGGAGGCACTGCGGCTGCCCAAGCGTCCGGCCCAGGACGCCATGGCCGCGGCCCGTATTCCATATCCCGGCGACCGGCTGGGCTGGAAGCGGCTCCTGTCCGCCGAAGGGGAGACCCGGGGCCGAATCGCCGCCGCGCTGGCCCATCAGACAGAGACCGTAGAGGAAATTTTGGCCTCCGGGGAATGCCTCTGGCTCAAGGATCTGGCTGTCACCGGCGCCGATTTCCCGGCGCTCCGCGGCCCCGCCCTGGGCCGTCGCCTCCATGCCCTGCTGGCCTACGTTCTGGAGCACCCCGAGGCCAACATCCGGGAGACCCTGCTGCATATCCCACTGGATTCCCAGGGCAGTCCGGCCGTAGAATTCTCTGCCAATTTTGCGAATCGTTCTTGAAAAGAGCCCGCATTTGTGCTATAGTAATTCCAACTGAGAGTTTTTTGCCCAACCCTGGATAAACGCTGTGAAGGAGCTATGAAAATGCTGAAAAAAGTCACGGATTCCATCATCTACGTCGGCGCCAACGACCACGAGGTAGACCTCTTTGAGGGACAGTACGTCGTGCCCAACGGCATGAGCTACAACTCCTATGTGATTCTGGACGAGAAGGTGGCCGTCATGGACACCATCGACCAGAAGAAGACTGCCGAGTGGCTCAAAAACATCGACGAAGCCCTGGCTGGCCGTCAGCCGGATTACCTGGTGGTCCAGCACATGGAGCCCGACCATGCCGCCTCCATTGCGGCCTTTGTGAACAAGTACCCCTCTGTCACCGTGGTGGGCAACGCCAAGACCTTCCCGATGATTGCCGCATTCTTCCCCAAGCTGAAGATGGAGAAGACCCTGACGGTCCAGAACCTCTCCACCCTGGAGCTGGGCAGCCACACCCTGACCTTTGCCTTCGCGCCCATGGTCCACTGGCCCGAGGTTATGATGAGCTATGAGTCCTCGGAGAAGGTCCTGTTCTCCGCCGACGGCTTCGGCAAGTTCGGCGCTCTGGATGTCCAGGAGCCCTGGGCCGACGAGGCCCGCCGGTACTATATCGGCATCGTGGGCAAGTACGGCAAGCAGGTTCAGAATATCCTCAAGGTGGCTGCCACCCTGGACATTGCCACCATCTGCCCCCTCCATGGTCCCGTCCTCACCGAGAACCTGGGCTACTACATCAAGCTCTACGATCTCTGGTCCAGCTACACCCCCGAGGAGCAGGGGATTGTCCTGTGCTACACCTCAGTCTACGGCCATACCGCCGTGGCGGTGAAGAAGCTGGCCGAGGCCCTGAAAAAGCGGGGCGTGCCCCAGGTCGTGGTCTACGATCTGGCCCGGTGCGACATGGCCGCCGCCGTGTCCGACGCCTTCCGCTATGAGAAGCTGGTGCTGGCTACCACCACCTACAACGCCGATATCTTCCCCTATATGCGCACCTACCTGGACAAGCTGGCCGAGCGGGCCTTCCAGAAGCGGACCGTGGCCTTCATCGAAAACGGCTCCTGGGCGCCCACGGCCATCTGCGGCATGAAGGACCGGCTCTCCAAGTGCAAGGACCTGACCTACTGCAAGAACGAAATCACCATCCGCTCCGCCCTCAGCGAGGAGAACGAGCAGCAGCTGGAGCTTCTTGCCGACGAGCTGGCAGTGGGCTACGCCCCGGTGGAGGTGGTGGAGAACACCATCGATCCCACCGCCCTGTTCCATATCGGCTACGGCCTCTACGTCCTCACCAGCCGCGACTGTGACGGCAAGGACAACGGCTGCATCGTCAACACCGTGACCCAGGTGACCAATACCCCCAACCGCGTGGCCGTGACGGTCAATAAGCTGAACTACTCCTGCGACGTCATCGCCACCACGGGCCTGCTGAATATCTCCACCCTGACCGAGGACGCGCCCTTCAAGCTCTTCCAGCACTTCGGCTTCCAGTCCGGCCGGGACGTGGATAAGTTCGCCGAGTTCCGCCATGTCCAGCGGTCCCACAACGGCCTGCTGTTCCTGGACAAGTACGCCAACGCCTATATCTCCTGCCGCGTCATCGACAAGGTGGACCTGGAGACCCATGTGATGTTTATTTGCGACGTCACCGAGTGCGTCCGCCTCTCCGACCAGGAGACCATGACCTATACCTACTACCAGAAGAACGTCAAGCCCAAGCCGGATACGGCCAAGAAGGGCTATGTCTGCAAGGTCTGCGGCTACGTCTATGAGGGCGACGAGCTGCCCGCCGACTTTATCTGCCCCCTGTGCAAGCACGGCGCCGCCGACTTCGAGCCCATCCAGTAATTGCACCGCGTCCAGCCGCCGCTCCCTCCGGAGCGGCGGTTTTTTTGTTGCAAAATCGGCGTGCTGTAGGGGCGGATTGTATATCCGCCCGGAACCGGCTGCACCGCGCTCCGGGCTTTCCTGTGTCAGCGTTCCAGCCCCTCCGCCATAAAGCTCCCTGCGGGGAACAGGGCGCCGTCCTCGAAAACGGTTTTAGCCAGGGCGGTGAACTGGTTGAGAATGGCGTCCCAGGTGCCGCGGCCCACGCTGCCGGTGACCGGCAGACCGGCGTATTTCTGAAAGCTCCGGACGGCATAGAGCGTGTCGTTGTCGAAGACGCCGGTAAGGGCCGGGCCCCGGACCTCTGGCACGAAGGCGGCAATCACCTGGAGCATAAATTGCAGCTGTTCCACGGTAGTGCCGCTGTCGCCCAGGGAAAGGAATTTCGGGTACTCCTGAATAAAGAGAAACTGCTGCCCCTCGGACTGGAGCTCTGCCAGCTTGGTCACGGCCACATAGATCCGCACCAGCTGATACCAGGTGCCCCGGCCCACGATGCCGTCGGGGTCCAGGGAAAAAATCTGCTGGAATACCTTCACAGCCTCCTCGGTCTGGGGGCCGAAGATGCCGTCCACGGGGTCGATTTTCGGAATGGCCGGGTAGCTCTGGGCGATGCGGTTGAGGGAGACCTGAACGACCGTCACCGCCGGACCGGTACTGCCCAGCCGCAGGGGCGTGCCGGGGTAAGATTCGGTGACGCCCTCTATGGGAGCGTTGGAGACGATTTCGATATCGTCGCCGTAATAGAACTGGAGAATTTCAAAGGAATTGAGACCCTCCTGGGCCAATGCCTCGGAGCCCCACTGGCTGAGGCCGTCGCAGGTGGAGGTAGTACCGTTGCAGAACTTGGCAGCCAGAGGCTCCACGGAGCCCTGACGCCGGATGTAGCTGCCCAGCATCTCGTCCACCAGCTGGGAGATGTTTTCAAAGTAGCTCCGGCCGCTGACAAAGGCCTGGTCCCGGGCGGTGGTGTTGGTGATGTCGAAGTCATAGCCCCGGCTGGGGTAGTACTCAGTGTAGACCCGGTTGAGGGCGTAGGACATGATAGCCAGGATATTGGCCCGCAGAGCGCTTTCGTTCCAGGTGGGGTAGATTTCGCTGGATGCCACATTTTTGACATAGTCGGCAAAGGAGACTGTAACATTTTCCGCCGGCGCGTTGGGCGGCCCCAGATGAACGGTGATGGTCTCGGGGATTACCGGAATGACATTGGTACGGGGCGCCACCTCAATCATAGGTTCTGGGGCGGCTCGGGCTGATAGATCACCGTACCGCTGTCTCCAAAGGGCAGGGGAATGAGCTGCAGCAGCTGTACGGTCTCCACGCCGGGGAAGACCTGCACAGCGCTGGCCTCGACCGGCTTGTAGCCCGGGGCCTCGGCGCGGATGTCCACCAGAGCGTAGGGCTGGAGCGCGCCGCCGGGCTGAAGGCTTTCGGCGCGGTCGGGGGTCTCAATGGAAAGGGACGGTGTCAGACCGCTGGCATTGGTAAAGAGCTGCGCCAGGAGCTGGCGGCGGCCGTCGGGCAGTACCTGGGCAAAGCTGACCGGCACGCCGCTCAGCGGCAGCTGCGCCCCGGATGTATAGACGCGGGCGAGAATGGTTCCCTGGGACGACATGGCATTTCCTCCTTTTGGATCTGGTCAAGGACAGTATATGCGCCGCCCGGGCAAAACAACCGCCGGGATATCTTCTCGGAGAAGATATCCCGGCGCGGCGAAAAGACGAGTCGGATATGCGCTGTTTACGATGCGATCCGAGAGGCTACAGCTTCAGCCCTTGGACCCAGGCCTTCAACTCGGCCTCGTTGAGGCGGCCATTGAGCAAGCGGCCGTCCATGATTTTGGCTCCGGGGGCGCTGGCGCGCAGGCCGGCCGCGGATTTTCCGAGGCCGCTGCCGCCGGAGGTGGCAAAGAGAACGATGGTCTTGCCGGTAAAGTCGTAGGCCTCGAGGAAGGTGTTGACAATGGTGGGGGCCACGTACCACCATACGGGGAAGCCCAGGAAGATCACATCGTACCCGGCCACAGGGGCGTCGGCGGCGGCCAGGGCGGGCCGGGAGCGGGCGTCCCGCATCTCCACGCTGGAGCGGGACCCCTTGTCCATCCAGTTGAGGTCCGCGGCGGAGTAGGGGACGGCGGGCTTGATTTCATAGAGGTCCCCGCCCACGGCGCCTGCCAGCGCCTTCGCCGCCTTGGCGGTGACGCCGGTGGCGGAAAAATAAGCGACTAATGCCTTCATATCATAACCTCCTTACGGCAGCTTGCCGTACGCATCGTCGGAGACGGGCTCCAGCCACGTCGTGGAGCAGTCCTCGCCGGGGACTTCCAGGGCCAGATGGGAGAACCAGCTGCCGGTGGCCGCGCCGTGCCAGTGCTTGACACCGGCGGGAATGTTGACTACATCTCCCGGCTGGAGCGCCCGGGCCTCCTGGCCCCATTCCTGATACCAGCCGCGGCCTGCCACGCAGACGAGGATCTGTCCGCCGCCCTTAGCGGCCTGATGGATATGCCAGTTGTTGCGGCAGCCCGGCTCAAAGGTCACATTGTACACGCCCACCTGACTGGTGGAGAGGGGCTGGAGATAGCTCTGCCCGACGAAATATTGGGCAAAGCCATCGTTGGGCGTCCCGATGGGGAAGACCATCTCCTGCTGATGCCGGGCTTTGTCGTCGCCGTCCGGCGCGTCCGCCCAGACCTCCTTGGCCATCCGGAAGGCTGCCCAAGCCTTGGGCCAACCGGCGTAGAATGCCGCGTGGGTCAGAATTTCGGCGATTTCCTGCCGGGTGATCCCGTTTTGCCGGGCGGTGGTCAAGTGGTATTGAAAGGAGCTGTCCACCAGCCCCTGGGCCATCAGAGCCACCACCGTCACCAGGGAGCGGCCCCGCAGGGAGAGCTCGTCCTCCCGGCTCCACACCTCGCCGAATAGGACATCGTCATTGAGCGCCGCGAACTTAGGGGCGAATTCCCCCAGCGCGTCTCTGCCTGCCGTCTGTTTTACTGCCATTGTCACATACCTCCCGGTTATTGCGTAACTCAAATTATGTGAAAGGAACTCCGGTCCCAGAGACCGGCTGCGCGGGCTGATCGAAGCCCTGCCTTCATTGTACCACGGGAAAGAGGGAATAACAAATACCTATGCAGAATAACTTATTATGCTTATTGCCTATAGTTAACCGGCTTTCAGACCGCTAGAAACGCATGGAACGGAACTACCTGCCAGCGTCAGCGGCGGCCCGCAAGCCTTCGGCCCCTGCCGGACTTCCGTCCTGCGCAACGGCCGCCGATTCGGGTGAAGGGAGGGCAGTTCCCCTAAGGAATGCTTTTTTAGGGCAGCACCGCACAATTTGGCAAGAGCATTCGGCCAAAGATTTTGCCTCATACGAAAGTTATAAAAGGGCGGGAATACTGTATGTATTTCCCCCTTTTATAACTGCACGGATGGGGCAAAAGAT